>NZ_JABXYX010000093.1 GCF_017982655.1 Brasilonema sp. CT11 | reverse complement strand
GATTACTGGCTTAACAGCCGATCGCCTGTTACAGGCTTGATCTTCTTTTTTTTTGTAGTTAAAGATACCTCTTACTGACATCTGAGTTCCGCCCTCTATATAATTACGATATTATCGGACATGATATAATCCCAAAGAACCACGAATTGATGCAAGAGGTGTTCGCAGTTCATGACTGACAATTGAGATAAATTCTTGCTTCATTTTCTCAATCGCCTGACTTTCTGTAATATCTTCTACTGTCCCAACATGACCTACGAGTTCATCTGATTCGGAAAAGATGAGAACTTTCTTAACCCTAGCAAACCGGATAGTTCCATCCCGGTGAACAAAACGCATTTCCTGAGAAAATTCTGTGTGTGTTGATAATGCACTCCACTGGAGTTGAGAAAGTTGGCGATCTTCGGGGTGAATAAACTGTGTCCAACCATACCCAAAAGCTTCTTCAAAGGTGAACCCACAAATTGCCTGACAGCGAGGATTGGTATAAATCATTTGTCCTTGAGCATCCCCTTTAAAAATACCCATAGGTGCCAACTCGCTCAAAGAACGAAACAGATTTTCGCTACGGCGTAATTCTAATTCTATCCGTAGGCGTTCGTGCAGTTCTTCTTTCAGTTGCTGGTAGAGTTCTGATTGTTGAATGGCGATCGCCATTTGGCTAGTTAACTGCTTGAGCAAATTTATTTCCCAAGTTTGCCATTCTCTTGGTTCATGACATTGATGAACTATGAGCAATCCCCAAATGGTTTGCTTTTGGATAATGGGAACCACTAACTCTGCTCTAACTTCAAGTTCTGTTAAAAAGTCCGCAAAGCAGGGTATTATTTCAGCTTTGTTAAGGTCAGTAAGGATGTAAACTTCTCCTTGGAGATACCGTTGAAGACATTGTTCTGGGAAAGTCTCTTCAGGAAATAACCGATCTAAAATCCTAATCGATTCTTCTTTGACAACAGCTTCCGCAACGATGCGTCCAGTTTTATCTGGCTGCATTTGGTAAACTAAAACTCGCTCAGTTGCTAGCAATTTTTGTACTTCGACGACGACATTGTTAAGGATTGTTGCCAAGTCGAGGGACTGGCGTATTTGTTGAGTCAGCCGTGTGATTAATTGCTCTCGTTCTACTTGCTGTTGCAGGATTGCTTGAGAACGTTCTAGCTCAAGCGTACGTTGTTGAACTCGGAGTTCTAACTCCGAGTTAAGTTGCTCAAGAGCAGCTTCGGCAAGTTTGCGCTCTGTGATATCCTGTGAAATTCCAATTAGGCGCTGAAGTTGTCCAAACTCATCCTTAACTGGAAACCCTCGTTCTCCGATCCACCGTACTGTTCCGTCTGGACGTACAATGCGATACTCATGCTCAAACGCTTTTTGGTATGCTCTTTCACGAACACTCACTAGGACTCTTTGTTGATCATCAGGATGTAAGCTATCTATCCACTCATTCCAACTAGCATACCAGCTTTCACACTTGCGCCCCCAAATTCTTTCGTAAGCTGGACTAACGTAAATTAGCTGCTGCTTTACGGGGTTTATTATCCAGAAAACATCTTGGATGTTCTCCGCAATCTGGCGAAACCGTTCCTCGCTCTGTTTTAAAACAATTTCTGCCTGCTTTCGCTCGGTGATGTCTCGCTGCACTGATACCCAGTGAGTACAGCAACCAGTTTCATCTTTGATCGGGAAAATACTGGCTTCGACCCAAATTCCTTCACCATCTTTAGTACGTTTAATCAAGTCAACCTTCACTGGTTGCCAGTTTTGCATTGCTGTGACAATTTTATCTAAAGCAGCTTGGTCAGTATTTTCTGCCTGGAGAATATGTGGTGTCTTACCTAAAACTTCTTCTAGGGTGTAGCCTATCAATTTAGTGAAAGCAGAGTTAACGTAGGTAATTCGGGAACTAGGAAGGTTGAGGGGTTCTGGTTCAGTAATCATGATTGCGTCATTGGTATGCACAACGGCAGATTCCAATAGACGCAGTTGTGATTCTTTGGCTTTGCGATCGCTAATCTCCATAATGATGCCAAGCATCTGCACTGCTTGATCTTCATCGTTATAAAAAAATCTTCCCTTTGCCTCAATCCAATGCATCCTGCCACTAGGCTCAAAAATCCGCAGTTCCTGATGATAATCACATCTGTCAATACATGCCTGATTCAAAGCTAAAGTCACAGCTTCTATATCATTTGGGTGAACAAGAGCCATAGCAGCTTCGTAAGTTTCTGGAAAAGTTCCAGGTGCTAGCCCAAATAACTGTTCATCACCGCTTGACAAAACGACACGATTACTCAGCAAATCCCAGTCCCAAGTTACCATTTTGGCGGCTGACAAAGCTAGGGCTAGTTGCTGATTCACCTTAGCTATTTCGTTACCATGACACATAAAATTTTATAAAATTTGTTCTCAATATTTTTTGGATTAATAAGATTAAGTAAATTCAGGTTTGCCAATACTTCAAGTAAAAGTTTTTCTGGAGCTATTAAAAAAACTTCCATAAAAATATTGCTCAAATCTTATTCTCTTTATCAAAATGTTTTTTCACTCTGATGCAGGTAATTATTATATTATTTTTTTCGAAAAATTTTTCGAAAACTTATCCAAGCTTATATACTTTTTGGTTTCCAATATATATGAAAAGTCTATAAGGAATAGTTTAGCCTTGGCTAATGGCTAATTTTTGTTTAATTTGTGTCCGCTCTAACCTATTAAGAACACGAGTTATCAGTTCTTGTGCCACAAATTGCTTACACACATAATCATCAGCGCCTGCTGCATATACTTGAGGCGCTATTTTTGCATGACAATGAATCGAGAGAAACAGTACAGGCAAATGATTCCAACGGCTATCTTTACGAACCACTTGGCATAGTTCAATTCCATTCAAATCTGGCATTTCAATGTCTAAAATGAGTAAATCAGGAGTCGTTGCTTCTAACACTTTCCAAAATTGTTGAGGGTGTTGCAATGTAGTGACGTTGAATCCCCAAGGTAAAAGCAACGTTTTCAGATGATTTAACGTAATCGGGTCATCATCTACAACCATGATTTTAGCTTTAGGAGCAATATGTTGATGTTGATGTAGTGCGGTCTTTACAACAAACAACACCTGATCGATAGATATAGATTTTTGTAAAAAGATATATGCTCCCAGACGTGCAGCTTCCACTCGACAACGAAATTGCTCGGATGCAATAAAAACAATCACAGGAATTTCAGACATCTCCTGATGTATTTGGGCTAGGAGGGCTAAACCATTTTCCTGTGAATTGGAAAAAGTCAAGTCTAGTAAAATGACATCAGGAGGACGTTGGGTAAGTACGCTTCTTGCTGTAGTCAAGTCTGTTGCGACCTCTACCTTCAAACCCCAAGTTGCTGCTTCTACTTTGATTCGTTCTGTGAAGACAGTATCATCATCAATCATCAACACTTGTGCAGATGATAGTTTAGAAGTTGAACGAGTAGCAGGTGTAGATGGCTGCTGGTGCAATATTTTTTTTAGTGATGTGATTAATTTCTCTAACTTCTTCAACTCTGGAGTTGGGGATTGCTTCTCAATACTGAGAGTTTGCAGAGATACTTCGATTTCTTTTGCTATTTCTGAACCTTGATGCAAACCATAACATCCCAAAGTGCCAGCTAAGCGGTGAGCTTGTGTCTGTGCTTGCTCAAGTAGCTGGTTGTTTCGGTTTCCAGTTAATAAGTGTGCTAACACTCGCTCAAATAACTCTAACTGTTCTCCCAAGCCACTGTCTCTAAACTCTTCCCATATTTTTTTCACCAGAACTCTAACTTCTGCCTCGGCTTTGTGCTTGTCTAAAAGCTCAGTATGTACTGTTGATTGGTGTCTGCTGTTGTTGTGTAACCCTTGTTCGCTAGTTCCCTTTTCATCTTCTCGTAGCCGATAGCCTAATCCGTAAACTGTCTCAATCAAATCTTTGGTCATACCCACTGCTTTTAACTTTTGCCGCAGACCTTTAATTTGGGTTGTCACAGCTTCCTCTCCGGGAAATTCAGAGAGTGACCAAACGCTGTCAAGCAAAGCACTTCGACTGAATGTTTTGCGAGGATTTCGTAACAAAAGCTCTAATAAACCATACTCTTTGCGGCTGAGGTGTAGACTCTTGGCATTGTAGGTCACTTCTCGAATATTGGTGTCAAGTTGTAAGTTTTCCCAACTGAGTACTGTGGGCAGAACTATCCTTCCTCGCCGCAGTAACGCTCGAATCCGAGCTACTAACTCTGATATTTCAACAGGCTTGACTAGAAAATCATCTGCACCCACCTCTATAGCTGTAACGCGAAGGCTGGTACTATTTACTGCACTCAGCATCAGAATAGGCACTTGGTAACCCTCCTGACGGAGTTGACGACAAAGGCTAATGCCATCCATCTTAGGAAGCATCACATCTAGCAGAAGTAGGTCATACTCAAAGATCTTTGCCAACTCAAGACCATATTGACCATCATTTGCAGTTTCAATTTGGAAGTTATATGCTTTCAGTGCTTTTTGAAGTAATAAAGCATTAAGGTCATCATCTTCTACAACAAGAATTTTCATGCAAAATTCTCCCCTCTTGAGGTACTAACTTCTACTGTAGGCAAAATATCAAACCTAATTTTCCAAATTGTTTCTCAGTATACATTTAGTAATTTATAGAACAAGATGGGCTGATGGTGTATACAAACATAGCTTAGCGTGTAGTTGAGTAATGATTTATTCCTAATTTTTTTGACAAATACATGTGCTGATATCTTGCACTCAGTTAACTCAGCAGCAAAGAATGTTTTCATACATTTGCTGAAAACAGACTTTTCTAAAGTATTTCTATGTAAAATCACCCTGAATATTTATATTTGCTAAAATTTTAAAATAGCAGCAAAGTAAAATAATTTGACTATTGGTTATAAAAAAATATTATAGCTATAAGAGTCAGTATTTATGTATTTTGTTCAGAAATATCACTTAAATTCTTCAATCATAATTCCAAAAAAGTAGGTAAATGGTAAATTTTCTTTGAGTGGCTTCCCGTAGGATGGCAGGGAAACTGCATACATAAATAAGATTGTTAACAGACCGTTGGAAGACTGTTGGCAAATTCAAGGGGTATGCTAAAACACATGATAAGATTGAAATTTTTGTAATGTTTTGTAAAGCTTTTGCTCAAAACATTTGAAATACAGTATTTAGTTAACTAAAAGTTCGTATATCTTAAGATGACTAGTATGAATTAATATTAGTAAAGAGAGATGGAGATAGTGATATTTCATTCTGACTAAAGAATTCCCCAACGCTTTCAAAATAGGGGTATTAATTGGTTGAAATTGATATTATAATATGAACGTTTTTCGTACCTAAACAGTATTTATTCTTGCCTAAAAGTTGTACGTATATTGACACCACACTTTGCCCTTACGTCAGTCAATTGCACTTGCACGCAGTCATTAATGTTACATCCATATTTAGAAGTGCAAAATATGAGCCTATCTATATTTGACTATACGGAAGTGAACTATGAAAATAGCGCCTTTAGAAAAAGGTATTGTTCATGAAATTATTGCTCAGTCGAAGGAAGTTATTATTCAGTCAAAGGAAGTTATTATTCAGTCGAGGGAAATTAAGACTCAGTCGAGGGAAATTAAGACTCAGTCGAGGGAAATTAAGACTCAGTCAAAGGAAGTTATTATTGAGTAAAAAGAAGTTATTATTCAGTTAAAGGAAGTTATTGCTCAGTCGAAGAACATTAAGGCTCAGTCGAAGTTCATTCCAAAAATTTCAAATGATTTAAAGGAAGTTAATATCGAAGCTGTTTGTCAGTTGATTGCCTTGAAAACTCATTTAACCCGAGTAAAAAGACATCAAGAACAAATTGAAACAGCAATTTTAATCAAATGGGGAAAGCTGGAACAATTGCCATTATCCAGCAGATACACTAACTGGCTTACCGAAAATGGATATCATTGGCAACCAATTTTCGTAAACGCAGCTAGTCAAGAAATCCAGTACGAGTTTAAAATTTTCGCTTGTGACTACGAAGCTTTTGCACTTCTTTCAAAGTTGCAGAGTGAACGCCGCTTGTACTATGCCATCCCCGATTTCGATACTGCTTTACAAATAATTAACACTATCAAAGATTCATGTCAGATAAATTGAGGCGAACTCTTAAACTTTTACAAATTAGATTTTATTTTTCTGAATAGATTCTTCAAATTCTCCAATGTTTGCTCCCACTGACTTTTCTTTGGTTTTTCTGGGAAAACTGCGGGTGGAAGTGCAGGATTAAGATTGCGATAATATTCCCAAATTTCCCAATAAGGACAACCAGGTTCAATCCGAATACCAGCCCAGTGGAGATATTGTAGAGGTTGATTCACTAAAGGATCAATCAGTATATTTTCCTGAGTCTGAAAATGATGACTTCCTCCCCAATTTCCTGGTGCTTTACCCTCTCTGCGGACAATGTTAAAGCGAGAAGGGATTCGCTTCAGGAGCATATAATTGATAATAGGTTGGTCGGAAGTTTTTTGGGAAAAATCGAAGTATTCTGGATGTGCTGCGCACTCGGCGAAAGTTTCATACAAATCCTGTTCCGAGATAAGATTTTTCTTGGAAGCCCAAAAACCACCATTGAAAATATCTTTGACTTCATCTTCAGTAAAGACTTTTTCTTCTAAAACTTTTGGTGTAAAGACATTCGTAATACCACCGGCGTGTTGATAATCACAACAAAGAAAATTGTATTTATTCAGATAATTCAGATTATCAATAATTTTTTCAAAGACAACTATATCTGTATCTATGTACAAAAACTCATCAAAAGATCCAAACCAACAAGCTTGCTTGCGAAATTGATTGGGACGAGCAAAAAACTTGTTTCCAAAAACTTCATGTAAGTTTATTGATAATCTATCAATAAACTCTAAGTCTTCATATATTTGTACTCCATAATATTTTCCGAGTGTATCTGCAATATTATGATAATTCTCATCATAAGGAATCATGACAATTGGTGTTTCTTTATCATGCAAACGGATGCTGTTGAGTAGTGCGATCGCATGGTCAGTAACCTTATCATTAGCAATAATATAAATTCCACGATTCATTGAATAATCCTCAACCTAACTTACCTAACTTTCTGAAAATACGTGTAGCTAAACTTGGCGGTGCATTGTAAGCTTTCGGCTTACTGTTGAATTTTGGTCGCTTGTCTGGTTCATGTAGATAGCGATAATGCAAGAAAGTTTCCCGGTAAGGAAAATCAATATTTTCTCCAGAACAAACGCGGCTAAACAACTGAGACGATAAACCGATATAGTGAATATAAGTTAACGGATGACCTTTGTCATACAAGATATTATCTCTGGCTTCAAAATGGGGAGAAGTTACGCAACAGCCGGTTTTTTCATTTTCCGGGAGATGATGGGCAAAATTATAGCTAGATATGCCTGACTTCATGACCATGTAGTTGAGAATAGTTTGGTCGGGAGCATTCATATATAAAATTTCTGCTTCATCTTGTTTCAGTTGTGATATAATTTCATTCCGTTGCTCTTGATTAAAAATATCTTTTTTACTTCCGTACATACCCGCGCAAAAAATTTCAGAATCTATACGATCAAGCGGGAAAATATTTAACAAGTTATTCGACTTGACATTGTAGACATGAGTAGGATCTTTATATTGGAAATCATAAACAACGAAGTCATTCTGATTTAACTGCTGAAAAATATAATCTAAAGAATTTAGGACTAAAATATCAGCATCAAAATAAATAAATTTATCAAACGAACCATCGAAGCCGCAAAAACGACGATGCATTCCTAGGCGATAAACTCCCGAGATGCCGTTTTGTTGCCAAGTTTGGAAAGCACTAGGATGAGTTTGCCAAATTTCGGTGGCGAAATCTTCCCAATCTGCAATAGCTGCTGTGTCTGCAAATATTTCTACATTGTTTCTGTTTTTGATTTCGTTTTTTACTTGTTCAATAGTTTTATCATAAGGAATGATGCAAACTGGATAAGGTTTGCCGGCATTTGCTTCAACACTATTTAAGAAAGCTACTAACTGGTCAAAGACGATATCGTTAGCGAGTACGTAAATACCTTCAGTCATCCAAGTCTCCACATATTTCCATAATTGCCGTCATCATGAACAATTTTTAACGTAATCAGAGAGCCAATTTAACAAGTTTAACTTATGTAAAATAATTTGTCTGGCTTCGGCGATCGCACTCTTGGCTGCATACCAAGCATCAGTTGTTGCTGTCACTTCTTGAATGTAAAGAAGTCCTTTTTCATCCAAACTTGGTAATCTCAAAAAACTACCAGGAGGTAATAATTTATCTGCAGCAGTTCCCCCATAATAAATTGGTAAACACCAAGCAAGCAAAGCATCCCATAGCTTTTCACTCACATACCAATTATTGTCAGCATAGTTTTCAATTGCCAAGTTATAATAGTATGGAGCCATACCATACCATTTGTTGCTCAATTCTCCGCCTCCTTGTGCCCATTCTGGTAACCCACGACCATATAAATCAAACTTCAATTCGCTGTTTCGTAGCAGTTTTAAAAATTCCAAGCGCTGGCGATGGTTAACTGTACGACTAATACCAGATGTCACCCAACTACATGGTTTAACTTTTTCTGGCGGTGGCATATCATTCAACTCACGAAATGAGTTAGAATAATACCAAATAGCAGGCATATAATTCGGCGTGGAGGAAAAATCATCTGGTCCAGAAATATAACCGCAGTGTGCTTGAGCCTGTTGATAAAATTTTTTATTCAATTCAACAACTTCGTCTAAAGGTGGCTCTCGCAACAGATAAATGACTCGCTCTTTAGGAATTTTTATAAGTTTATTTTGTAGCGTTTGCTGTGCCTTTTCGTATTCAAGTTGTGCCTTTGCATTCTTCCAAAACCACAACTGCTTTTGCGGTGCTTCCGGGAAAGACGTGTAGTTATACATTAATAAGAAATCTGGTTTGGGGGCTGTAGAATGGATTTGAATATCACCCCAGACACCAAAGGGATGAGGAGTTTGTTGCCATAGCCAATCTGGTTTTTGATCTAAACCAGGATAGCTGCTGATCATGCCGACTGTTTTGATGCTCATTTTTCATTAATTTGTGGATGATGAGGAGAGAGAATAAGGAGATGCACTGGGCAAGCATATCAATTTTATTTAGCCACTCGTAGCAGAATGGAAAAAAGATGCCAATACTTACTAAGTGTACTCCACAGTCTTTGATTCAGCATTCAAACAGTGGCGACTGGAAGTCACGGCTATACAGACAAAACCCACCTGCGTGGGTTTAAACCCTTATTAGTCCGCGCAGGCGGACTTCGTTTGTGTAGTTGCGAATTATATTCGCCCAAAACTTTTCTATAGTTAAGCAATAAGTGGAGGACGAAGAGATTCATCAACATAACTCAAAATTTTTGCGGCTCGATTTTCCCAAGAAAACTGCTTCACAAAGTTGATAATATCTTGATAGCCTTCGGCTTTCCTTGGATGAGTTTTTAAAACCTGCGCTATTGCTTCGGCAAATTTGTTAGGACTATCTGGTTCGCACCAAGCAGCGACAGCGTTAGTATTCTTAAACTCTACTAAAGAGGGAATTTCTGTTGCGACTATGGGATTTCCAGAAGTTAAGTAATCAAACAGCTTCAGCGGAGATGTGAATGTTGCAGCTTCTCCGGAACAATGGGGATGAGCTAAGATATCAGCAGCTTGTAGCAAAGATGGTAAATCTTTGTGCAAGAGATATCCTAAGAATGTAATATTGTTAACTTGCTTTTCTTTGGCTAATTGCTGATAATGTGCAACTTCTTTTTCATCACCACCTGCACAGACAAATTGAATATTTGGCATGAGTGCAGCAACATCAACGAGGATATCAATACCTTTAAACTTTCTTAATGCTCCTGCATAAACGACTAAATGTGAACGTTCATCTTTGAGAAGTTTTTTGCGCCACTCTGCGATTTTTTCTGGTTGTCTAATCAGAAACGAGGAATTGTAACCGTTGTGCACCGTAATGACTTTTTCTGGTGGCATTCCATGTTGTATCATGTGTTCTCGGACTGTATCAGTGACTGTGGCAGCTACTTGAAACAGTGGATGATTGACAATTTCTGGCTCAAATTCCTTATCTTCGTAATGGTGGTGTTCGTAAATTGCTGGTACACCATTTTTAACTGCTGCTTTGATGAAATTCCAGTTCCAAGCGTGGACAAGTTTGGTTGTCGAAAGGATATGGAAGGGAAAATAATATTTTGTGGCAATGGTGTTAGAGTCGGTGAATTTACTATTAATATAATCAATAGGCCAAGGCATGGGTAAGGGAGCAACTTTGAGCTTTTGTTGGATGTTGTAATATTTGATGAGTGCTTCTGGTGTTTTCCTTGGTTGAAATGGACGAACTAAATGAATTGGGTTGAAAGCTGCTAATCCTTTGCAAGGATATGCCAAAACTGATGAGTAACCCAAGTTTGCTGCTCCATTTGCAGCGTTTGTACCGACTATAATATGAGCTTCTGGTTTGGGTATCTCTTCTGTTAAAAAGAAGACGTAATTTTTCAGAAGAGTCGTATTTTTCATGATTTTAAACTTTAAGGTTATCGTCGAAATGATCTAATTTTTCTAGCAGAGGCGTGAGCGCTTGATAAGCTTCCTGGATAAATTTTTGTTGGCTAGGGAGCGTATTTATCGAATCATTGGCTAGGGAGTTTAGAGAGCTAAGTATAGGATCAAGAGTCATCCGAAACTGATTACAGATAATTATCAAATTTTGATTGAGGGTGGCGAAGTTGTGATTTGGCTGTGCGCCTGATAAAGTCCAGTTCGTTTGTAGGTGAACAATATCTTCCAAAACATCAATGCTATTGAGAACTTTTAAGCCTGATTTGTAGGATTCTTCTATACATTTATTTGGCTGTTGAGGATTGTTTTGTCTATTATCAAGTAGTACGCGCAAACAACCAATCATAGACTGAAGCCGCGTGCGAATTTCATCAGAGATACGGATTAAGTTTTGCTGGCGTTTGGTAGCTGTTTCCACTTTATCGGCAAATTGCATTGCGTACAAACGCGAGTAGTAACCACCCTTTTGTAAGAGTTCTTCATGAGTTCCCACCTCCACCACACTTCCTTGATCCAAAACAGCAATTTTATCCGCTTTTTGCACTGTGGAAAGGCGGTGAGCAATAACTAATGTTGTGCGATCGCGACTAAGGTTATCTATCGCCTCTTGCACTAAACGTTCGGAAACAGTATCTAAAGCACTGGTGGCTTCATCTAAAATCAAAATTTGTGGATCTTGTAGTAAAGCACGCGCGATCGCAAGGCGTTGTCTTTGTCCCCCAGACAACATTACACCGCGATCGCCAATGATAGTTTTAAATCCCTGTGGCAATTGACTGATAAACTCATAAGCATTCGCCTGCTTTGCTGCTGTGATAATTTCCTCTTTGGTTGCTTCCTGACGTCCGTATGCAATGTTATTCCACACTGAGTCATTAAAAAGGAAAGTATCTTGACTGACAATTCCCATCGCCTGTCGTATTGAGAGCAAGTCGAAATCACGCAAATCGATGTCATCGATGGTAATACTACCAGATGTCGGATCATAAAATCTGGGTAACAAATCTGCCAATGTTGATTTTCCTGCACCAGAACCGCCTACCAAAGCTAGTGTTGTACCTTGTGCTAAGTATAAATCTACATCTTTGAGTACCTGTTTTTCATGATCAGGATAGGAAAAGCAAACCGATTGAAAACCCACTCCTTTATTTAATTTTGTGTAAACAATTGAACCGTTACTCATTAACGGCTTATTCTCCCAGCTTAAGAACTCAGTAACTACGTCCACACTGGTAGTAGTACTAGCAAAGCTACTGCGAAGAGTATTTAACTGAGAAATAAACGGTAGCAGTCGTAGTAATACCAATAAATATGTTAGTAGTACTGTTGAAAGCGAGACAATTTGGTTTACAAAGAAGGTGCGACTCAAAAAGACAATTAGTATGATAGCTGTCACGCCCATGACTTCACTCAGTGGTGCGATCGCCTCCGAATAAACCTGAGACTTAAAATCAGCTTTTTCGCGAGCGTGAATAAGTTTCCGAATACGTTGATATTCTCTTTGTTCACTACCTGTTGCTTTAACTAGACGAATTCCGTTGAGAGTTTCTAGTATAGCGATCGAATAGGCTCTAGACATATCGCTAAGCTGCTTACCAAACTGTTTTGCACGGCTAATAGCATACTGATTTATTAACGTGACTAAAGACAGCAAAACCGTTGCAGCGATCGTCAATTCCCAGGAAATTGACAGTAGTATCCCGACAAAAACTAGAATTGTAATCCCTAAGATGATTAATTTAATCGTATTACCTACAGCACTTGCTGCACGGCTAATTTCTCCCCCAAGACTATTGATTATGTCACCAACTTTCATCTTGGCGTAATAAGATAAATCAATTTGTAGCAATAAAATTAAGCCAGTCTCGCGCATATCCGAAGTGACTTTGCGCGTTAAGGTACTAGATGCTAAAGTGCTAGCGTACGTCGCTATATTTTTTAACAGAATCGTAAAGATAATTGTCCCCGCCATCACTCCTAATAGGTAATTTTCGGGAATATTATCAAACGGATACATCAGTTTTTTGAGAATAGCAGGAGCACCACTGAAATCCACTTCTTGTCCCACTATTCTTAAGATGACTGGAACAATCAGAGCAGTGCTAACACCATTAAATAAAGCTCCAGAAAACCCTAACAATATCGTCAGGAAAGTCAAAACTGGATATGGTTTAGCAAATCTTATTAGTAGTTTGCTGGTAGACATTGGGGATTTGTCTCACAATTTACTTTTGATTAACAGAATTCATAAATCAATCACAATAAATAATTTTCATCTTTCTGTTTTAGACAAATGCAAATACTCCTCATATTCTATTTTGAGCGTTAGTAAAATTTGATAAACTCACCCTGGAAAATCATACATTATAAATACTCATAACCCAGCAATTACGGACTCTAAGGTAGATGCCATCGTCTCAAGGCTATATTTGTTTATACATCTTTCTCTTGCCTTGAAACCTCGCTCATTCGCTGATTCTAAATTCTCAAATATAAAATCAATTTGCTGTGCAATTTGTTCTGGAGAACCAGGAGCAACCAAATAACCAGTTTCACCTAAAATTTCTGGAATATCTCCAACTCTAGTTGATAATACGGGTTTAGCCATTGCCATTCCATCTGTTAATTTTAAGGGGAATTGGGCACGAGCGATGATTGTATCTCGCTGAGGAACAACCACAATATGAGCAGCTGCTACAACCTCAGGCATAACCTCCACAGGGCATTTGGGCAACTTGATAATCCAACGCCCCCATCTTTGAATGAGTTTATCATCATAATCATCATAAGGACTGCCACCGACAATCACTAGTCTTAAATCTGACTGGTTTAACCGATCCAACGCCATCAAGACATCTTCAACACCTTTATGTGGTCGTGGTGCACCTGGAAACATTAAAATACGATAGTCATCAAGATCATAACGAATTCGGCTAGCCTTTGAATCATAGATACTAGGGTCGAACATAGCAGTATCTTTACCATTAGGCAGATAAATACCGCCAAAACGTTCTTGGAGAAACTGAGTATCTATTGTTACGGCATCAGCCTTTCGTACTAAGCTTTCCATCCATTGTATATAAAGTGGATGATCGGGAAATCTTAATGCACCATCTTTCTTTAAAATATCCCTGGCTAATTGCTTTAAATTCGGGCGATACTTCCACTCCATACCTCCATACCAGCTTAATTCCCAGTCATCCATATCCAAAAGCAAAGGACGACGGCTGCTGATTTTTTTCAGTAAAGACAAACCAAAACTTGTAACCTTTGGTTTGACTGCATAAATAATATCTCCATCTATTTTTTCTAAAACTTGGCGACTGTAGCTCAAAAACTCAGGATAGTTTTTTCCAGGAACAGAAACAATCTTGATCCCATTGGGAGGAATTGCATAAAGTTCTTTCCCAAAAAGAAAACCGAGAATTTCTACCTCATGGTTAAGCTTTTTGAGAACTTGTGCTAGCAAAAAGGCACGAACACTCCCACCACCGCTTAAGTCACTTACAATTAATGAAAATTTCATAATTATTATTTTTTATCACTTTCCTTTTGGAAACAGCATGGATATCACTTTATTTGTACGGTAACCGCGATACTTTTCGTAGAGGAGGAAATTTGGGAGGATTTTTCTGATAGTATTGAAAGTCTGCAGTTGCTTTTGATTTTTGAGCGTAATTTTTTTGTTGAGTACGCGAACCGGCATAGGAACTATTTTTAGTAATCTTTCAAAATCTTCTTCCTCTTTCTCCATAATTGCTTCCTCTAAGAAGAACTCCAGACCAGTTTGACAAAAATTGTTTAGTTGTGGATAAGTCTTGACAATATTTTCGTAAAATATAATATAGTAGTTTTTCATATAATTCCAACTATTAGTTCGATTGGACTGATGCTTCGTGTAGTAAGTACCAATCATCGGGGTGTAAACAAAATTCGCACCTGCCATTAAAATAGCCACAGCAAAATATCTATCCCCCAGTGCTTTGAGGTATTCCGGAAATTTTGTCTTAGTCAAGACACTTTTTTTGATCAGCATAGCTTGCTGAAGCGCGGGATGAGGTGTATTTGCAAGGAAGTCAGGAATGAGTAAACGTTGAATGAATTCATCTTTAGTCAATGAACCAATCACATTTTCCTGAGTGTTGACAATATTTTGATTCGCATCAAAAAACACCCGTTCATAATCGCAGTAAAAGACTGTGTCGTCATTGGCGTTAACTTTTTCTAAATAGCTGAGTTGAAATCTAGTTTTGTCTTCATGAATCCAATCATCTGCATCTAGACATTGAATCCATTCACCCTGTGCTTTATCAACGCCAAAATTGCGAGATGAAGGCAGACCACCGTTTTCTTTATAGTAGTATTTTACTCGCTCATCTAAATTCATTAATTGCTCAGCTACCTGACGAGTATTATCCGTAGAGCCATCATCGACAATCAAACATTCAATATCATAAAAAGTTTGTGATAAGACACTTTTTACTGAGCGTTCAAGGTAACAACCTTGGTTAAAACAATTCACGATAATTGAGACTTTAGGTGACATTTATAAATAATTCCTTCTTTGTGAAAATCTATTGATAGACTGAAAATCAAGATGTTCATTCATGAATGTCTTTTCAAAATAAATCCTAGCATTAGATTTTTTGCAGCATGACAACATGTTTTCAGTCAAATGACGCCTGTACATCATATTTATTGTTAATATCGCATGAGTTACCCTGAATGTCTCGTTCGCCAAATATTTACATCAAGGAAGCGCGATACCACATGCGATCAGCTTCCGGCTGATCGCGCTTTGCATTCTCGCTCCCTAGCTTCTGGCACAATCATAAGATTAATCTCCAAAAGAATTGACGCTTCACGATTTATCTGGTCGAGAATTTCCCTTGTCCATTACAACATATAGCTTGTGCAGGTAGTCCACTCGCTCTGTTTTAGATAGCATTGTTGAGAAATGCCAAACACCAATTGTCAGGGAGATACACTAAATGCAAGTTATTCGTCTTGAGGCACTTTCAGATAATTACATTTTTCTGCTGCACGAACCAAAGCAAAATATTGCTGCTGTTGTCGATCCAGCCGAGGCGGAACCAGTTTTGCAGAAACTCAACGAGTTAAAAGCTGAGTTGGTGGCAATTTTTAACACGCACCATCATCAGGATCACATCGGAGGAAACCGCCAACTTATGCAACAATTCCCTAATGTGATAGTTTATGGTGGGGCTGAGGATAAAGGCAGAATACTGGGACAGCAAGTGTTTTTACAGCAAGGCGATCGCGTTGAATTTGCACACAGAAGCGCTGAGGTTATCTTCGTTCCCGGACATACCCGCGCTCATATCGCCTATTATTTTCCACCAGACAACCCAAGTCAAACGGGTGAGTTATTCTGCGGCGATACCCTGTTTGCTGGTGGTTGTGGTCGCTTATTTGAAGGAACACCAACGCAAATGATTCATTCCCTGAGCAAATTCCGCTCGTTACCTGATTCTACTCGCGTCTGGTGTGCCCACGAATATACTTTGAAAAATCTGCAATTTGCCCTCACTGTAGATGCAGATAATACCGACCTACAAACACGTTATGATCAGGCGAAAACGTCCCGCAGTCATGGAGAAGCAACTGTTCCCTCGCTTTTAGGAGTCGAAAAGCTCACAAATCCCTTTTTACGTTGGGATCAGCCAGCATTACAATCAGCTGCTAATACTCGCGACTCGGTACAAACCTTTACGCGATTGCGAGGAATGAAAGATAGATTTTAAGATAGTCATTAGAAAGCACTACTCGACTAGAGATAAATGACTCGGTGTAAAGAAGATTCATTTTTCTTGGCTCCAGAGTTGCGATCGCACCTTCCATTTCGCTATGATTTGTAGGTTTCGGGCTATACGCGAAGCTGCTTGGGATATAGCTGCATCCATATCAACTGTCCTGTTGAAGCCCAAGCAATTAAGATTTTAGAGGAAGTAAAGAAAAAGAACAACGATGGCGAAACGTATACAATTAGTTTTAACTCAAGATATCATCAAGCTAGGAAAATCTGGCGACTTAGTGGAAGTAGCCCCTGGCTATGCTCGTAACTACTTAATTCCCAAAAGTTTGGCAACTCGTGCCACTCCTGCTATTCTCAAGCAAGTCGAACGTCGCCGCGAAGTAGAACGCCAGCGCCAATTAGAATTGAAACAACAAGCCCAAGAGCAAAAAGCAGCTTTGGAAAAAGTTGATAACTTAAGAATTGCCAAGCAGGTTGGTGAAGCCGAAGCTATTTTCGGTACTGTCACCACCCAAGAAGTGGCAGATGTCATTCAACAAAACGCAGGACTAGAAGTGGATCGGCGTGGTATCACCATACCCGATATTAGCAAGTTAGGAACTTATGAGGCTGAAATTAAGCTGTATACAGACGTGACAGCAAAAGTCAGCATTCAAGTTGTAGCTAGCTGAAACTTCTAAACCACCCACACTGTAACGTAAGATCAGTGTGGGCTTCTATTGGTTTGCAAAAACGTTGAATCTATTAATTCTTTAGCAAACTATAGTTCAAAATTTTTCCACTCGTAAATATTTGACATCCAGCGACTAACAAAGCACAGGATGCGAGAATAGCTAAAATAGATGCTGGCACAAAGGCATTTGCATTAAAAAACATAACTGTAATTCCTAATGCCATCAAAAACCATGCTATATGACGGAATGTATGACGACAGATAAGGACTACAACCCCTACAGTACATGACAGTACACCTGGAATGCGTACAGAAGGAGGAATCTGACTATTCACTGCTAAAATCAAAATTCCTACTATCATTAATACCAAGCCAATGAGCTTAGTAAAAAGCTCCATTCGAGATGGCTTTGTGTTTGCGACGAATTCAACCTGAATCACTGTCGGTGAATGATTCAGCATAGTATTATCAGACTGAGTTGGTATTTCTTGTTCTTGTTTCTGGAGAAAGATAAATGTGATCTTAGCCCCATGACCTAGGTCTATCTTATCTCCAAACTTAAGTGGATAGCGGTTTGTTGGCTCTAGCTTAATATTATTGAGATATGTACCATTGACGCTGCCGAGATCAACGAGATAGTAAGTATTTTTTTCGACATGAATCTCCGCATGAAGTCGAGAAGCAAAATTGGCATCTGGTAAGCCTGCAACATTGATATCAGGCATGGTCTGATCTTTGGGCTTACCAATGCGAATAACAGAAAAATTTTGGGGCAACTCAAGAGGAGTGTCGGTTTGAACATGAAAAAGCTCTAAACTTAGCCCTGTTGTCTGTGATTTGCCGGGGTTTTGCATGCCTTGTCTTTAGGGAGCAATTTTTCAACTAATGTGAATTATCTTGTTTGGTCGCGAAGATGCGTCAGGTGATAACTCTTGATTTCTTGTCTTAATTTTAATACTTACTATGATTACTTATATTGTCTGTACTATATTATATGCCCTGATGAACACTCTGCCGTCTTGTAAACGGTAGATCATAACAATTTCTTAAGTAACCACAACGCAAAACGGGAAGGATTTACACTTGAGAGCACCACATCCAGGAAGTTTAATCTGGCAAAAATCCCTGGCTTAGGCGGTTGCAGTGTTAATCTCCCGATAAGCCGGAGGCTTAACGTTACGCGTATCGCAATCTAAAACAGGTGAGAACCAACTCTTTCGCCAAGTCATTCAGGGGATCTCAAGTCGTCGGATATTTCCACAATACCTTTATACCCATCAATCCGCACTTTCTGACCATCTTGTAATAATGACATAGCATCTGTCACATCCATAATGGCAGGAATACCATACTCGCGAGCGATGATTGCCCCGTGAGAAAGTCGTCCACCCGCTTCAGCAATCAATCCTCCAGCCCTAACGAGTAGAGGTGCCCAACCGGAATCTGTATAAGGTACGACTAGGATGACGTCTCGGTCAATATCCCCAACACTCTGTAAATTCCGCAACACCTTAACCCGTCCTTCTGCTTGTCCAGGGCTGGCAGGAATACCTTGTAAAACATGATTTTGGGAAGGAATTGCTGTTTGCAAAGGGAATGCGGGAGGATTATTGCCGTAAACTAAAACAGGTACTGCATTTCGCTGATTATCTTGTGCTAGTTGTGTGCGCCTCAATTGTACTAAATCCTGCAACTGTTGGACAAAAGCAGGTTCAAAACTTTCAACAAGACGCCGTACTTCCTCAAGTTCTAAGAAAAAGATATCTCCTGGTTGTTTGAGTAAGCCCGACTTTAACCAAACTTGTTCCAACGTTACAAAACACCAGCGCAACTGGGCTAAAAGTCGAGAATAAACCTCTGTGACTCGCCCTTTAAGATGCACACGCTTTTG
Organism: Brasilonema sp. CT11; assembly: GCF_017982655.1. Classification (GTDB taxonomy): domain Bacteria; phylum Cyanobacteriota; class Cyanobacteriia; order Cyanobacteriales; family Nostocaceae; genus Brasilonema. The sequence continues at coordinate 11,091 of NZ_JABXYX010000093.1, read as the reverse complement.
GACAAACCTTCTGTTCTTCTTCCTTTGACGCTTTTGCTGTTTTAGCGGTTCATTTGTCTGCATGAATTGTACAAACAACTGCTTAACCGCCTCTGATTCTTCTTTCCAGGTGGGAACAGCAATATCAGTTCCCACTTCGCTCAAATAACCGTAACGCTCAAGCAATTTGTCGAACTTGTTTACAATTTCTTGCCCTTCGGGAGTTCGTCTTAACTGCTCAAACACTTTATCTGGGTTAAACTCAGGTAAAATCTGCCGAGCTGTTGTGGCTAAATCTTGAATCGATCGCAACGCCGCTACTTCTGGCGTCCGACTATTATCAATATCCCCATCCTTTACCCGAAATATCGCTTGTCGCAACGCCGCACTCAACGGAGCTAATATACTGTAGTATGTTGCACTACGAAGTAACTCCAGAATCAAGTTAATTCTTGCCAACAGCTTTGCTGGCTCAAGGTTTTCTACAGGTTCTGAGGCTAACTTAGACAAAGCCGGAACAAACCGCTTGCGATTATCCCTGTTGAAATCCAGTGTGAGAGAAAACTCCCGCAACAGCAAACGCACTAAACCAGGAAAATTCCGCAAGGTGGTTTCTATAGGAGGCTGACTCATTTTTGCTCCCCTAGTTAAAAACTCCAAGCTTTCAGGGGGTAAACCCATGCGGCGGAAAATTTCTCCTAGTAGGGTGGCATTAAAGTAGGATCTTGAATAATGTAATGTCGCTGTTTGGTTAAAATCCAACCCGACAGAGCCTTTACCCAACACCAATGCAAAAATTTCTCCCCAAACGCCACAAGTCAAAGGACGATTGATCGACCAAGTTAATGGGCGAATCAGTCCAGGAATCACCTCTGCAGCAATTTTGCGCGTCCATATCGGCAGTAGGGTGGTTATGGGTCGAGTTTGCAATGTCCAAAGAGTTTGACCATCGTATGTCCACTCAATATCTTGAGGAATACCGTGGTAATGTTCTTCCAGATGTCGAGATAGATATGCGACTTGCTTGATTAATGTTGGTGGTATATTCCCCTCACCTTCTAATTGAATAGAAGTGAAATTATCTGTCTCAACCACATAAGCGCGATACTGTTCAGGCGTTACTCGTCCGGAAACGACACCAGTAGCGTTTCCTGGCAAAGCTTCAATGATGATCGCATCTCCTTGTTTGGTAATGGGATCACGAGTAAAAGCAACGCCAGAATAGACACCTTGAACTTGTTGTTGAATCAGCACCGCCATTGCTGCATCAGTAATGGTGCTTTCGCCCGTATGTTGCCCAAAGTCTTTCTGGGATTTTGCTGCGTTTGTCTGCAACGAAGAATCCTGTTTTGAAACAACAGGCTTGGTAACAGTGCGATCGCGTCGATACTGTATTGCCCGTTCACTATTGTATGACGCTCGACACTGGGCGATCGCATCTCGCAATTCCTGTTTACTCGTCACATTCAAAACCGTTTCATACTGTCCTGCGCCAGAGGCAAGTTCTGTATCTTCTCCAATGGCTGAGGAACGTACCACAAACGGTAAAACTGGTGAAGGTTGAAGCGTTTCTATCAACTGTTCCGGATTCTGGTACGGACCAATGATCCATCCTTTTGGGACTGGATAACCCCATCGTTTGACTTCGGCTAATCGAGCTGCCTTTTGTCCCACATAAGCCGCCTCCAACTCGTCGTCTAAAGTGAGAATGCTTTGATTCCCGCGAAAAAATTTAAACGCTGCTTGTGAGTCGCTTTGTGCTTCTTCAACAGGAAGATTTAAGTCGTCAGGAATTTGTTTGTAAATCCAGCCAAGTAAGGCAGCAAGACCTGCTGCAGCCAAGATTCTTGCTGGGGCTTCCGGATGCAGGAGGGCTACAATTACAGGCAATAGAACTAAAACCCCAAATTTTGCCAATTGCCTAGAGCGCACAATGCTAAAGCTGACGCCAGCAAGTAAGAAAACAAAGACTGCCGCAAGTGGATCATGTACGCTAAATCCCCACACAGCGTTAGTCGTGCCAGCTCCTTTACCCGCAAAGAATCTACCCAATACTAAGCCCATCAGAGCAATCAATTCCCAAGCTGATCCCTCTCCAAAGAAAATACGAGCCAGCAAGACTGCGGCAATACCCTTGATCGCTTCCGAAAAAACAGCCAGAATTCCAACCAGTGTACCGCCGTGGTAAAAAGCAGATGAAACACTAATATTGCCTGTACCCATTTGTGCTAACTGCCGCCCTGTTGTAGCTTGAGTGAGCCAAGCTATGAGTGGTAGCGCACCTAACAAAGGGCAGACAATGAAAACGGTTACAAAACCCCAAAGTTCTAACATTTTTGCTTTTAGATTTTAGATGTATATTTAACCTAAAATCTCAAACCTGAAATTGAATAATTATTTTTCATGATGATTCACGCGGGAGTGTAGAAACCTTGTGTCTTTAGACCAAGGAGGAAACACGACACGGAAACTTTAGTTTCCGTCATCCATTACCGTCTTGGGGTTACTTAATCCGGGGTGCTTTTGTGAGCCAGCGCTGCAAGAGGGTTTCCAACGCCAGAACAAGCGTGAGGGAAACCCTCATCAAGTACTGGCTCCTCTGTAGGCGACGGGCGTTCCCTTTAGGGTATTGCACTTTCAATGGGACAATTACCATCTCAAATCGTTCAACGCCAGAACAAGCGTGAGGGAAACCCTCATCAAGTACTGGCTCCCCTGTACGCATAACGGTTTTGCACGGGATGTGCCTCGCTTTCGCGGTTAAGTTAGCCTAGACAATGTTATTGGTCGGTACTTTCTAAACGACACTGGCTTAACCCTCTAAACCTATTTAATCGTTTAGTTTCAGAGTCCGGAACTGGCTACGCATTCCGGAGTGAGAACTTGAACACTTCCCAATAACGTAGTACACGAGGTACTGAGTCGGGTCAACTAGTCCTAAGACCTGAGGCTAGAAGCCTAAGCGCCTTTAAGCAGGGGTGTTGACCGTCATTACAGCATAATGGTAGACACAGCAGTTGTGACGCAAATCGTCTTTCCCAGTGTCAAATCTTGCTTGCTTAATTAAACTTTACTTTGCTTTTGACTATATTAATATGATTTATAGTTCCAGTCATACCTGAGCAGAGCATTCACGCTCATACATTGGGCGTAAAATGATACTCAGAATGACTTCTATGATACATCTAACTCCCTGAAGTTGGGAGTCCCATCATCCAACTTAGTGAACTGCGTAGGCTGCTTGCAGTGCCCAAATGATCAGCACCAGAATTGACCCTAAAAGCAGCACGGAAGAGATGGTGACTACTTTTGGGGTATCAGCGCCTTCAAACTTCATAATTCCTCGGTTTAAGTCGGACATAGCTTTGTAATCCTCCTCATGTTACAGTGCTAACGCGTCCGTTTCGATTCTAGTCCTTCAGAATGCATCTGATGCAAAGTTTATATTACAATTTTGTTTAACCTTCGCAACATTTTCATCGTTATAAATACTCATCTTAATACATACATTATCTTGTTTGAGACAATTCCTTATATGGATTTTATAATTAAAAAGTCTGATTTTTGACTCGTTTTTTATCAATAAGAGAAAAGCTTACTGATAAGAGTTTTTATTTGAGTGCAATACGCTGTAAGAAGATTTCCATTGACTGACATCACAAGTGTAAAATATACGGAACTCAGAACAAACGGACTCAACGAGTGAAAGTGGCACTGGTCATAAGTTTAGTAATCGTAATCGGATTGTCTGTGATCATAGAGTTGGGATTAAGATTGCTGTTCGGGTTTGGCAATCCTCTAACATACATTCAGGATGAGCAGATTGGTTATCTGTTGAGTCCTAACCAACGCACCCGTCGTTTTGGTCATCGTATTACAATTAATCAGTATTCAATGCGAAGTGAAGCCATATCCCAGACGCGTTCACCATCTACTCTGCGGGTGCTACTTTTGGGAGATTCTATTGCTAATGGTGGCTGGTGGACAGACCAGAGTAATACGATTTCTAGCTTAATGATCCGCTTGCTAACTTCAAAAGTTGCTAGTAATTATCAACAAGTCGAAGTGCTGAATGCTTCAGCCAATTCTTGGGGACCAAGAAATGAATTGGCCTATTTGGAAAAATTTGGCAGTTTTGATGCTCAAGCACTTGTGCTACTCATTAACACCGATGATTTGTTTGCTACCGCTCCTACATCTTTACCCGTAGGACGCGATCGCAATTACCCCGACAAAAAGCCAGCTTTAGCATTAACAGAAATCTTCCAACGTTATATATTAAAGCCAACGCCAATACCAGGAATAGAGGCAGTACAAAATGAACCAGGCGATAGAGTTGGTTTTAACCTAGAAGCAATTGGCAAAATCCAAGCACTTGCACTTCAAACCAATACTCAATTCCTTCTCGTCATGACTCCCTTACTTCGAGAAATTGGTTCGCCTGGTTCCCGCGATTACGAAGTTATAGCACGAAACCGCTTGAGTGAATTTTGTCAAGCCCAAAAAATCACTTATTTAGATTTTCTTCCAATATTTAACTCAAACCAAGACCCCAAAGCCTTGTATCAAGACCACATCCACCTTAACTTGCAGGGAAATCAGTTGGTGAGTGAGGTGATTTCGCGATCTGCGCTCTGCGCAGCAGCGTTTGCGCAGCGCCCCCTTGGGGGCTAGCTATCGCTGCTTGAACTATTGGGACAAAAGTAAACAATACTTTACAATACCATTTTTTTATATAAAAATAAAAATAACGAAAGAGAGATATGACGCCAGGAAAATATCTCGTAAAGTCAAACAAGAGTGTATCTACATCGGTCAAGGTTGCCCAATGGTTAAAGAATCTTTCCAAGAACTTCTGAACTTGAACCAGCGCGACGAAGCACAAACTCATAACTTGTCTACAGAAAACTTTGCAGGAGAAGACCTAAAAGAGGCAAACCTTAGCGGTGCCAGCCTGTTCAATGCTAACCTTAGTGAGGCAAATCTCAATAATGCCAAGCTTGACATTACCAATCTCAGTGCTGCCAACCTTGCTAGTTCTGACCTTAGTGGTGCAGATCTGTGTGGTGCAAATCTCGGTCTTGCCAATCTCAGTGGTGCCGATCTCAGCGGTGCTGATCTCAGTAATGCAAACCTGTGTGGTGCCAACCTCAGTCATGCCAATCTCACTGATGCAAACCTCACTGATGCCGATCTCAGTGCTGCCAACCTCAGTGGTACGAACCTCAGTGGTAGCAATCTCAAAAACGCGAACTTGAGCCTAGCCATTCTCGATAGTGCGAACCTCAAAGGTGCTAATATCAATGATGCCTATCTTGGCGGTATTCGGCTCAGTGGTGCGGATCTCAGCGGTGCAAACCTCAGTGGTGCGAACCTCAACGTTTCTGACCTCAATGGTGCAAACCTCAGTAATGCTGACCTCCGCAGTGCCAATCTCACTAACGCTTCTTTGAATAGTACTAACCTCTATGGTGCCAAAATTAACGATTCAACGAAATTTGATGATCACAGTTGAGATTAATACTCTTCGGTAAACTACGGAGAACCTTAAGATATCAATTATTCACTAAGGTTAAGCTGCTTCGCCACGTCGTTGGGCGTGGTGATGTATCATTACCTTGTTTTTGGCGTTTAAACTCATTGTCAAGAAAATTCTACTGAAATAAAATCATACAATAAATTGCGACAGTTTGGACAAAACATAAGTCGCAATTCTGACTCTGCTTTGACACTTGTTAGCTGTAGTGTTGGCGTCCAGTTATTCAAAAAGTACTCATCAGGATACCAATTCATTTCTGGAATGACAAGAGCTAATATTGTTGACTTTATTTAGAGAATCAAATCTTACAAAATTGAGAGTTAAACAGAAAACCTATGCCTGAAGCCAAGCTTTATACCATAACTGGTACATATGACGTTATTTGCTTTGGAGACGAAATTCCTGGTATTCTCGCTCTAGTTTCTGCCGCACGCGAATACAACCGTCAAAAAAATCAATATCCACGGACTTTACTACTGTTGAAAGGAAATTCTAAATTAGGAATTGGGGGTCATTTAGTACGTGGTGGATTGTCTTATCTGGATCGTTCTGTAGTTCCTGCTGCTATTCGTCAATCACGTAATTTGGACACCTTTGGAGATCCACCGGCTATTTACAAAGAATTTTTGAAACGAGCTGGTGTAGCGTTCATTGCTCTTGATCCGGTTAAAGCTGATAGCGCTTTGCGAGCGATGTTGCAAGAGGTGCGTGCAGATATTATTAGCGATATTGAAATTAAGTCCGTAATCAAAGAAGGACAGAAAATCACTGCTATTGAATTAACTAAAGGTGAAACCTATGCAGGCAAACAGTTTATTGACTGCACTATAAATGCAGAATTGGCGCAAGCGGCTGGAGTCAAAAAACTAAAGGGATTTGAAACCTTTGGCTTACCAAACTCAGAACTAGCAGTGACTTTAGTCTTTGAAACTAGTGGGCTAAGTATTGATAGACTCAAAAATGTGGAGTTTCAATATCTCAAACGCTTCACCAATAAAGCAGATACTGAAGCTCAAAAATGGTTAAATGTTGCCGCAGGAGGAGATCCAGCAAGAGCAGACGAGCTGAGAAAAGACCTGGTTGATTCCGCAGGCAAGCTGAAAACGATGTATGCAGGTCAAGATTACATCGACGTTCGCTCTAAAGCTCTCTCTATAGCCTACCATGCTTTCCGGGGTACTCCTGTATCTCTAGCATCTAGTGGTACCATGCTTGACAACGGAAACATAGCAATTCTGTCTCAGGGAAGGTTATCTTGGAATGCACTGTTATATAAAGTCAATGCTGACCAAGCAGAAGCTTTAACACGCGCCAAATCCAAGCCAACATCAGACATGCTGCGTGAGATGCTATTTGTGAAAAAGTGGTTTGAAAGCATTGGTGCAAGTCAGGTGAAGTCTGTAGAAGAACTCTATATTCGTCATGCTGGTAATATTACAGGGGCAGTTGATCCCCTGAGTGGTTCTGAGATGCTTGCAGGTGGTGTGCCACAAAGTGAAGCTTTGGGAACCTTTGGTTACCATTTTGATATTCGTGGCGGTATCAATGGCTTAGATGAAAGGGCTGCTGGTAAAGGTTTTAACGATTTTGCATTTCTGAACCCGCCTTTGTTCAACATTGGTATTCGGCACGCTCTAGTTAAAAATGTACCCAACTTGGCTGTTATTAGTCCCGGTTCTGGATTTGTTGGCTATGCCTCTTCTGCTGGGAGAATTGTGGAATTCAACTGTGGTGTTGGGCAGGGAGTCGGGATTGCAGCAGCAATAGCGATCGCTCAAGCGCGTAACCTCGCTGACATTTCTAACACACAGGTGCGAACCATCTTAGCTCAAACAGGAAAGCTATCTCAAGTTTATGGTACGGACAACCCACTACTAGCAAGTCAGCTAGGCAGTTTTGAGAATCAAATGATTGCTTAAACTTGCTTGGGAGTACCATATAGTAATCCTAAATCACTCATGAGAAATTTGGAAATAATTGGGCGATTAGAAATCGCTACTACACAAACAAAGTCCACCTACGTGGACTTCATAGAATAACCCGCGCAGGCGGTGAGACAGTGCTGCAGGAGGGTTTCCCTCCGTAGGCGACTGCGTTAGCGCAGCGAGACCGGAGGTCTTCCCCGGAGGGGTTTTGTCTGTATAGATGCGATTTCTAATCGCCAAGGTTGAATAAAATTTTACTTTTACATTGGATGTAAAATCTACGTATTTTCTCACGATTCAATTCGGATTGCTATATAGTAATCATTTGAAAAGCACTGTAACTCAAAGAGTATTTTGACAATGAGTCATACACAAGAAACTGGAATTCCAGATGTGTTAGCGGCAAACACCAAAATCACTAAACTTGCCGATGGAATGTCCTTCTGCGAAGGTCCAGTTTGGGATAAAAAACATCATCGGCTCATTTTTAGTGACACTGATGCAGATGAACATAGATGCTGGAGTGATACTCAAGGGTTACAGACTTTTCGCAAGCCTAGCTATCAGCCGAACGGAAATGTTTTTGATTTGCAAGGCAGGCTTTGGACTTGCGAACACGAATCGAGGGCGATTAGCATGACCAACATAGATGGTCAGCGAACAATAGTGGTGGATAATTATGCAGGCAAGCGCTTCCATTCACCAAATGACTTGGAGGTAAAATCTGACGAGACAATCTGGTTTAGCGATCCAACCTACGGTGTTGGTAACAGAACCAAGGAGATGGATTTTCAAGGCGTTTTCCGCTTCGATCCCAAAGCAAATAAGCTGACATTAATTGCTGATGATTTGAGTATGCCAAATGGCATCGCTTTTTCTCCGGATGAAAAGAAGCTTTATGTTGGAGATTCAGCAGAGGATAAGCGACAAATACGTGCATTCACGGTGAACTCAGACGGAACGGTTTCCGGTGGCGAAGTGCTATGCACGACTGAAAACCCAGTTTGGGGTCCAGACGGAGTTGATGTGGATGCAAATGGAAATATCTACACAGGTTGTGGTGATGGCGTAAATATTTTTTCTCCGGCAGGTTTGCTGTTAGGCAAGATATTAACTGAGGTTCCAATCTCAAACTTTGCCTTTGGCGGAAATGATGGCAAAATGCTGTTTATGACTAGTGAACACGCTTTATATCGAGTCAATTTGCTAGTAGCAGGTGCGGTCAAACGATGGTGATTTCGTAGAAAGTGAGGAAATTTACCTTAATTTAGTGCGATTACTTATTTTTTGCTTTTCTTAGAGTCAGGACTTACGCAAAAGTAACGCAATTCTGTCATTGCGACCGAAGGGAAGCAATCGCAAAGCCTTATTTTTCGTCGCGAGTGCGTAAGTCCTAAGAGTTGCTCGCCTTTGTTTGTGCTTTTTTTAACTCATAGATATCACGTTAACTATAAATTTTTAGATAAATTGCGGAATTTGGAGCAGAAACTATGTGGTAATAAGTAAAATAAGATGCCACTAGATGAGGTAGCATATGGAGCCATTGACTGTTGGTGCGATCGCGCTTGTAAGTCTACTGTTAAACAAAACGTTTGAAAAAACGGGCGAACTCATTGTTGCTAAAGCCTTTGAGCAAGCCAATAAGGTCATTCAACAACTCAAGCACAAGTCCAGGGATACAGCAGAAGCCTTAGAAGCGACAGCGAAAAATGCCGCATTACCTCCAAAACAGCGAGAGTATATTGGTGAAGCTGTTTTGGTTGAAAAAATAGAGTCAGTGGCAAAGGCAGATCCGGAGATAAAAGCAGCAGTGGAAGTTTTGGCAAATGAAGCACAGACAGCAGCAGAACAAAATCCACAACTGGCAGTAACAATTAAAGCATTGACAGAAGCGGTAATAGCTCAACGCCCAAACATTATTAATGAGAACTGGCAAGGGATAAATTTTAAGAATGCAAACCCCACCATCAGCAATAATACTTTCAACTTTAGCGGCAAATGACTCAAGAAAATTTGCAAGGGATAAATTCTAAGGACTCCAATGTTACCATCAAAGACAATATTTTCAATTTTGGATCTTATGAACAAGTTTCTGAGTCAATCCCATCACAGAATCTTAGTACTAGCGATGGTGAAGTAGTTCCTTTTGACAAATTGGTACTAGATCATAAATATGCTAATTTAGTTGTACTTAAAATACATTTCTTAAACTTGAATTATCAAGTACAAACACAACATTTTAGTACTATTTTACATATTTCATTTGGTGAGACGGAAGAGAATTTCATTTATAAAGAATTAGGTTTGGTCAAGAAACAAGGAAGTATTAGATTTGGTATTAAATTTGGCAGATTGTGTTTCAAATTGACAAATGGATCTATGCCATTGGATAAACGAAAAGTTCCCAAAGTTCAAGATTTTAACGGAGATGTCACGTTTATGGGAACTGACGAAAATCCTGAATGGCAGTTTAAGGTGAAACATAAAGCGGAAGTTTCAGAAAAAACATCAGTATTATTCGGTTCGCTGAGCAATCAAGAGCTTGGAATCATGGAATTGCAAAATACATCTTGTCAAGTGGAAGCGACTTTTCAAGTGAAGATTAACATCAATGATTTAGGAATCACTTCCCAGGATGGCGTATGGAATGAGAAAACTGATAAAAAGGTAAGAGAAACGAAAATACGTACTTTTTTTAAAAATGTTGTAGAGCCGAAACTAAAAGACTATGTAAGCAAGTTAGTATTGCAGTATGACTCAGCCACTGTCTCCTGAAGAACTAGGCGATATTTTTCAAGCGATTGATAATGAGCCAACAGGAAAACTCTCAGAATTAGCAAAAATTGCTGGGCTGAGTTTAGCTGAGGATTATATTGGTGCAGATCTAAGTGGTGAAGATCTTAGTAGAGATAATCTGGCTGGTGCAAATCTAAGCAATGCAAACCTTAGTAACAGTAATTTGAGTGAAACTAACTTGTGCGGTGCAAATTTAAACAGCGCTTCCCTAGAGGATGCAGACTTAAGCGGTGCTGACTTAAGGGATGCTGATTTAAGGAGTGCTATCTTGAGCAATACCAACTTTATTAATTTACTGGAAGCACTCACCGCCGCCAGGGAAATTCAGAATGAGTCATCTCGCGCCGATGCCCTGAGAGCCTTAGCACAGAAACTGCCTGAGTTATTACGCGAAGCACTCGCCGCCGCCAGGGAAATTCAGAATGAGTCATCTCGCGCCAATGCCCTGAGTGCTTTAACACAGAAACTGCCTCCTGAGTTATTAGGCGAAGCACTCGCCGCCGCTAGGGAAATTCAGTCTGAGTCATATCGCGCCCTTGCCCTGAGTGCCTTAGCACAGAAACTGCCAGAGTTATTAGGCGAAGCACTCACCGCCGCCAGGAAAATTCAGAATGAGTCATATCGCGCCAATGCCCTGAGTGCTTTAGCACAGAAACTGCCACCAGAGTTATTACGCGAAGCACTCGCCGCCGCTAGGGAAATTCAGGATGAGTATTTTCGCGCCAATGCCCTGAGTGCTTTAGCACAGAAACTGCCTCCTGAGTTATTACGCGAAGCACTCGCCGCCGCTAGGGAAATTCAGAATGAGTCATATCGCGCCCATGTCCTGAGTGCTTTAGCACAGAAACTGCC
>NZ_JABXYX010000326.1 GCF_017982655.1 Brasilonema sp. CT11 | reverse complement strand
ACACTGACGGCTACTTCGAAATCGTCTCTGGAGATTTCAACCCTTGCACATTCGTGAACGGCACCGGTTTCGTGTCAGCCAACTGCACGGCCTCTCAGACTGATATTCGTGAGACCATGGCAGTCCTTTACTACGTCTCATCTAGCGTTGGCTCCCTCCAAGTCTCGATCTTCGTTGATGACTTGGCCAACATTGACTGGAACAACACTGCACTCACCGCTCAAATGAACTTCACTATCATGATATCGCAAGACACTGGTCTTCTCAGCACTTCCGACACCCCGGACAACACATTGACGATCGCTCTTTCCGTCTCCGCTGGTGCCGCGGTCGCTGCTGTTGCTATTCTCATCTGGAGATTGCGTCGCAGAAAGGATCAAGAGGTCGACAACTACTTTGAAGACTTGACCAGCAACCTCCACTCTACCACCACTTCTGCGCTGTACGAGACCAAGTACCAAGAAGGTTCCAATCCGTTCTACCAGAATAACAATGCTTAAACAATGTAACATATTTGTGATATTTGTACATAATATATTCTTTATCAGAAATAAAATATAATTCAATATAATGCAAAGAGAATGTTGCAACTAAAGATTTCGTTGAGAATTGTCGATTCTAGGTGTTTCAGGACTCAGCTTGAAGTTCTTTCTGGTACCATCACCTTAAATAACATTATGAGTACTTGATTAAGAAAAAAGATATGAATAACTTACGACCATGTTTGGGTTCAGGCAATTGCAAGTGCTCTGCTACTCCTTTTGGTAATTTGCTGAATGGAATCAGAACGATAGGCGTATTACAATGATTTCCATTCATATTATAGGTGTTGATTTGATTGACTGCATCTTGTGAAAATTGACTGGCCCATATCACCTGTAAAACATTAGCTACATATAGATATTGCTACTAACAACTTACACGAACAAGAGGTCGCCAATTACTGCGTACTCTATCCCGATTCCAAACTTCCCTTGAGTCTTTGCCAGCTTGAAAAAATAGAACTGGATCTAGTGATTTGAGGCATGTTTCAACATCTGCTGAGCCCAAGACTTCACTCCAATTCTTCGATTGCCATGTTGATAGAATGTATGGATGCTTCAAAAGTCTTGTTCGAAGCAATGTCAATCCATCTGGCTTAACTATGTCCTCCACCTTGATGAATTTTTGTTTCAGGTGTTGGAATGGCTTTGTTAGTAGCTGCATTGATGTCAGACCAAACTCGTCCACATCACCACAAGAGGTAGCATCCAAGGTGCACTCATGTATGATGGACTGATTGTGGAACCTCAATCTGTCATCAGCAAGGGCTTCGAGTTTTTTGCCGTGGTTGAGTAGTACCAACATCTTGAGGAGATCTTCTCCTTCTCTTCCTCTATTTGTCACTAACCTGTGTGCATGCATCAATGCCTAAACAGAATAATTAGCTAGTTGTTGAATTTTAATTGACTAATTGATACCTCAGTGAATTGCTTGGCTTCAGATGAGGTAATGAACTTTAGCATCCACCAATCAATAATTCTATGCAAGAGCTTGGTTGCACTACCAATTCCTTGCTGCTGCACCGCAAATATTGGCACAAATGTTGCATTGATCTTTTTAATATCAGTTTCGTAGTTGTTTGTAAGAAAGCCATTGTGGAACAGTGCAGCATAGAGCACATCATGATACAGCTGCACAGGTTAGAAATTCACGGAGTAGTCATGAGTACTTGAAACAAAAACTTACTTTTTCATTTAGTGCTAACCCAGCAACATAGCCCATGCCATAATTGGTGCATTTACTATCTACTGCATGCCATATATTGTCCAATGAATTCAACAGCTCCTGTTGATTAGGCTTGTTTTTTGAGGCAAATGTAGCAATCTAGCAAAAATAAGTACCCTGCTGAAAGATTTATGCCAGCTCACCTCTTCAAAGCACGTTTTGAAATAGTACACTCGACTACCTAATGCCCCCAGAATTTGTGCACTGTTTGGATACGTTTGTTGCAGGAAGCCATAAAAATCAACTGCAAAGTAATCTTCGATTAGCTTGTTTTGTCGTTTTGTTTCATCTGCAGTGACTCTAGTTTTGTCAAATGTAACAAGCCTTGCTCTGTCATTGCTTACTTTAGTTCCTTCATCATATTTGAGGGCAGCGTAGCTTGTTGTCAGCATTATGCACTAGAAAATTGGTTATACGGATAAATGATAAGATGATATGTGACTTACAGCAATTCCTGTTAATCCAAGGTCTTCCAATACAGTAACTAGGAGGTAGGTGAGCGATGTTGGCCTTTTAAATGCGTCCTTAATGTCAGCAAAACGTTGGTCTACAAGATCCATAGGGTACTGGTGATGATGGCGTTCATATTCTGCACGAAGTGAAATGTATTCCTGTTACCAAGTCAATATTGCAAGTCTACCAAAAAAAAACAACCACGTACATCCGTCCATGGGGTATTTGAAGCAGTTGTTGGATATCCAGAATGGCAAAACATGCCAACAAACATGTCTTGCAACGAATGCACTTCATCACAAAACAATTTTGGGATTTGATATTCTTCCATATTTGTTTTTGCTAGATTACTAAGTCCCAATAAAGTTGCATCGTCCATGCACTGCCAAGCAATATTGACTTGTCGTAAAAAGTATTCACCACAGCCGTTATTAAAGACTTGTGCACAAATAGCTATGCACTGCTCTCTGGTAAAGTTTTTTTCCTTGGCTACGAGGGTATTAGCAAAGTTTTGTTTAAAAACAAACAACACCAAGATATTACCTAGCTCGTAGCACTCAGCATAGTGGTTGATAGCACATTGGAAGAAAACTGTCAGCACTTGTTGTGCTCGTTTAGTGAAGTCCTTGTAGTTTTGTGCGGTAGCATTATCAAGATTAACGGGAAGAATTTCTCTTTGTAGTGCT
>NZ_JABXYX010000092.1:2010-30491 GCF_017982655.1 Brasilonema sp. CT11 | reverse complement strand
AGATACTTTACTGCAAGGGTCAGCCGATTTGATAGACGAAGCTGAAAAATATAAATAAGACTAATCATTCATTCATTAAGTTCGCGAATAATATCCGCGAACTCACTTTTTTGTCCAAAGTCCAATATTCTAGAATGAACCTTACAAAATCGAGTGCCATGAGCACGACGGCTGGAGTATCTGTACATTACACAATTATACAATTGTGTAATTGTAATTTTATAATAAGTAAAAGATGTATATATATACAATAGTACTATTATATATATGTAAAATTGTTTTTTAGTACAATGTCAGTAAGCTACACTCCTACAATTGTTACTTTGGGATTGGCAGGGGGACAGGGAAAGTCAACGGTTGCCCTGATGCTGGGTCGATACCTGGGGCGGTTAGGGATTCCAGTACTGTTCGTTGATGCTGACCCCCAGTCATCGCTTACTAGTTTTTTAGGGGTCAAGGTACAGCCACTGGAGTTTAGACTAAACAACAAGAAATAACCCAGCAGGGCTGAGTTGATAAAACGCTAGCTTTAAGCACGAAAATCTTTGATATTAAGCAGATTTTGGTTGCTCTTTTCGGGACTTTGCTGTGCTCTTTTTGACGATAGGATAGCGAATTCTACGTTGTCGTGGTTGTCCTGGTTTCCAGCCTGGGGACTTTCCGCGAGGTTGAGGTGATCGTGCAGGAGTACTAATCACCGCTAAAATACCTCCCATAGCCTGAGCAACTCAACAAGAGTGTCAATTTGTCGATTGACTTCTGCCAAGGTAGGGGATTGTCAGTATGGCATGTGGGCATAATTGCCCAACCAACCAATTAATGCCTGTAAGCGTACCCCGAAATCTTGTCCCGGTATTATTTCATGACTCCAGTTGCCAGCACAAACTTTCCCACAATTAACGCATTGGCTATGGTAGCAGTGATATTCAACTATTTCAATTGAGTTGGCGACAAATTGCGCTACTTGTTGGATTTCGACGTTTTCTGTATCGCTTGTAAAGTCCGTTCTTCCACAATCGGGACATACCTCCGGGCGTAAAATTTCGATTCTGTCTACTCGCCCAAAGCCTTTACGAGTTTTTCCTTCATGTCCTAGTTGCCCACCTGGTTTACGTTTTACTTCTGTTTGGGAAGTTTCTTGGATGGGCTGGTTTTTCTCTGATTTATTGATTATGTCTTGCTATGGTGGTTTTGATGAGGTTTTACTGTCTCTACTTATTATTTCTTTGAGTCTCCCTACCCCCCACTGTTAGCGCCTTAATGATTTCTACCAATTCCTCTTTTGACAATTGGTATAGTTCATCATCGCTTTGCTGTGTGGGCAGTTTCTTACTCATAAAACTGGTGCTCTCGCATCATGCTACCTATGTCAACTACCCCCCCACCTGAATCCTTACTAAAATTCAGCCATTAACAGAAGAAAATTTAGCTAAAAGATTGGGTGTAAATGTAGAGACTGTACGAAGCGAGAGAATTAGCCAGCCACCACCGCTTTTTGTCGCATGGTGCAAGCGTCGGGATACACATAAAGAGCGCACGTATTTTTTACCGACTTTGGACATCAGGCGCAGCATATACAGATCCTGGTATTCATGCTTATGAACAGCAGTATCGTGAACGGGTTGTTAAAAACCTCAAGAAAAAAGCGCAGTCTCTTGGCTTTGATTTAGTTGCTCAATCTCAGACCACGGAATGTGTTTCTTAGAAGTCAAGACGCAAGGCTGGTTCTGGTAAAAGTAAAGCTAATCTAAATAACAGAGTTGGCAACACTGTAGGAGTCACCGAAGATTCCCTAATTCAGCTATGTGCGCTCCGAGTTGCTGCTGAATTAATACGTCTGAACTAAGAACACCATTGTAGTTCAAGCCCAGGATCGCTTCTAGTTCTGCGCGAGAACGGGTGTCGTCGTGCTGGTGGATATCAGGGAATCAAACGACGTACTGATTTTAGACCAGAGGTAGCAGCAGCAGTCTTTGCCGCTAGACCCCCGCAGATTCTCAAGCCAATAGTCACTCCTAAAGGAGTACATCTAATATGGGTTGAATGATTTCTTCAACCCATATTAGATGAGCAACTACGCGTTCAAATTTTGGGAAACTTATTTGCAGATTGGTTAAAGCAACAAATCGCAAAACTGGACATTGTGACTAAGCTTGAGAATGACAATGCTCAAAATGAGGCTGCTTAACCGAAATTAGCAGCAGTACAATAATTTTTCAAAGGCTTTATCCCCATTCAACTCTCTGCCGAAGTTTAGGATTGATCCATAGCTAAGGATTTTAGAACCGGGAGAACTAGAAGTAAAGACGGCATCATCACTGGAGGTAGCGTTAAAGATGTTATAGCCGCCTTCGGCAGAACCTAGTACAACTGGCATATTATTTCCATCTACTTACCCATAGCCAGAGAGTGTGTTATGCAAAATCTTGCATCTAACCGTATAAACCTAGGGTAAGTAAAAAACAGCACAATAAAGTCACATGATTTGTCTGAGTAAAATAAGATCTTCAGGGTTTGTATTGAGTGTAAAAATAACATCATAAATTGATTAGTTTCGACAAATACGCAGAAAAAACAAAACCAACCAAGACAGACTTAGTTCGTGAGTAAATTCGTTCATTATAAAAACTTGACTGCTGTAAATAAATAGACTAGTACCGCTGCTTTGGAAGTTAAAAGTCAAAAGGAGCCAGTGCTCGGCTAGAGTTCCCCGACTTGTTGCAAGAGCGTCTGTGCAGGAGTTAGCAACTGGCGTTCAAAAGGAGCCAGCGCCGGGGTGAAGTAGCGCTCTTGGTAGGGGAGCCACTGCGTTGGACGGGTTTCCCGGCTTGTAGACGCCCGGAGGGCGGTGAGACAGCACGGCGCAGGAGGGTTTCCCGACAGAGGCGACGGGCGTTCCCGATAGCCGTAAGGCGTGGCGGAACGCCATAGGGTATCCTTATTTCCGCCGCGTTGTACTATTGAGACTTTTTAATGCGGTTAATTTCCTTTTGCAATTCTTCAATTTGTCGCTGCAAAGTTTCTACTTCTTGATTTTGGGAAGTCTGTGATTCTACATTGACTGCACCCGCAGCCGTTGCTCGCTGATAATTTCCTTTCTTAATTTGCTGATATTCTTCTGAGCTTGCCCACTGTCGCAGGTAGTGTATGCGTTCTACAGCGAAAGGATGACCAAGCATTGTACCACCAGCGCCATTGTAAATCAAAAATTTGTATATTTGATTCAGTCCATCGGCATCGAGTGCTTGGTAGTCTTCTGACTGACGGATAAATTCTTGCAAACTGCATTCGTTAGCATATTTGATACTGCCTCCAGAGACTTTCATCATAGAAGTCATGACAGAGTTTAAGTCATCCGTCACTAACAATGCGGCACGATCTGCTGACAACTCAGCTTTACGTCGCCATTCGTAAAAGGCGTAAATCAAACCTTGAGTGACAAAATTACCTATACCGAAAGTCAACTCCCCTATGGCAGAAGCAGCACTCATTGCCCACATCGCCATTTGAATTAGAATAGTATGACCACATTTAATATGCCCCAGCTCATGGGCTAGCACCGCCCTAATTTCGGCTTCGCTTAGCAAGTCCAATGTCCCTGTATTTATCACTATATAAGGATGCTCTTGCCCCAGCGCGTAGCTGTTTGCTTGGGGATTTTGCTCAACAAAGAGTGCAGGTTCTGGATAAATATCCAAATCCCGCACACATTCCCGAAAGATCTGGTAAACAGTGGAATATTGGCGTGGCCCGACTTGGATGGTGTTACCCATTAAATAGACTAACTGGGGGCGTTCGACAAAAAATTCCACAAATTTACGGGCGATAAAATCAAATCCTGGTAAATTACGCAAGGCTTGTTCTGCTTGGCGATCCAGAGGATGCCTGAAAGCTTCGCTGGAGATTCCTGTGTAAGTTGGCATAATTGGTGGGTATTTGGATACTAGTTAGTGGTTAATGGTTACCATAACAATCAGCAATGAACAACCAACAATTAACACATAACAATTCATTCCTGAAACTGACAACATAATAGTAATGGGGCTAAAAGCAACTCAAAAATCACTTTACTTTGTATGGGATTAAAAGCGTGTGATTGAAGCAGAAGTTCATTTGTCATTACATAACTTCCTGCGATCGCAGGCAGGTTTCCCTTCGTGGCCACATCATTTGACAATGGCACGGTTAGTGGCTCGCGCCTTGCGCGTAGGACGTAGCGCCCTTATTCAAGTCGGCGCAGCTTGCGGCTATCAAGGACGGTATCGCACCAGCTTTGTGGCTTCGGCATTAATGTGGCACGGTCCTGTGATTATTGTTGCCCCTGAAGATGTACAGCAACGACTGACGAAAGTAGAAATACCCCGCCTACAACAGTGGCTGCAAGTTAATAAAGCAATCAGAACAGGTGAGACTTGGCCTGGTGGTGAGTTCCAAGGAGTCTTTTTGATCTCTCCCTCGGCTTGGTTAAAAGCACAGCTGAGTAAAAATAATAATTTTCCTAGTGGCATCCCCACAATTATTGATGGAGTTGACGATTTGGAAGATTGGGTACGTTCAGAACTCACTGTGAGCTTAGAAGCACTCTGTTGGGAGCAACTCATGCTTGCCCAGCCAGCCCAAGCTGAAGTTATTCGTTCTGCACGGGCGCAACTCACACACGAACTATTTAAGCACCCTGCAAATCCCTACGAATGTTATCTGATTTCTCCAGCCCAAGAAGAGATTTTGCTCCGTCTTTATTCGGCTTTAGATATCTCTAGCCTACCGGATAGCTGGAAACAATTCGCTCAACAATTTCAACACAGAAACGAAAATCTTCTTTCTCCCTCATCTTCTCCATCTCTACTTTGGGCAACTATTGCCCGTCGCCAAGGTTTATTTTCTTTGCACTGTGTCCCCATTGAATTAGGAAAAATACTATCACCCATTTGGCAGCGCCAGCCTGTGGTGTTTATTGGCAGTGCTGTAGAACCAGAAACTGAAGCCCCCTTATTTCGCCAGCGCTTCGGATTGGAAGATGAGTTAACTTGCCTCAAGTTTTCCTCAGACAATCAAACAGAAGCGATTCAATTATACATACCCTACCAGTTACCCCTACCGAACACACCAGAGTTTCAGCCAGCGTTTCTTCATAAAGTTATGACGCTGGTTTGCTTAAGCGCGACAGCACCAGGATTGACAGTTGTGCTTGTGGGGGATGTACCGCTGAAATCCCAAGTGGGGACAATTCTTGCCTCTGAGTTTGGTTCACGGGTACAGGTGGAAAAAACTTGTTTGGATGAAAATGGTATTTTGGTGAGTGGCTGGGAATTTTGGCGTGAGCATCAAAAGGTTTTGCCTGCTCCCCAGCTTCTGGCGATCGCGACTTTACCCTTGCCATCTCTAGAAAATCCCTTAGTGGCAGGTCGAGTGGCGCACTACAAGGGCTTGCATCAAGATTGGTTTCGTTTGTACTTGTTGCCAATTGCTATGAATGAATTGCAACGGGCGATCGCCCCATTGCGCGAAAGTAAAGGCATCGTTGCTTTGCTAGATAGTCGCGTTATTATCCGTAGCTATGGTGCTCAAGTTTTGGCTGCCCTCAGTCCCCTCGCACGCATTAACTACCTTGATCCCAATCTGTTTTCCTCTGTCACAGACCAAGATTCCGCTTAAGTCCTCTAAATTATTCAGTATTTTTTAGCTCTTGGTTCAAGCAAGCGCTATTATCAGCAGTATTCAGGGATTAATTTTTAGATTATGGGTGAAGCAAAGCGTCGTAAAACTACAATGGGAGAAAAATACGGTCAAGATACAACTAGAATCTTGCCGTGGGTTCCGATCTCCAAAACCCAAGCAGAAAAATTCGTCACATGGTCAACTCGATTTACCTGGATTGGCATTGGCGGTTTGGTAGCCGCTTGGGTGACAGTTCGTTTCATCGGTCCAGCTTTTGGTTGGTGGCAAGTTGTCTAAACCCAAACTTGGATAACTTTCTGACAACAATTGAAAGTATCAACACAGCCAGGAAAACCTAGCTGTGTTATTTTTTTTATTTGTGAATTTATTTACTATAAATTAACTGACTCTAATATATGCAGTATACTGAGAACAGTTATGAAAGGAAATTCTATGTAAAAAACCTATTAATATTAACATATCTCAAATTTCAGGCATTGCATATACTTTTTAAAAAGCTACTCGTTATTCTCTGGAATGGCTATTTTAAAGAGTATAAATAATAACTCAAAAGATAGTCAAAAAAATATCTGCCGAAATGGCAACATGGTTATCTTGGGTTCAGTTATTGTCAGTGTTAAGTCAAACGATTTAGGTTTTACACTTGGGATTGTGGATCAGGGTATCTCCCTTTACAGATAGTCACCCTCCGGGTTAGCAGTTTCCTAGGGAGCTTGATACGCCACTTACCATAAAGGAACAGGTGTCGCAATCTCCTCTAAAGACGCTGCTTTGAACAACCAGGCAAACCACGCCACTTGCTACAACGGGGGGAACCCCAACGCCAGATACCTACGGAGGGAAACCCTCCTGCAGTACTGGCTCCGCAACGCAGTGGCTCTTCAAGTCGCAAGTGCTTATCCGCAAGACATAGTTTGGAGAGGCAGTTTCAGCCGCTCAACAACTCTTGACAACGCACTGCTGACAGCAATACAGTGGTTGATCTACCGTATTCCCGACTACTAAGTACTTTTCCCAAGCGAGAATCAAAAAACAGCTACGAGCATCTACCAGTTTGATCAGATTCTATGGATAAGTTGCTACCAATAGCTCCAAATTTTACATTGCTTAACGACTGTATAGACGTTTAACAAGATAATCACCTCTTAAAACAGGCTGATAAGACGTATGTCTGCCTTGTTGGGACAAAGGGTAACTAGTATAGCTAAAAATAGCGGATCAAAGTACAAGAACGGCATTTTATCGACTTGACTTGTACCAAATATGAGTTAATCTTATAGCGGAATTGTTTAAACTCACCATCTATTTTGATGGAAACTGTAAAAACAAGACAAAGTTAGCAATTCCATCCGATATTTCAGATCTACAAACTGAATACTTTGATACGGCACACGAGACTTACATCGACTACCCTAAGCTAGGTAGCCAATTCATAAATATATATCTGTGAATTGTAATGGATAGTTTACAATACCAATTGGTGCAGGAATCTAAAGAAAATATAAATGTTACAAATAACTGTGGTGTTTGGAGGGAAAAATGTTTTTGAGACTAGCACAACAACATCGGCAATTCGTCCAAGACTTAGTGATGAACTTGCAAGCTTTAGCAATTGTCTTAGAGAGGCGTGGATATCCTGCGTCCTGCTACACCTGTGGTGACCAGATGAATAGTGCTTCATTTATGGTTAGCCTGGGAGAAAATCATCTAATTCGGTTTTTAGTCTCTGATTACGGGATCACTTGGACGGAAATGCGGGATGACCGCGAATTAATGAAGTTAGAAGGTGCAGAGGCTGTCAACCAGTTACAGGAACTTGCCAATATAGTCAAGCATCCTGTACCAACCAGCGTAGGTAATAAACTTTTAGCTAAGCGGTGTTAGATAGTAAAAAGTTAAGAGTTGAGAGTTAAAAGTTAACAGTTAAAAAATCGTAACAGTGGCTAATAACTCGTAACTCATAACTTTCATACGTTATCTTAGAGCTTCATTGACATTGCTGCCACTGTTTTTGTGACATTGGGGCGTTATATGTATTGAGTATTGTAAAAATTAATTGCCATACTTTAATGATTGCCAGCAGCGTATGAATGTCAGTCAGCAGGCCATCTAAAACAATGACAAATCGTTTGGGATCAGAACGAGTCCTCCCCAATAGTAGGAGTGACTAAGGCTGTCAACCCCTAAGCCCAGCGCACAAGCTGCGCGTTAGCCTCCGGTGTGCGCTCTGCGGATACGCTTAATTCACGGTATTGTTGCACGACCAGGACGCCAGATACTCCTGTTGGGGGGATCCCAAGACCCCACTAGCTCATGAATCCAGGAGCTTGAATAATTAGCTTGTGCATTTTTCCGTGTCCATGAATAAATACATTCGCATGTATCCTTTTATTTTTCGGTCACCCAAGCCTTTATATTGATTGTGCGTAAATTTTTCTTCCGTAAAAGCAATTTAGACTTATTGTAAACCTTGAGCTTTTTTGGTCAACTTGCCTAAGAGTAGTAAGCTATAAAAAGAACTTATAATAAACTGAGTCCTGTTATCATCTACAGCCCACAACGAAGCCATAACAGATAGAGCGCCAGTTTTTTAACATCTGATAACCAAAGCCAAAAATTTCCTCACCTAAAGAAATACCGGAGTCCAAAACCCACCAAGTTTGAGGTTTGACATAGAACTTTAAAGGAATCTGGAGCAGTCATGTCACTTAGCTTATGAAGAAATTGCACTATATGCGTGTAATTTTATGCTATTCCAGATTTGGAAAATCTATCTTTGTCTCCAAAAAATTTGATATGTCAGAGGAAAAATCACAACAACCACAACTCCAATCAACTACTGCAATTGATACTCCAGCAAGCAGTTCCTTTGGAAATTGGTTTGAATATTCTATAAGAGTCTACCCGCATCATACAGACTATGCAGGTATTGTCTGGCACGGTTCCTACATAGCTTGGTTGGAAGAAGCACGAGTAGCATGCTTGCGAGCGATCGGTATCGAATATGCTGATTTAGTCGCTTTGGGCTGTGATTTACCAGTTGTAGAACTCTCGATCCGCTATCACCGTCCGCTTCAGTTGGGTGCAACAGCGGTTGTAAGAACGCGGATGGCTGAGGTGACTGGCGTCCGTATAAACTGGGATTATGCAATTGAATCACCAGATAAGCAAGAATTATACGTTACTGCTCAGGTGACTTTAGTCGCAGTAGATCGAGAAAGAGGTAAGATTATGCGTCAGTTACCTAGTACTGTTATGGATGCCCTGGTAAAGCTGTCAGGCTCAAAAAATAATTAACTTATCCGTTTGATTAAAGAACTGAAAAATCCGGTTTTAATGAAACGGTAGTCTGATTTCTAAAGCACCCGTGCTTTGTGCGTGCGGTTACGCTTCGCGTATGCAAAGAGCCATACGCGTTCGCGCAGCGTGTCCCCTTGGGACTCAGTGTCTCCAAAGAAGATATGAGAACGTGGTTGAACACAGGACAAAAAACTAATGACTAATAACGGGCAATATCCAAAAGTGATATTACCTAACCCTCAGGACTTGAGAGAACCCTTGAAGTAGCTGTATTATCTGATGCCAAATATCTTGAGGGCTAATTCCCAGACCAGCATGCAAAATAACAACAGTAGTAGCACTAATAAACGCAGTTCTCACTGTCGTTCTCACCACATTTCTTAATACTGTGTAGACAATCCAAGACACAATCAGGGTAGCAAACATAGATACACCTTTTTCAAATACAGTCTTACCAATGAAGCTATTAGAACAGAGAAAATTTCATGAGTGTAACCGTGACAGACATAAAGTCTTTCTTCAGGAATTCAGTAGTGCTGAGCGTTAAGGAGCCACTGCCGTGCCGGCTCTGGCGTCCCTTGTCCCGCAGCGTGTGTCACGCCACTTGCTCCACTTGGGGAGCCAGCCCCGTGCGGAGAGCAGCGCCTTGCGGGGGAAGCGGAGGAACATAACGTGCCGCCCCGTTGTACCACAAGCGCGTTCTCCCACTGTCACGACGGCATGTGGCGTCCGCAGTGGCTCCCCTTGGGACGAGCGCGTCTCCGTAAGCGCAAAGCGCACGCAATCATGCGTTAGCCGTAAGGCGTGTCGTAGGCATACGCTTCGCGGGCAAGGCAGGGCTATTGAGATACCCGGAGGGCTATCGCAGCGAGACCGTTCGGCACGGGGCCGTACCCGCTGCGGAGCGAAGCCGTGCCGCAGGCATAGGGCTCAGGTCTTCCCCGGAGGGAGGTTTTCCCTGTTGTCCCCAGTGGCATTTTTGAGTAAAACTCCACAACGATAGTCCGCAGTATCGGATCAACTTACTGCTCAAAGACTACAGATGTCAAAGCCTTAAATTAAGTATTCAGCAACCCCAGTTAGCACCAAAAAAGTAGCAATTGACGTGGAACCTCCACAGACAAAAAGCTCATCATTCCCCAGTACTGTTTTGCTGAGAATGTTGAGTTTACTTGAGCTTTTGCCGTAGTTGTTCTGGGTTAACTATACAATAAAATTTTTGAAAAATTAGTATGCCGGAAAACCTTATTTAAAAAAAAATATTAAGTTTTGATTCTTAGTATGTATAGGTTTTTCGCAAAACATATACGGAAAACTTATGCAATGAAAATAATTTATCTTTTTTTGTATAATAAAATATCAATGAATAACTAAATGACGAAACTCATAAGCAACAACACAACTATATGTTTATATTCTTATACATCGCTATAAGGTAAAAATTACGAATAAAAAAAATAGCGTTCAGGAGTAAGCTGAACGCTGAACCGAAATATAATCAAAACCTATAGTTGTGAGTCGTTTTTTATCGCAAAGATATTATACGCGAATGATTTTCCAAGTGTTGAGTTGCTTTTAAAACTTCTTGCCTTGCCCATTTGTCTGCTGTCAAAATGTCATCTAAAGAAGGATTTGCACGATTATCGCATTCGTGGCGATCGCACACCCATTCGATACACCGAGGAATATCTAAAAACTGAATTTTTTCTTCTAAAAACAAAGCCACAGCTTGCTCATTGGCTGCATTTAACACAGCAGGCATGGAACCACCGGCCCGACCTGCGGCATAAGCTAATTTCATGCAAGGATACTTTTGATGATCTGGTTCACAGAAGGTAAAACTGCCGATTTTGACTAAATCTAGTCGTTCCCAATTGGTGTAGATACGTTCAGGCCAAGACAAAGCATATAGTAAAGGTAAGCGCATATCAGGCCAACCAAGTTGGGCAAGAACAGAAGTATCTTGTAGTTCAATCAGCGAGTGAATAATACTTTGGGGATGAATCACAATCTCGATATTCTCGTAATCTAACCCAAAGAGAAAGTGAGCCTCAATCACTTCCAAACCTTTGTTCATTAAAGTCGCAGAATCAACAGTAATTTTACGTCCCATCGACCAGTTAGGATGTTTGATTGCATCAGCAACTGTAACTTCTGCTAACTTCTCTACCGCCCAATCACGAAAAGCACCACCAGATGCAGTTAATAAAATTCGTCGTAAACCTCCATCTGGAATTCCTTGTAAACATTGAAATATAGCAGAATGTTCAGAATCTGCTGGCAGTAATTTTACATTGTGTTTTTTAATCAGAGGTAAAACTACGGAACCTCCAGCAATTAAAGTTTCCTTGTTTGCCAAGGCGATATCTTTACCAGCTTCAATGGCTGCAATGGTAGGTAGCAACCCAGCACAACCAACGATACCCGTAACAACGGTTTGGGCATCTCCGTAGCGAGCAACTTCAATAACTCCAGCATCACCAGCCATTAAAATCGGCTGGGAAGGAACGTCTTTGATTGCTTCTTTGAGTGCTGGCAACTTTTCTTCTGAACAGATAGCTACTATACTTGGTCGAAACTGCCGAATCTGAGAAGCCAACAAATCTACATTATTCCCAGCTGCTAACCCCACAATCCGGAATTGATCGGGGTATTGAGCGACAATGTCTAAAGTCTGAGTACCGATAGAACCAGTAGAACCAAGAAGAGTTATTGCTTTCACAATTGTTTCAGGATTGACAGACAACATTAATATAGATTGCTTGGGATACACAAATAAATTGATTTATCCTATATCCTTATACTCTGACACCTTACACAAGACGACGGTTGATCCCATTCTTTATAAAAATGGGATCAACCGTCGCCCGTGTAACAGTCGTCAGTCATTGCTACTAATGAGCAAGCGCTTGACCAAAATACTAAACCAAAGTTCAAGCGGTACTAGCCCCCCTAGGATTTGTGGTTTAATCATAAGAATAAAAGCTGTATGTGCTTAGGTGCCTCAACAAAGTGAGTGCGAAGCTCGCGCATGCCCAAGCTGCGTTGATTTGCGTTTGCTCAAAAATCAGTTCGATTTGCTACTAAGCTTAACGGGATATTGTCAGTGCTAACGCCTGATGGGGAGTGAGTTATCAAGAGGCGAAGTTGCTGGGGGATACTTTCAAAAAGTGTGAAAACGAACCAACTTCACCCTACCCAATGTTTTATTGCCAATCTTGAGTTCTACTGCTATGCACTATAAACCAGAAGATGAGTTAAACATCTCTCCAGAGCAACTTTTCTTTGCAAAAAAAAATGTTGTATAGAAAGACTATATAGTTAAATCTAACTGCCTAGGTTCATAGCGATATCTGCTAAATTTTAACTACTGATAGTAAATAGCTGGAAACTTTGTTAGCTATGTTTCTTATCATGTAATAACTCATGTTGGTGGAGGAGTGAAATGTGTGAAATGTTACTAAAAAAACACCAAATTACAGCTATAGGCATGTGAATACACAGAGGAGTTTGAAAAACACTCAAGCTTATGGCTGAAATTCAAATATTTATCAAAAAAGTTTTCTGGAAAAATGATTTTCTTTTTCCTACGGTAATCTGGCTTGTCAGCCGATTATTTATTTGGGCTACTATGTTGCTGGTTGTTCCACATCTGAGCGCACCATCGCAAGGAATTACCCCTCAATTTGGCTGGGGAGTGTTTGATGCATGGGATAGTGTACACTACCATTCGATCGCAACATCTGGTTATGAATTTCGTGATGATGGAAAACAACACAATCTTGCATTTTTTCCCTTATTTCCCCTAGCTATTTGGCTTTTCATGCGCCTTGGCTTGTCATTTGAAGTGGCAGGTACGCTCATAAATAACTTGGCATTTTTTGCAGCGCTTTACTGTATCTATTTTTGGGTGGAGGAGCATTGTGGCACAAATCAGGCGCGTTGGGCAACAGCTGTAGTGGCTTTGTGTCCACTGTCCATGTTTGGTACGGTTATTTACACTGAGGGGCTATACTTACTGTTGAGCACTGCGGCTTTGCGAGCCTTTGATCAAAAGCAGTACTACTGGACTATGCTTTGGGGTGCAATGGCAACGGCAACGCGTCCCACAGGGTTAGCACTTATACCTGCATTTTTGTTAGCAGCATGGAGACAGCGTAGACCCTTGATGGCTTACGTTGCTGGGTGTGGCAGTGCAATCGGAGTGCTTTTGTTTAGCCTGTACTGTGCAATTCAATTTGGCAATCCCTTTGGATTTATCCATGCACAACGCGGATGGCGACCTTCCCTGGGATTTGATGGACAGGGTTGGTTAAATATGCTACTACAAATCACTGTAGGCACATCCCATTGGAAAGTTTTCTCAATAAATAACTACCTGCATCTCCTACTTCTTGGGGTTGTTGTCAGCTATGGTTATTGTTTGTGGCGCTTCCGTAAGCAACTTAATTCTCTTGCTGTCTGGGGCTTTTATGGTTTATCAATCTGCTTGTTAATAGTAGCAAATGATTGGTTCATCTATAACTTTCTGAACGCAGTTATGGTTTGTGGTGGCACTTATATGTTGTGGCATTCACGCACTCAATTGACCCCAGTCACTGTGATCTATGGTTTATGCGGGATAAGTTTGCTGCTTGCCTCCGGAGGCACAATATCCTTGGGTCGTTTGGCTTACGGTATTGTGTCACTGAGTGTAGCTTGTGGTGTATTCCTATCGCGCTATCCTCGTCAAGGATACTTAAGTCTGGGTTTGTTTGCTATCTTACTCGTCAGACTGTCTCTTAAATTTGCTCAAGAACTTTGGGTAGGGTAAAACTTGAATGCGCGGTTACAAATAGGACAGGGATTTAAACGCTAGTCTTAATTAGGAAAAATATACCCGGAAGACTAGACCGGGACTGGACACCCCACAACCGAATAAAACGTCAAAAACTAGGGGTGTAAGGGGAGCCAGTGCCGTGGTGAGGCAGCGCGGACGCCACATGCCATCGTTTTTTCTTCCCCCCTTACACCCCTACACACGCCCTTCGGGGAGAACCTCCGGTTCCGCTGCGCTAACGCAGTCGCCTAGGTCGGGAGACCCTCCTGCAGCGCTGTCTCACCAGATACCTCTGTCGGGAAACCCTCCTATGGCACAAAGTGCCACGCTACGCGCTTCAGTACTGGCTCACGCCACATGCCTCAACGCGGGGAACCCGCGCACGGCAGTGGCTTCCCTACACCCTTAATTTTGGTCAAGTAATGATCGATAATACCTGAAGTTATCAGATATCACCGAAATTTAGATAGCCGTGAAAAAATCGACTGTCAATATTGGTATCGTTGGTTGGATGAGTTGCATCAGTGCCCTAATTCTACTGGGGTGCAGTAGTTTACGACATACCCTGTTTCAGTCAGGGGTTCTCGACCTGGGAATTTACGACTAAGTCGTTTACTTGATTAGCCAAGGAATGCCGCCTATTTCCTCTTTTTTGGGCTTTCATCACATGGGTAATCATGCTGCTTGGGCTGTTTATCCATTGGCTTTACTGTACAAAATTCACCCAAGTGCTTACTGGTTGTTAGCAGTGCAAGCAGTATCATTAGCTTTGGGTGCATTACCTACCTGGTTTCTTGCCCTTCAAGCAGGGCTGAAGGAAAGGCAAGCGATCGCAATGGCAGCAGTTTACCTGCTATACCCACTGGTTTTTAATGTTAATCTATTTGAATTTCACCCAGAAGTGATGGCTGTCCCCGTATTTATGGGAGTTGTGTTGGCGGCGCGATTAGGTCAGGTGGTTTGGTTCTGTGTAGGCGTCGTCTTTATTTTGGGTTGTAAAGCAGTGTTATCACTAACAGTGGCGGCGATGGGTATCTGGCTGCTGGTGTTTGAACGACGGCGTTTTTGCGGTATATTCGCCCTCACTGTCGGTATAAGCTGGTTTTTAATTGCGACTCAAGTGATTATTCCCTACTACAGCAATCATGAAGCGGCTGCCGTAGCACGTTACAGTTACTTAGGTGACTCAACTTTAGAAGTTGCCAGAAATCTAGTGCTGAAACCAGGGTTAGTACTGGGGAGAGTCTTTTCACTAGATTCCCTAGAATATTTGGCATTATTAGTTGCACCTGTTATTTGGGGACTTGCACCCAGGCATCTCACTCCTTTGATGAGTGCGATTCCTGCCTTGGTTGTGAATATTCTTTCAGACAGACACGCACAACGAGATTTAATCCACCAGTATTCTTTGCCAATACTGCCTTTTTTGATATTAGCTGTTATTTCTAGTCTCGCTGCGGGTTCGGGATGGCTTCGTTCCAGACGGGCAATTATCCTATGGGCGTTGGTGGCTTTCATGGTGCTTGGAAAGTATCACTATCTTTTTACGCGGTATCTGACATCTATTGATAATTGGCAAGCAACGCAGGAAGCGATCGCCCAAGTTCACACCAAAGACGATGTTTTGACAACCCACAGCATCGCCCCCCATTTATCCCACCGACCAACTATCCACTTTATCGATGATATTAGTGGTCTGCCCTCTAATGTCCCCCAATACGAGTATATACTGCTCAATGTCCGTCACCCAGACGGTACTGATAATCCAGAGTTTGCTGCTAAGTTAGTTAATCAGATCAAAAAGAACCAATTGTTTAAACTGGGCTACCAGCGTGAGGATGTTTATTTGTTTGTGAAAAAGTCTTTAATAAACTGAAGTATGCCCAAAGCAAAAAATTTTCTCGCTCACCTGGTGATCATTTCTCTGTTGGTTGGCTTCTTCTGGAGTTGTTTACTTGCTTGATTTCTCGTCCAATAATTTCAAATCAGCAAACCTCAAAAAACTCATTCCTAGCTTGGCAGTAGTGCTTTTGATTGTCTTAGTGGTTGCAACTCCTACAAATCCCAAGGGAAGACCCCCTAATAACTTAGAAGTCATGCAGCTTGTATTAAAATACAAAGGTTCTACCCAATGGGTATTTACAGATCGGCCCATCTACGCGTTTTACGCTGGTTTACGCGTTCCTCCAGAAATGGCGGTAATGTCGTACAAACGACTCAACTCAGGAGATTTGACATCAAAAGAACTATTTGCTGTCTTACAGAAGTATCGTCCTGAGCAAATCATTCTTGATAGGTGGACTGGACAAATCAAGAGTGATAGTCAACTCACAGCTTATATCAATAAAAATTACTCAAAAACTTATACAGATGAAAAAGGTATAACAGAACATTACATATTATCAGCCGTTATCAGCCCTGAATATGTAGGAGGATTCTAACACGAAGGAGTCTCTAGAAACACTCAAGCTTATGGCTAAAGGTCTAATATCTGCAAGTAAAGTTTTATGGGTAAATCCCTTACTGTTTCCAGCAGCCATGTGGCTTGCTAGCCGACTACTGATCTGGATTGCGATGTTGTTGATTGCGCCATTATTACCAGCACCACCTGGAGGCATAACCCCCACTTTTGGTTGGGAGGTGTTTGATGCATGGGATAGTTTAAATTACCACGCCATTGCCACCACTGGATATGAATTTGTTAATGATGGCAAGTCACATATCCTTGCCTTCTTTCCCCTGTTTCCCTTAATCATCCGAATTTTAATGAACTTGGGCTTGCCGTTTGAAGTGGCAGGAACATTACTCAACAATCTGGCTTTTTTGGCGGCGCTTTACTTTTTATACTTTTGGGTTAAGGAACAAGCTGGTGAAAGTGCAGCGCGGTGGACAACAGCTGTCGTTGCTTGGTGTCCATTATCGCTATTTGCAGGAGTCATTTACACTGAAGGGCTATACTTACTGTTGAGTACAGCAGCTTTGGCAGCTTTTGATAAACAACAGTATGGCTGGACTGCCTTTTGGGGTGCGATCGCAACAGCAACGCGTCCGACAGGGATGGCATTGATCCCGGCGTTTGCCTTGGCAGCTTGGAAACAACGCAAACCTCCTATTGCTTTTGTTGCCTCTTTTGCCACCGCTGCTGGACTACTTCTTTTCAGCATATACTGTGCGATTCAATTTGGTGATCCTTTGGGATTTCTCCATGCACAAAAGGGATGGCGACCCTCGCTAGGGTTTAATTGGCAGGGTTGGTGGAAAATGCTGATGCAAGTGACTATCGGGACATTGAATTGGAAGCATGGCGGGATCAAAGACCCCCTGCATCCTCTATTGTTTACGATGATTATTGCCGTCGGTTCTTGTTTATGGTACTTCCGTAAACAGTTAAGTTCTGCAAAAGTTGATTATGGCTTTGCCGCTTTAGTCTTTCTTTTGTGGATACTAGCAGGCGATCCATTGATTAACATAGTTGCTGTTTTCGGTAGTGCCTACTTATTATGGCAATTACGCGCTCAATTGACTCCAGTCACTGTTATCTATGGCTTCTGCGGTATAGGTTTGTTACTAGCATCTGGTGGTACCATCTCTTTAAGTCGTCTGGTCTACGGTATTGTGTCTCCAAGTGTCGCTCTCGGTGTATTATTATCTCGCTACCCTCGCTGGGGTTACCTAACGCTGTTGTTTTTTACCATCCTACTTGCAAGCTTTGCTGTTCGATTTGCCCAAAAACTTTGGGTAGGGTAAATGGAAAGTAGAGTAATGAAGAAAAAACTGATTTCGCCTAGTCCTATACTTTGGATGATTGGCGTGAGTGCCTTGATTTTATTTGGGTGTAGCACCTTAAGACATGAGCTTTTTCAATCAAATGCTTATGACTTAGGAATTTTTGACCAGGCAGTTTACTTAATTAGCCAAGGCCAATCACCTATTTCTTCTTTCCTTGGTTTCCACATTCTTGGTGATCATGCCGCTTTGATTTTTTATGTTTTGGCGTTATGCTACAAAATATACCCTAGTATTTACTGGTTGTTTGCAGTACAAGCAGTAGCCTTGGCATTAGGAGCTTTGCCTACATGGCATTTAGCGCGTCATGCTGGTCTTATGGTGCAGCAAGCCGTAGCAGTTGCTATAGTGTATTTACTGTATCCATTAGTGTTCAATATTAATCTGTTTGATTTTCACCCAGAAGTGATAGCTGTGCCAGCATTGCTATGGGCGGTTTTAGCGGCTAGACTGGAACGCACTGCCTGGTTTTGTTTATGTATCTTCCTGACGCTGGCATGTAAAGCTGTATTATCTATAACAGTCGCAGCAATGGGAGTCTGGCTATTGGTGTTTGAAAAGAAGCGACGATGCGGTGCGATCGCTCTTGTAAGCGGTATATGCTGGTTTGCGATCGCAACCAAAATTGTCATCCCTTTTTTTGGTACCCAAGCGGCGTCTGTGGAACGTCATATTGGTCGGTATGCTTATTTGGGAAACTCTTTTTCAGAAATTGCTAAAAATTTACTACTCAATCCAGGACTTGTGTTGGGACAGGTTTTTTCATTAGATAACCTAGAATATCTGCTGTTTTTAGTAGCACCTGTGATTTGGGGACTTTCTGTGCAAGCAATGCAGCCTTTGATTGCTGCGGTTCCCACTTTGGGGATCAATCTTCTGAGTCAGTTTTCAACGCAAAAAAACTTGATCAACCAGTATTCTCTTCCAGCAGTTCCATTTCTTGTGTTAGCTGTTATTTCCAGCCTTGCGATCGGTCAGGGATGGTTACGCAACAAACGAAAAATCGTACTGTGGTCAATTATCGCATTTTTAGCTTTAGGCAAATACGGATACTTTTGGTCTATTTACTTAAATTCACTGGACACTTGGCAAGCAACACGACAAGCAGTTACTCTAGTTCAAACAAAAGGATCTGTTTTGACAACTGCTGAAATTGCCCCACACTTAACACATAGACCAGTAGTCAAGTTAACAAGCGCCAAGTCACCACCTGCTAATTTGGCAGAGTTTGACTATATACTATTGAATCTAAGTCATCCTGGCTGGCTAAGTGATCGAGAGTTTGCGACTAACTTGGTAGAGTCTCTCAAGAAAACTCAGTTATTTGAGCTGCGCTACCACCAGGACGGCGTGCATTTGTTTGTAAAAGAAGTTTTCCGCAATGGCGTTTAACTAAGGTAAATACAGGTGATTTCACCCTTACTGGCATTATCCTTGAGTTAACTGCGGTATTTCTGGCAATCTTAGCTCTATCTAAACTTAGCTTCATAGAATTTTCTCAAAGATTTTTTCAGACAACAAAGGTTAGTTAAGTATATCTGATAACATCGTATTTACATAATAATATGCTTTAATAAGTACACATTTTTGATTGTTAAACATAATTGAGTTGTATCGGTTTTGATATTTTCCGTACTTTTACTGAAAACATAAATTTGAAAGTCGAATAACAATGAAGTAACAATCCAAACGATTTCGTGACTGTAGATTCACTACTAAAATGACTGAATTATTAAGAAGAACTGATAAATTATCTAGCCCAAACATCAGTATTTCCATAGCTGTACTGAGATAAATTATGATTCTCAGCAAACTCTGCGTTAAGAGAAAATATATATTTGACAATAAGAAACTTTATTTTGTTTCGGGCGTCTAGTATTTTTCATCGGGCTAGTGATTGATAACAGAGAATATACTAAAAAAATTAACATTTTTTTCTGTCTTCGATAAGCTTTAGCAGTAGAATATACAGTATTCTCTATGTAACTGATACTTCAAAATAGACAACGCAAAACATTATTTATGCTAAAGAATCATCATACTTATAATTATTACTAGATATGTTAGTTTAAAGCGAGATCATCCTGGTTTCCTCTAAACCTGTATCATTTATCAGCATAATCTTTATATTTCTGTTAATCTATATTGAAATTTTTCGGATTATCAGAAAATACCTACGTATCTCTGATTGAGATAAAATGTGCTGTCGCACATCCTTAAACACATAACTCATGATTCCACCCCGAGGAGCTTTGACGTGGAAACTAACAAATCGTATGTTTGGTCACATGGAGTACTAATTGCCGTAGTTTGTTTTTGCGCTAGTTTAAGTGTTGGGTTGGTAATGCCTGTAAATTCTAACACTTCGGATGCTCAGAAAAAACAAGCCACGAACGTGAAGGATACAGGAGCAAAAGTAGAAACTCAACAGCGCATGGAAACATTCAAGGCGGGAATGCTAACAAGTTGGCAGGAAGAGGCAAAAACAAAGGGATTTTCCTATGATGTACCATCGCGCTTTAAAGGTGCAGTTGTTGAGAATGCAAAACTGAAGAAAGGGGAAAAAGTTATTGCACTTACCTTCGATGATGGTCCTTGGGCTACATCTACTCCAGAGGTGCTGGATATCCTGAAAAAAAACAATATAAAGGGTACATTCTTCGTTATTGGACAGAACCTGAAGACCCATCCAGAATTAGCGAAGCGAATTGTGGCTGAAGGTCACGTTATTGGCAATCATACCTGGCATCATTGGTATCACTATTTTAATCCACAGGCAGCTGCCTATGAAATTGAAAGCACAACAGACTTAATTTATCAAATCACAGGTGCGAGAACCACTTTGTTTAGACCACCTGGCGGAATTATGCATAATGGGGTGGCTGCTTATGCTAAAAACAAAAATTACACTCTGATTATGTGGTCTGCTGACTCCGTAGACTACAGTCGTCCTCCTGTACCAAAATTAATTAGGAACGTTATGAGAGAATCTAAACCAGGTGGAATTGTATTGATGCATGATGGTGGTGGGAATCGCTCCAGAACTGTCGAAGCTTTACCACAAATTATTAGCGACTTTAGGAAGCAGGGCTATCGCTTTGTCACTATACCAGAACTATTAGAAATCCAAGATCAAGAACTACAGTTAACAGCATCACAAAAGAATAATACTAAATAATTATTAGTCACTACTAACCACTAATAATAAGAAAGTCAGTAGAAAGATAAAACTCGTTAGAAAACTACGTGTTCTTTGAATTTGGGTTCGGGTGAAAGTCCGTCCGCAAAAGCGCATTAGATACTCAAGACAATTAAACTCGGCGGTGGTGAGTTGTATTGCTAGTTGATTACAACTGACTTATGGCGTTATCTGATCGAGTTTGAGCTGTTCAACCGAGAAGCAGATTTTGGCGTAGACGCCTGCGGCTTGCTTCCGGGGTCGCGCGCGCGCGTCTTACTACGCAAAGTCGCTCACCAACGCCCCGAATCGGAGATTCGGGGTAGCTTGTTCTGAAATAACAGGCTTAGCAGTATGGCGAGCAGCAATGCTAGCGCTCCCTGCTGGAGCATCACCCACACTTCGGGGCACAAGCGCATGAATTCAAACTGCTAACTCGATTTGAAATTCATTATCCTTTGGCTGAGATTAGAAAAATGTAATCCAGAAAACAGGCGGGCTGTTATTTTGAGGGGGTGTTGCACACACAAACCCAAAAAAGTTTCTGTGTGCAAGTGGTGGAGTTGAGCCTTCAATCGCTCTAAACTGAACTAAGCTGTTTTTCCTCCACAGCTTGAGGATTAGCCTGTGGACTATCCGCTTCAGAAGGCGGAACTAATTGCCAGAACTTAGGCAAGAACTCCTGCCAATTTTCTATAATCATCCTCGCTTTTTGTGAATCAGTACGTTCAGCATGAGCTTTGATTAACTCTTTGAGTTGCTTTTCACCACCAGGGGTAATAACTCGTTGAAGTTTAACTATGTCTCGGTTGACTAACTCAGCGAACAAACCATCTTCATCCAAGAAGTACGCTAATCCGCCAGTCATCCCAGCTCCAACATTGCGTCCTACCTTCCCGAGAACGACAACCACACCACCAGTCATGTACTCACAGCAGTGATCCCCTGCCCCTTCAATCACGGCTGTTCCATTGGAGTTACGGACAGCAAAACGTTCTCCAGCTAAACCTCTGGCAAATAAGACACCACCCGTTGCACCATAGAGGCAGGTATTGCCAATAATCACATTTTGTGCTGGGTTATAAGTAGCATTTGCTGGGGGTTTGATGATGATCTCACCACCGTTCATTCCCTTACCAACGTAGTCGTTTGCCTCTCCTTCAAGAGTGAGAACCATACCGGGAAGATTGAAAGCAGCAAAACTTTGCCCAACACTACCTTTAAAATTCAGGTGAATTTGTCCTTCAAAACCATTATCACCATACTTAGAAGCAATGAACCCTGCTAAGCGTGTACCAACAGTTCTGTCGGTATTAACCACCGTCACTGTTTTGCTGACAGAAGATTGGTTGCGGATGGCAGCTTGAATGTCTGGATCAGCAAGCAATTGGTCATCCAAAACCACGCCGTTGCTGTGGACTTGCTCATGTACTAGCCAAGTGCGATTTTCTCTGGCGTTTGGTAATTGAAGTAAGCAGTCTAAATTCAGCGCAGTTGTCTTATTTACATGTACGTCTTCTCGAGCCTTCAACAAGTCAGCACGTCCAGTCAGTTCTGGCAACGAACGGTAGCCAAGTTTTGCTAGGAGGCTACGGACTTCTTCAGCAATAAAGTAGAAGAAGTTGACAACGTGTTCTGGCATTCCGGTAAACCGCTTGCGCAGTTCTTCTTTTTGGGTGGCAACGCCCACAGGGCAAGTGTTCAAGTGACAAATCCGCGCCATAACGCAGCCTTCAGCAATCATGGCGATCGAACCAAAGCCAAATTCTTCTGCGCCCATCAATGCGCCCATCAGTACGTCCCAGCCACTTTTCAAGCCACCATCGACGCGCAAAATCACTCTGTCACGCAAGCTATTTTCCATCAGCACACGATGAACTTCCGTCAAGCCGAGTTCCCACGGAGAACCAGCATGTTTAATAGAACTTAGTGGCGATGCTCCTGTACCGCCGTCGTGACCAGAGATTTGAATGATATCAGCGTTTGCCTTTGCCACACCAGCAGCGATGGTACCAATACCAATTTCTGCAACTAACTTCACTGATACTTGAGCTTTCGGGTTAATTTGGTGCAAGTCAAAAATCAGCTGCGCTAAGTCTTCAATGGAATAGATGTCGTGGTGCGGTGGTGGTGAAATCAGCGTCACTCCAGGCTTAGAACGCCGTAACATCGCAATGTAGGGGCTGACTTTTGGTCCTGGGAGCTGTCCACCTTCTCCTGGTTTTGCACCTTGGGCGATTTTGATTTCAATTTGTCTGGCGCTCATCAGGTACTCTGGCGTCACACCAAAGCGTCCTGACGCGACTTGCTTAATCGCACTTGTTGCTGTGTCACCGTTGTGCAATCCTTTTAAGTGCGGTAAGGTTGGCGAGTGACCTGTTTGGTCTACGTCATCCAGAACTTTGTAACGCACTGGATCTTCCCCACCTTCCCCAGAGTTGGATTTACCACCAAGGCGATTCATGGCGATCGCCAAAGTTTCATGGGCTTCCCGTGACAATGCTCCCAACGACATCCCACCAGTACAGAAGCGCTTGACAATATCACTGACAGACTCGACTTCTTCAATGGAAATGGAGCAGCGATCGCTTTGGAAATCCAGCAAGTCACGCAACGCCGTTAGCGGTCTGTTTTGCAGGTACTTCTTATAAACTTCGTAGTGGTCGTATTTCTTGCCATCAACAGCTTTGTGCAGTGCTTTTGCCAATTCTGGGCTGTTCATATGGTACTCACCGTTAGGACGGTATTTGACAAATCCCAGATTTTCTAGCTTTTTAGTTGTCAGTTCAGGGAAAGCTTTGCTGTGGAACGCCAGCACTTCTTGAGCGAGTTCACCAACGCTAATTCCACCGATGCGGGAAGTTGTCCCATAGAATCCCAACTCTAATAAATCCTGCCCAATGCCGATTGCTTCAAAAATTTGCGCTGCTTGATAGCTAGAGAGCAAGGAAATCCCCATTTTGGAGAGAATCTTGAGCAAACCACCTTCTACTGCTTTGCGATAGTTGGCGATCGCCTGCTCCAAACTAATGTCAGTGATTTTACCCCCTTTCATAAACTGTTGGGTTTTCGGGTCAAACCACCAATCACGCACAGTCTCCAAAGCCATATACGGACAAACAGCACCTGCTCCGTAACCAATCAGACATCCAAAGTGATGTGTACTCCAGCACTGTGCTGTCTCGATGACGAGGGATGTTTTCATCCGCAGTCCTTCACGGATAAGGTGATGGTGTACTGCACCCACCGCAAGTAGAGGCGGGATATAGGTGTATTCAGTATCAATGCCATTACTTATCCTGTCGCTGAGGAGGACTATTTTAGCTCCTGCCCGCACCGATTCTGCGGCTTGTGCTTGCAAAGATTGCACTGCTGCTTTTAATCCTTCTGGACCTGCAGCTATTTCAAAAATGGTAGATAATTCTGCTGTTGCAAATCCCGAAAGCTTAATAGCCTCCAATTCTGCCTCAAGCAGCACTGGTGAATCCAGCTTGATTCTGCGCGCATATTCTGGTTTTGGCTGTAGTATGTTACCTCGCTCACCCAGTTCTACTTTCAACGACATAACCAAGCTTTCTCTGAGGGGATCAATTGCAGGGTTCGTCACCTGAGCAAAGCGCTGTTTGAAATAGTCATAAAGCAAGTGGGGTTTTTCAGACAGTACTGCTAAGGGAATATCGTCCCCCATACAGAAAGTTGGCTCTTTAGCTTCGATCGCCATTGGCTGAATCACCAATTCCACATCTTCTGTGGTGTAACCAAAGGCTACTTGCTGTCGTAGCAAGGCTACTCTATCGATTTTGTTTGTGGAATGCCCATTACCATTGACGCCATTACCATTAACTGCTGACGATTTACCATTAACTAAAGATTTGAGTTCTTGGCGGTACTGGCGTATCCATTCGCCGTATGGTTTGCTTTTGGCAATGCGTGCCTTTATCTCCCAATTCTTCAGCACCTCTTGAGTTTCTAAATCCACAGCAATCATTTGCCCAGGACCAAGTCTACCTTTTTCCAGGATGTTGGCTTCATCTATATTCACGACTCCTGCTTCAGAAGCCACGACTATGTAGTCATCCTTGGTAATGCAGTAACGAGCTGGTCTTAAACCATTTCGGTCTAGTGTTGCACCAACTTTGCGCCCATCGCTAAACACCAACAATGCTGGTCCATCCCATGCTTCTTGCAGACCACTGTAGTATTCGTAGAAATCAATAATCTCTGGGTAATCACGCAACTGTGGCTGATTCTGATAAGCCTCTGGAACCATAATCATCAAGGCTTCTAATGGGGTACGTTCAGAACGTACCAACAACTCGAACACGTTGTCTAAAGTGGCTGAGTCGCTATTGTCTATGTAGACAAATGGCTTGAGTTCGTTGATGCGATTGCTCCACACTGGATGATATAAACTCGCTTCTCGCGCCATCATCCAGTTGATGTTACCTAAGAGAGTATTAATTTCGCCGTTATGTCCCAAAAGCCGCATCGGTTGAGCCAACGGCCATTTGGGCATGGTATTGGTACTAAAGCGGCGGTGATAAACAGCAAAAGCGCTTGTGTATGACGGATTTTTTAAATCGTGATAAAAGTCTCCCAATACTGCTGAACGCACCATGCCTTTGTAAACAATTGTGCGGCTAGACAAGGAACAGATATAAAAGTCTTCTGACCAGTTGCTGTTGATAGTATTGCGAATGGTTTGACCAATTCGCCGACGGGTGATGTAGAGTTGACGTTCCAGTTCATCACCGCTTTTGTCTTGGGAGGCTAAGAAAATCTGTTCAATTTGAGGTTGATTTTCTCTTGCTTGTACCCCTAGTATTTTTTGTTGCACTGGGACTACTCGCCAGCCCAGTACAGTTAATTTTTCCGACTCTGCGATTTCCTCAACAACTGCACGCGCTGTTTGCGCTGCTTGTGGATCTTGCGGTAAAAATATCATCCCCACAGCAGTATTTTCAGTAGAGGGAAGTTGTATCCCGTGTACTGCCAAATCTTGCTGGAACAACGTCCAAGGTATCGCGGTCAATATTCCCGCGCCATCACCAGAGTCTTGATCTGCACTACAACCGCCTCGGTGTTCCAAGCAAGTCAAAGCAGCCAACGCTTTTTCTAGTATTTCGTGATTGGCATAGTTTTGGCGATGGGCAATAAAACCCACACCACAAGCATCTCGCTCTTCTACGAGCCATCTTTGTCCTTGATAATTACACCCTTCGGCTCCGCTCAGGGTAAACCCTGAGGAAGTATTTAACGATGTCATTTCTTGATTCATCCGTTTTTTATTCATAGACTGTCCCTGAGGCATTGGTTACGAGTTTTACAACTTCATTTGTGGGAAAAATTTTGCTAAATCAGAATGAAGAGATATGGAGAAAAACAGAATGACTGAAAATTAGGGAAAAAAAATTTTAACTTCGGGTTCTATTTGGCTTACCCCGTGTTAAAATTATCTCGTTATTTTTGTGTTGATGCTGAGTTCAGGAGACTATTTTTGCCCCAGCAGTTTTTTGTTTATAGTTCTATTCCTCAAATTCTCAGATTTAAGGACCAAGGCTAGTTTTCAGGTCTCGCCTTGTATCGCTTCCCGCAAACACATTTCAACATATATCTTCACGACTTTTAAATCTACAATTATCGTTATTTGGTAACAAAATCAGCGTATTACACTATAGACTCATTTGACAATTCCTATCCTTTCTATCTTATGTCTCCTTAGGTTTTATAAATTTTTGAGAGCCTTGTTGTCAATTGTGTTGCTAGCAGCATGACAATAGAGGCATTGCCACTCTGAGCGCTCCCTTTGAAAATGCCATCACTTTAGTTTTGCCAACTAAAGCAGCTGTCATATATCACGAGCACTCATGTCACTTAGCGCTTGTCCTGATTAATAGCTGTACTGAAACAAAATTTTTGATTGTTTTCAAGAGATAAAAAGCCCATATATACAATATCACATCCCGTTCGAGAGCAAAACTCATGTCATTCTTTTTTTGATTTTGATAACTAAAGTACTTAGCTTCTTTGTAAAAAGTGGGTGACGAGTACGAGGTAGTGGGTATATTAAGTTCTACAAAGTTTTCCCGATACTAAAAAGCAACACCGTTACAATGCTGTGCCTTGTAACGAGAGCGAAAGCTATACCCTGAATTTAATACTTTAAGGAATTGTTTTCACCAAGTACATTCCGAATTATGGGAGAAAGACCAACTTTAAAATGCCAACAACATTGCAGTGCTATTGTCAATAACAGCAATGGCAGGTATGTCATGGTTTTCGTGTCACCAATACTTGTGACACTACTGTGCTTAATAGCTACTGGTATGAATGCCAAAGCGCAGTTCTTGTTAAAAACTGACAAGGGGACAGACAAACACAGGGACATAGAGACTTCTCCTCGTTTCCTCGTCTCTCAACAGCAGTTTGTTCAAAAAAAGCAACTTTCACAAGGCGGTACTTCCTCTGTGAGTTCTTTTGAGCAACCATTACCCCCACCTCCTGCTTTAAGCGGGGTAATTTCCTATGGTAACGAAATTTCTCTCAATGGTCGCATTTTTTCTGGAGCCTGGTTGCAGCAACGCGAAAAAACAGGCTCGTTGAGTATTCATCTGAGTGACGCAGCAGTTCGGCAATTATTCGGGGTAGATTTCTTAGATAGCAGCAATCCAAACAAGCAACCAATACAGTGGTTTTCATCAGATACGAAACCACTAGTGTTAAGTAGTGTATTAACCAGTGGATATCGATATTTAGACGTTACGAATTTCGCAAAAACTGCCCAATGGCAGATGCAAGTCGTCAAGAACACGTTGGTAGTTACAACACCAAGCGCGAAAGTCACAAATATTTCTCAGGATAAGCAACAGTGGCGCGATCGCGTTCGCATTATCGTAGCTTTAGATCGCCCAACTCTTTGGCAAATCACACAAGGGCTACCAATCAAAAAACCTCAACTTCAAATAGAGGAAGAAGGAAATTCTTCTACACAACTTTCTTCATCACCTCCACGTTCTACCTCGCCACCAAATAGAGAGTGGATCATTACCCTTGATGGAGTAGCCAATCCAGTGTTGGCACAACGTTACACTCCTTCAAATACAGTAGGGCAAGTAGGGCAAGACAAATTAACAACTCCCTCATCTCCAGCGTTAATACAACAGGTAGAGGTAGTCAACAATCAAACGATGATCCATCTGGGGGTTCCCTTGGGTTTAACTCCTCGGATCAGCACTGTAGCTAACCCCAATCGTCTGATTATTGAAATTCGACCTGATGCGATGGTGGAAAGAAATATTACATGGGCACCAGGGTTGAATTGGCGACAGCGGTTTGTCAACTTAGGTAAAGAACGCTTTCCTGTTGTGTGGTTAGAAATTAATCCCCGTACCTCCGGAATAAAATTGAAACCTATCTCGACAACTCCTAACAGCTTGATAGGCACTGCTCCTTTGATTCAAACTGCACAACAATACTCAGCAGTCGCAGCGATTAACGGCGGTTATTTTTAACCTCAAAAACAAATTACTCCTGGGGCGATATCGCGGGGGGGGGGGGGGGTTTTTACACCCCACCTTTTCCCAGGCGGGGGCGCCCCGTAGGAGTTTTGGGGAATTTTCATTTGTCGGCGCAACTTGTTTGTAAAGTTTTTGTGTAAAAAATATATTACATTGCCGCGTTTTTATCTCACTACTTACGACATGCCAACAGGCGGGACTC
>NZ_JABXYX010000092.1:0-2001 GCF_017982655.1 Brasilonema sp. CT11 | reverse complement strand
AATCAATTACCTCTGGGTGCAATTCGTCGGGATGGTGTGTGGTTATCAAGTCCAATTCTTAACCGAGGAGCGATCGCCTGGAATGATTCTGGGCAATTTTACATTGGTCGTCTCAACTTGTTGGAAACTTTGGTAGGTAACAATAATGTACAGTTGCCGATTTTGACTCTCAATAGTGGCTACGTTCAAAGCGGTATTGCTCGTTATACCACTGGGTGGGGAGCAAACTACACTCCCTTAACTGACAATGAAATCATTCTTGTTGTCCAGAAAAACCAAATTATCAATCAGCTAACAGGAAGTAAAGGTGGTGAAATTGCCGTCCCAATACCACAAGATGGCTATTTACTAACATTACGCGGTAACACTACGAGCAATGCTGCTACCTTACCTGTTGGCTCCTCTATAACAATAACGAGTTCCACTGCTCCTGTAGCTTTTAGCCGTTACTCCCAGATTGTAGGAGCAGGACCACTGCTACTGCAAAATCGTCAAATAGTCCTTGATGGCAAGAGCGAAAAATTTAGCAACGCCTTTATTACTCAAAAGGCTATTCGCAGTGGTATCTGTACAACAACCACAGGAAATCTGATTATTGCGGCTATACACAACCGTGTTGACGGTGGAGGACCTACCCTAGCAGAACATGCCCAACTCATGCAGCTTTTGGGCTGTGTCGATGCTCTTAATTTGGACGGTGGCAGTTCTACTAGTCTTTACTTGGGAGGACAATTGCTTGATCGTTCCCCTAATACTGTTGCTCGCGTTCACAACGGTATTGGTATATTCTTATCGCCGCCTGGAGTCCAGAGGAAGTAGTGCATTGGGGGATTTCCCTATTAAGCGTTCCCCTTCGGGTTCGCCAGTCCCCCAATCTCCTGCGGAGACGCTACGCTAACGTGACGGAGACCGCCAAGACGGGGGCTGGTCTCACCTATTAAGCGTTCCCTGTTAATCTTGCTCCTTAACTTTAAAGTTGAGAATAAGTTGCCATGTGACTTGATGAAGACTTGGTGTAGACACACTAGTTTCAGAGGTGATCGATAACACTCCCCCACCTGATGCGTGTTATCTTTGCCAGAGGTGGCGTGGATTGCTCATCTCCACCAAAGCAACGTCACGCCTTGTCTTTTTCAATGATTCAAGAGTACTGAAAGTCTGTTGTGTCATAACATGAGGTAAATATGGCTCAAATTCAAGAAGCAACACAAACTAACACATTGCCCCTTCCGCCATCTGTCACGCCAAGAGGTGTCGCTGCAACTGAGCTTCGTCCTTGGGGTTCATTTACCGTCTTAGAAGAAGGCCGTGGATACAAAATTAAGCGTATTGAAGTTAAGCCTGGACACCGCCTCAGCTTGCAAATGCACCACCACCGTAGCGAACATTGGATTGTCGTTTGTGGTACAGCGAAGGTTGTCTGCGGTGATGATGAAGTTTTCCTCAGCAATAATCAGTCAACCTATGTACCCCAGTGTACAGCCCATCGATTAGAGAATCCTGGTGTGATTCCTTTGGTGTTAATTGAAGTTCAAAATGGGGAATATTTAGGAGAAGATGACATTGTCCGTTACCAGGATGACTATGCTCGGGCTGAACAAAAAAATCAACAATAGCCCTATCTAAGCACGAATTTAAAATCTGCTTGTTAGGCAGTTTCGGCTGAAATAAGCAGCAAGCGAAAGTCAGACAAAATATGCTATTTTGAAAAAACTCGGTTTCTTTAAGAAACCGAGTTTCTCATTAATAGGTTTTTAAATTGCTTTGCCGCTTCTATGATCCAATTGAGTCCATCTGCCGCCAATGAAATCAGGCGATTAAAATCAAAGCGACCGAAAGTCAGACAAAATATGCTA
This sequence comes from Brasilonema sp. CT11, assembly GCF_017982655.1. Lineage (GTDB taxonomy): Bacteria > Cyanobacteriota > Cyanobacteriia > Cyanobacteriales > Nostocaceae > Brasilonema. Next base: position 145 of record NZ_JABXYX010000092.1, on the reverse strand, counting down.
TTTTGAAAAAACTCGGTTTCTTTAAGAAACCGAGTTTCTCATTAATAGGTTTTTAAATTGCTTTGCCGCTGCTATGATCAAATTGCGGCCATCTGACGCCAATGTACTCAGGCGATTTAACTCAAAGAGAACGGCAATTGCATTG
>NZ_JABXYX010000325.1 GCF_017982655.1 Brasilonema sp. CT11 | reverse complement strand
AGGAGACTCATAGTCCTCGGGTCTCATGAATGGGCAGGCAAAGTAGAGATCTTGACAGGTCAAGTCGCAGCTGAGGTTGATCGAGAAAGGATCGCCACCAGTGCACTCGAGGAAGATGTATCGGCACAGCATGCGTTGATAAGCTACGAAGCAGATTTCAGCTTGTTGGGGTGTAGTGGTGCTCTCCGCGAGTGCAGCTTCAATAGTGAAGTTGACGAACATAAAGTAGGCAGCGGTCAAGGCTTGCAATTGGTTGTTGACTGCCGAATTGGGTCCCATTGGGGTGGTGTAGGTGACGTAAGCAGCGCAGGCACCAAGATCGAACGAAGCAAATGAGCACGTGGGCAATGGAGGAGTGACAATTCTGATGCAGGCAGTGGTACCGTCGGGGGCGTAATGACGGGTATCGGTGCAGATACCGCCGCTGAGATAGCAAGGTAAGAAGATTGGTGCGGTCAAATTCTACCGTATATGATTCTTACGAATAAACGGCAGCGCATTTCGTCGTAAAGTCAATGCACTGAGATCTGCAGGGAGGGACGAAGCGAACCGAGCCATCGCTAAGGTTCTCGCAGCCTCTGAAAATGATGGAGCAAATCAAATTCTTGAAAGATTCGCTGCAGTCGGGGTCATCTAATCGTTGAATCGGAGATCAGTTCACTGAAAATACAGGGATAGGCAATTTTCGCTTACCATTAAAGGTCTCGTTTCCCATGGATTGGAATAGGTATTGCTCCAGCGAGGCATCGACAGTCGAGGGATAGTTGACGTTGGTGCAGTAGACTAGACCGGTAGGGACTTTGCATTCAGTTTGCTCGGTAGATCGCTTGTTAGCCTCGCTTAGCTCCAAAGCGCGTTCATAGATTTGAGCATATTTAGCTATAGATACGGAATTATTAATTTTTTCTTTCCGTTGTAATGGTTTTATTACAAAGATTTTGCTCGCGTTTCGGTAAAATAAAAAGTTTCAAATTTGGAACTTTAGTTTTTTCAAGTACCGAGATTTAATAATGTTAGGAGAAAATAGAGAGTTCGGATTTACTAATATCTCTTCGCTAAATTAAGTTTAGCAGAAGAGCAGAGATGCAAATACTTTCGATCGGGACTTACCATTGTAGTGGTCGTTCTTTTCAACCGTTTTGAGGTCGTCAATTGACACGCGAGAGGCGTCTATATGTTCGAATTAGTTGATTTTGTTTTGATTTGCTTTCCGTTGGATGTACACTTACGAACTCCGGCGGAGATCGCAATCATGGCGACTAGGATAAAGGCGAGCGATGCTTTCATTTTAACGTTGGATAGCGTCGTGTTCCCTTCTTGTATGTATTTGAGAGGAAAAATGAACTGACTTACGCTTGAATTTATGTCGTGATTTGCAAATCACAAACCACGTGATTTTTAGAGCGGACCTGTGTATCTTGATTCGGCTGGCATCGATTGCCTAAAAACCAATTAGAATAGGGTCGAGTGATAAGATTGATGATATGAGAATGCTTTACAAAGTAATTTAAAACTTGAGTGTTCCAGATGTGGCAGCTACGCAATTTTTCATGAAGGCTTTTGGGATATTGGGGAACGGGTTAACTGGTTTCGGTTAACATATTGAAAAAGGATTACAATCATAGACAGCCAAGCTTAATTTTGAAACTCCGGCAACGCTCTTTGGAATTCCGATCTGCTTGAACGTCAGGTGTCACTCGTATATTTTTAAGAGATACGCAAAATTGAAAGGGATGGACATTAGCAAAGATATTAATATTAACGTACCCCAAAATACCAAAAATTTTTGCTCTTAATTAATAACGGTGGACTCACCCCAAAAATCGGCAAATTATTTATTGCTGCAAGGCCAACGTTTCCAATTGGACAATGGAGCTAATTTCATTATACTGTTTCGAACGTGCTTGTTGTTCTTAATATGCTTTAAGAACTGCTCTAGCAGAGCCTGCTCCGTAGGTAGAACGAAAAGGAAAGCCGCTTGATCCGCTACTTTGACAAGCTGTTCCCGATAATCTAGGTATTCAATGGTGTCAATATTAGTAATTAACATAGCTGGCGACGAGTAGAGTTTAAATACCTCGATTGACAGGGCTCTTAAATCGATCTGCTGAGAAGCTGACGACGCGATCCACGAGGCCAATGCCAATGATTGATTTCTTCTCTACAAACATCAATTTGCCTCGATGGTCTTTTTCAAACGCGCTCTTCTTATATATCTCGATATCGTACGGAACTAATGGCAAAATGATAGCGCTAACTCTTGTTGGTTCTTGTTTCGGCGGTCGTTTGAAGTGGATCCCGCTTTGTAGGGCCCTGTATGCTTCTCTTTCCTTTGCAACGAAGGCTTTGAATACTTTCATTTTATCAACATACTCCTCTTTGCTCATGTTGGACAGTTTCGGCTTATTCATTCGCTTTCGCTTCACTACGTTTCTTCTGCTGCATCCAATGTTCCGATCGCCTTCGGGAAAGATCCACAGCACAAGACATTTAATACGTGCCACCCCATAGAACACCTTGTAGACGTGATGTTGCGCGAGTTGATTAGGCTTCATTAGTGAAATACTCGCTCGGAAAGCAATACTGTTGTTAACTACTGGTAGTTCGTCATGTTTGACAAAAAAGCAAACCCTTTGCATGACGGATTTCGCATGGATAGTCGGCACAAAGCGGAATCCAATCACATCACCTGCAAAACAGCGATTGTTATTTAAGCTGGATTAATCGTTGATATTACGTACCGGGTTTCGCGAGAATTACTCTCTCACCATAGTTTTCAACGGTACCTGCTCGAGTAACGATTCCAGGAGGAGAAACCCGAAGTTCATTGCAGAACTTTAGCGTTCCGCCTATACAGTCTTGTTAGCACAAAGTGTGTGAATTCTTTCGGTTAACGTACTCGTCACTAGGCCTCTACAAACGCCGCCATACCATTGAATAAGTCCGCACTTGTG
>NZ_JABXYX010000324.1 GCF_017982655.1 Brasilonema sp. CT11 | reverse complement strand
CATAGAATGAATCACGATAATACAGAGCGCTTCTCAAACGGGATGTCTAGATGAATGGTTCCAAAAACGGTAACAAACTGGAATAGAAGTAGTAATGGGTATATAGTATTGATTGAAACTACGCTTGTCGTATCAAAGCGACGTTCAGATTAATTAAAAGGGCTTCGCGGTTGTGCTGTTGCATGGGGGAAAAAGGCAAGCGAAAGCAAAGCCAGACTTTTATTCCAAAAACTAACACACGACCACCATGGCCGTAAGTATAGTACTTAATATGGCCATTCATATTATTAGGAATAATTATTGACGAATAATCGCGCAGCGATCTCTATTATTGGATTTGTTCTTTATTCAGCGGTGATAATACGAGTATTAATTATTTATTATTATTATAGGCCACGTTGGTTAACCCTAAGCCTTTTTTGAAAGAACTCAGCGGCAAATCCGTCCTCGTTAAGTTGAAGTGGGGAATGGAATACAAAGGCGTTTTAGTATCAACTGATAATTATATGAACTTGCGGGTATGTATATGATTTTAATATAATATTATTAGAATTATTGGCAGCATTTATAGTGCATTTTTATTAATTACAAAAATTATTAATTTTTTTTAACTCGATCGTGCACTAGCGCTAAAACACCAAGCCTCCGACTACATCATAATCGTATATATTAATAATATTTAAATACTAATTTTTATTACAGTTGGCCAACACTGAAGAATTTATTGACGGAAAGTTTGCTGGTAACTTGGGCGAAGTATTAATTCGATGCAACAACGTCTTGTACATGCGCAGTGCTGATTCAGAGGAGATGAAGGATTAAGGATAATATAGTAGCCCTTTGCAAGTAAATACCGATAGATCTGTTCATAATCTCTTTGGATCCGCAATAAATTCTTGTATTAAATATAGAGCTGCTTAAAAATAGAAAATACCTCTATAATAATGCAGAATAAGCTTATTCCATCGTGTTCTAACCGATCTAGGCTTGGATGTCTACTGATCGCTTCAAGTGTCGTAGAATATTACAGCTTTATTTAATTACAATTATTTCGATCTATTGTCGTTAGAGTTGGCGTAACTCCTATTAAAAAAAAAATAATGAGTTATAAACTAATCCAGAAGAAAAACCGCGAGGATCGGAACACGTACATTGTTGCCACGGCGTGAATTGCGAATGCGGCAATGACAGTGCCTACTATTATACCGGTCTTCTTTGGGGCATATTTACGCGTAATGATCCAAGCTGTTCAGTGAACGAGTGAGATCACAGAATTAATTATTTTAAAAATCAACAAATAGTGGAATAATTATACCTAATGCTGTAGTGCTGCATGCAAGAGCTGGTGTGACTAATGACCAATTAGGCTCTCTTTTTAAAGCTACAGTATTGGGCTCGGTGTTATGGCCCGTGTTAAACACGTCTCGCTTGGTTGCTGATGACTGTTGTGTAGTCGTCGACATTATTTTAATAAATACACACCTAGATGTTGTGTTCGATTGTAAAGTGGAATAAAAATGGCTTGCAATCGTGACACACCGCCAAACTCCGAAACAATGAAATTTCACCACCGTTGAGCTCATGGCACACGATAAACTAGAGAGAAATCTATCAATAGGTAGAGCATTCATTACACCATCTATGACAGCGGAATAATCCATTAGGATGGGCTACATCAAATGCTGATCTCGATCGGAACTGTTTGTTGAGCTCTATTGCCCATCGAGACCGCAGATTATGCTATTCAATATATACTGCACTACGAAATATCATGATTCAATCACTTTATTGTACAAGTATTTACATCTAATAATTCCAGTACGCTGTTAGTACGTGTGTTGCTCGGCATCCAATTTTTTCTTGTAATATTCGAGCTTAATTTGCAACATCGCTTCTTTGTGCTGGTCTCTGATGCGCTTCATTTCAGGCGAAGCGGACTTTTGCTTGCCAAAGCTCGCCTTCAAATTGACAATGGCTTTTTTGATCGTGCCCTTGCCTGAATTGTCGCCAGCCAGCTTAGTATCGCCAGAAGAGGGCTTTGTTCTCAACCGCATAAGTTTTTCTTCGATTTTCTGAATCTTCTTTTCGGTTTTGGATGTGTCCATGCCCGAGACGTTCAGCTTGGGCGTATCAATGCCAATGCGATCGATGAGCTCTTGATTAGCACCCGCTTTCCTTAAGAGTTGAATTGGATCGACATTGTCGCCAGCGAACTGCTCCAAGTGTTCAAAGATAATCTGATCTCCGCGCAGCAAGAATGTGCCACCGAGTTGACTGATGAATTAGATATTAGTATATTGTCTTTCATGTCTTTCTTTATTACTCACTTGACGTTGCCTAAACCGTCATTCTCATCGCATCCGAGAAGCGAAGCAATCTTAGAGCGATTTAACATCTTTCTGCCCTGTACTTTGTTCCATCCTCGCTTGATCCTGAAGTCTTCAATCAAGTGGAGTGCCTCGTCGAAAAAGAGCTCGCCCTCTGGAGAGTCATGGTTAGCAATTCTGCTATTAAAAATGGATTCGAATCCGTACCAAAACCAGATTGAATTTTGAATCCAGCCGCTGAATTAGCATTCCCGCTGCCAAAGGCAACGAGTTTGACGTTTAATTCGTCCAAAAATGGCTTGATTTGTCCAAGCGACGAAGCAGACTTTGACGGGCTAATTCAAATTTGAATTGATTAATTCCAACTGCGAATTTAAATATACGCGCGAGATACTTACGTAGAGAATTGACGCATGAAGATGCATATCACAGTGTGATCACCCACCACCTCTTCGAATGTCGTTCTATTGCCGTCCTCATCGCGCACCTCCCGTTTGGTGACCCAGGGAGGCACGGAGAACAACACATTTCTGTCGGGCAAAAAGTCGCTGTCATGTCGATTCGTGTCTGCGGTCGTGGGGATCAATTTGGGAGCGTCTATCTTAGACAGAGCCTCGCTAGCGTCGGCCTCGTC
>NZ_JABXYX010000009.1 GCF_017982655.1 Brasilonema sp. CT11 | reverse complement strand
GACTTAAGTAGTTGGCGATAGCTTCGCTGCTGCGCGGAGCGCAGATCGCAATCCGTTTCGGCATAGTGTAAGTAGACGCACTGCAACGATTCCATCTTTATTATAACTAATCAACCGGACATGATATAATTGGGACAGCAATATCTATTGATAACTTTCCTCCCTGTCGCTCCATTAAGTCAGCAACAGTACCACCTTCACAATACTCCATTGTGAAAAAGAAAATGCTCTCCGAGTAACCATAATCGAGCAATTTCACCACATGAGGATGTCGCAACGCTTTCGTATTTTCTGTCTCCCGCATAAACATTTGTACAGCCCAGTCATTTGCAGCAATTGCAGGTAACATAACTTTCAGGGCCACAAAGTTTTTAGTTTGATTATGCTGTGCTAAATAAGCTTCGCCACAACCGCCTTTTCCTAATAGTTTGATAATGCTATAACCGCGAATTGCTATGAGATTTTCGTCGCCTTTCTCTATATTAAGCGCGACGAGACTTGTGAGATGTGTTTCTATTGTAATACCGCCCTCAACTAAAGTGTGAAAGTCCAGCCATTGGGGAAGTCATATCAAGTTTATTCAATTGCTTATAACTCCCTCTAAACCTCACCCCGGTTTTGTCTGACGCCAAAACCGCCCCTCCCCTTAGTAACTATCCATTACCCGGATCTTTGTTAACAGAAATACAAGGAACTTAAAGATAAGCCAAACCAAGCTTGGTGTAGAGTTTTGAGGAAATGAATACAGCAGGCGATTGCCTACGGCAGAGCTAGCCCCTAAGGGGGCGCTACGCAAACGCTTAACGTTAATTGAGAGGGGTGAATGATGGAAAGATGGGCTTCAGTCGAACTGCAACATGCGCAACTAGGAGACTCGCGGCGCAAAAAGCGCTTAGTAAAAATAGTTGAAGACCTTGCGTCACAACCAGGAGAGAGTGTGCCGCAAGCATCAGGGAATGTTGCAGCAACAACAGCGGTGTATGATTTTTGGAACTCACGCTATTTTCAGCCGCAAGATATCCGCACAGCCCATACAATAAGCACGATAGAAAGAATTAAGCAACATAATACGGTCTTAGCGATTCAAGACACCACAGACTTAGATTTCACTGGTCATCCAGCTACCATTGGTCTAGGTCCAACAGATCATTCATCACTTCTGGGCTTAAAAGTACATTCAACTTTTGTAGCTAGTACACAGGGAATACCATTAGGAGTGATTGACCAACAAGTATGGGCACGAGAAAAAGAAACTATTGGTATAGCCAAACAGCGTCGGCAACGTGAAACCAAAGATAAAGAAAGTCAACGGTGGTTAGATGCCGCCACAGTCACACAACGGGTAATACCACCAGACATTCAAGTAGTCACCATTACTGACCGGGAAGGAGACATCTACGATTTGTTTGCCATGCCACGAACAGAAAATTCGGAAATCTGGATCTAGAGTTATAGTTTGATTAGATGCCAGTATCTTACGAGCGGGGATTTGCGTCATCGCGTAATTACAGCTTGGCTCTCCAAGGAAGGCTCGCAACGCAAGTTGGCTGAAAGATTCAAGGTAAGTTTGTCGTTTGTGCGAAACAAGAGTGCGCCAGTATCGTCAAAGTGGACAAATTGAAGCAAAACAACGTGGGGGATACCAAAAACCAACTATTCAGGATGAACATCTAAGCATGATCAAGTCTTGGGTGGAAGAAAAGAATGATTTGTTGCTTTCAGAGTTATGCTATCGCCTACAGGAAAGTACAGGAATTAGAGTCAGCATTTCGACAATGCATCGTGCGGTAGAAAAATTAGACTTACGCTGTAAAAAAAAAGTCTCCATGCAAGTGAGCAAGATACTCCACGAGTACAGGAATTACGGCATGAATATCGTCGGTGGCTAGATAAAATTGATGTGCGAAACCTAATATTTGTTGATGAAGCTGGATTGAATTTATCAATCGCTGCGCGGCTTGTTTGGTAGAGCAGTAGATGGCGAACGAGCAATTGGTAGCATTCCTGGAACGAAGGGTGGAAATGTTTCCGGGAAGTGGTGCTTTGAACCTTGATGGGTTGCTTGCAGCGATGACTGTGCCTGGAAGCACCAATACCGAGGTATTTCTTACATATGTAACTCAGGTTTTGGCACCTCAATTGTGGAAAGGGGCTATTGTGGTTATGGATAATCTGAAAGTTCATCACGCGGAGCGTGTAAAAATTGCCATTGAGTCTGTTGGTGCATTAGTCAAAGCTTCGGCTCCGCTCAGCTTTGACCCTGAGCGGAGCCGAAGGGTCAAGTTTTTACCCCCTTACTCTCCTGATTTATCCCCCATAGAACAATGTTTATCAAAATTGAAGCAATTTCTCCGTTCTCGTGAAGCACGCACACTGGAATTACTCGACCAAGCAATGGCTGATGCTGTTAATTGTATTACCTCAGATGATGCCTTCGGTTGGTTCAACCACTGTGGTCTATTTACCTGAAAATTGCTGTAATATAACGAAGAAATAGAGAAAATCGCAGAACAATTTATCCTCGCCAACTGCTATTATCCGCAGTTTGTCGGTGGCGTCGTACTACAAAACTCATCATAAATTACGAAGGTACACAGTGCCAGGTATCGAAAAGCCAGAACCCGCAAGACTTCGTTGAAAACAACTCATATATAAATCTTAAGAAAAGTCTGTAAGCTCTAGATGTTACACTTTACAAGTCTGGACATGATGAAGTAAAAACGCCCACTCCAACCGCCTATGCAAATTCGGCCATTGGAGAAACACCCACGTGGGGAGGTGTCCCTGGGGTGTTCGTAGGTCAAAAGTAATATCCCTAAACCGCAACCACTTTCCTCCTTTCCTCCAACCGACGATCTCGCCGAAAGCTTCCCAAATTTTATCAACTTTTCTGGTTCCACGCACACTTTGATAAATGCACTTTTGCACAGAAAAGCCAAAGCGCCCATTGCTGTATTTTACCCAAAGTTGGTCTATTGTACGCAGGTCTTCACAGGGAAAATTATGAATGCTATTCCAATATAGGCAACCTTCCTTTTCTCTCCCAGCTACGGCTAGCATAACTCGCGCTGTTTCTTCATCAGCTTCTTTCCACTTTCCTGCTGCGAGTAAGTCACGCAGTTGGGTGTAGTCCATATTCGCGGTTTTGAGCTTGATAGTCTCTTGAGTTTGTGCAACACCCAGCAATTCTCTAAACTCCTGCACCGTCTGAACTCTATCTTGTGGTTCCAACGCCATCCCTTTGAGAATCGCCTCATTGACGCGATCGCTAATCTGGGGGTTAAATTGTTTTGGCGGTGGTAATTCTTCATCATCATACTTACGACGAAGAGCAGAAACTATGTCTTCGTCAGCAGCTTTGAGCGCATCAGCAGTCAGCAAAAAATACAACGTTGCGGCTAAAGCATAAACATCAGTATAAGCACGAAAAGTTCCCTTTCTTCTGTACTGTTCAATGGGTGCATAACCGTCGGTTCCATCAATCGTCATGCTGATGGATTTTTCACCAGTGCTAAACTGACGAGCAAGACCAAAATCAATCAATACTGCTTCTTGTTTCCCACGGCGCAAGATAATATTATGAGGCTTGATATCCCGATGTAAGAATCCTTGTTGATGGACACATTCTAAAGCTTGCCCAATTTGGTTAATGTAAAGTAAAGCTTCATCCTCTGACAATTGCCCACGCTCATCAACATAAGTCTTTAAATCCACGCCATCAATATATTCCATCAGCATCCCCCACAGTCCATCTTCTTGGATGACATCCTCAAATTTCACAATATGGGGGTGAGTGCATCATGCTAACCGCGTCATCTCTTGGACAAATTTTACCTGTCGTTCCGAGAAGTCTTTTCTGTTTTGCTGAATGTGGTTGAGGGTTTTGAGGACAAATAATTTACCTGTACGCTGTTCGAGAATACTGTAGGTAATGCCAAAGCCACCGCTACCAAGGACTTTTTGAATGATGAAGCGTCCGTTTTGCAGTGGTTGATTGGGCGTCCAAATTATCATTGTTCCAGCTTGCGGTTTGAGAGCTATATATACTGAGCTTAATACCCTCGCGTGGAAAAATGTTTCCTGACAACATTCTTTGTGATTCAAGATGTGGGGAAGCCTGTATGGTAAGCTGCTACTCGCTTTGATTTGCTTGGAACCAGTTAAGCAAATCCCCCAGCGCAGTATGGGCAATTGAAGAGTGGTTGCTCAAACCGTATTCTTTACACATTCAAACATACTAACAATTTATATTAAATCATAATCAAAAAATTAGCAAGTAGTTGAAAAATGATATCATTTGTGGGAAAGTATCATAGCAAAATCTAAGATTCACTGTCAAATTCAGAGATTGACACTCGTACAAAAGCTATGCAAAAAGCAGCACGTTTTGTAAGGCAAAGCGCAGTATGTGCCTTGCGCTTTGCTTTGCTGTTGGATAGTCTCAAATTCTACGTAGCAAAGCTTTTTGTTTCTTTTTAACGGTGAGAGTCTTTTTTCAGGTGATGCACTGACTTTAAATGTTTTAATGATTACCTTTGAAACACTTTTAGGAGCAAAAATGAGAAAATTTCGTTACATATGCCTAACTATAGCTAGTGCAATCATCTTCGCTTTGACTTCTTGTAACGGTACACAAACCGCAGAAAATTCAACAGCACCAGCGGCTAACTCCAGTCCCCAGGCGACTGAAGCCGTTAGTCATAGCGGACACAGCAGCAAAAAGAAAATCAACATCAACAATGCTATCCTGTCGGAATTGGATAAGTTTGAGGCACAGCTTGCTGTTCCAGCATTATCAAATAAAATTCAAGCAGGTCGTCCTTATAGTAGTCCTGAGGACTTAGTTTCTAAAAAGGTGATTACTCAGGAGCAATTCGACAAAATTAAGGATCAGGTTACGACTCAGGAAGTCGTTCTAACTGGGGAACCAAAAGATGTGGACTACATGACCAAACTGGGACTGATGAAAGGACACCTTTTGGTAGCAAAAGAACTGTTGGATCAAAATCAGCCCAAAAAGGCAGAACCTCATATTGGTCATCCAGTTGAAGAGATTTATGTTGATGTAGAAGACCAATTAAATGAGCGCAAAGTCAAAGAATTTAAGACATCTTTGGTTAGTTTGCAAGATTTCGTCAAATCCAATCCCAAAAGTCCCAAGGTCAAAACTGATTTTGCCTCCTCTATGCAAGCAGTTGATAACGCTGTAAACGCTTTACCAGCAGATCAGCGATCGCAACCCAGATTCGTACTACAAGTCGTGAACGGATTGCTAGATTCAGCTAACTCAGAATATGGTGCGGCGATCGCAAATGGCAAAATTGCTGCAGAGATTGAGTATCAAGATTCCCGAGGTTTTGTCACTTATGCGGATGACTTATATAAAGGAATTTCTAACAAACTGACTAAAGATCATCCCCAAGAACATAAAGCAATTGAAACCAGTATGGCTGAACTGATAAAAGTTTGGCCCTCTGCTATTCCGCCAGCTGCACCAGTCAAAACCCCTGGGGATGTTACCAAGCTGATAAAAACCATTGAGGAAAATTCTCAAAAAATAACAGATAGTTCCAGCACATCTGCACAGGGATAGTATTCTGAATTGTTTGTAACTGAAAAAGATGTTGCGCGATTTCACTGAATAGTTATTGCTTATTTAGTCATTAGTCATGAGTGAAATAAAACGACTCATGAACGGCAGGTGCACTCAACGCTTAAAGTCGTAAAGGTGCACTGCCTCATTCGCACCCAGAACAAAAGAAAAAGGACAAAGAATGAACTTTAGTGCTGCCTTACCCACTTTTGTGATTACACTGCGAGAAGGTGTAGAAGCTGCTCTGGTAGTTGGTATTGTACTGGCTTTGCTAAAAAAAGCTAAGCAATCCCGACTCAATCCTTGGGTTTATGCTGGTGTCGGTGTTGGCATTATTGTCAGCGCACTCATAGGTTTTCTTTTCACTTGGGTGGTTCAAGCACTTAGTGCAATTAATCCCCAGTATTCATCCGTGGTTGAGCCAATAATGGAAGGTGTGTTCAGCCTGTTAGCAATCATTATGCTCAGCTGGATGCTAATCTGGATGACCAAACAAGCCAAATTTATGAAGGCTCAAGTTGAGGGAGCGGTAACAAGTGCTTTAAAACAGGACTCATATGCTGGTTGGGGTGTTTTCAGTTTAGTATTTATTGCCGTTGTACGCGAAGGTTTTGAAACGGTTCTGTTCGTTGCTGCTAATCTTCAACAAGGGCTTGTTCCTGGTTTTGGCGCTGTTGCTGGTATTGCAGTCGCAGTATTAATTGGTGTGTTGTTATTTCGATGGGGTGTTAAAATTAACATCCGCCAATTTTTCCAAGTCATGGGTGTTTTCTTGGTGTTGATTGTGGCGGGCTTAGTGGTGACAGCTTTGCAGAAGTTTGACGAAGGTTTTGCTACCCTTGCTCTTAGTAATCGCGCCTCAGAAGGTCTTTGTTTTTATTACGAACGGTTCACGAGAATTCGCTCTTGTATCTTAGGTCCAATGGTTTGGAATACTTCCAACATCTTGCCTGATGAAAAGTTCCCTGGCGTTATTCTTAATGCTTTGTTTGGTTACAAGCAATATCTCTATGTTGTGCAAGCAGTGGGATATGTCCTGTTTTTAGTAACAGTTGGTGGTTTGTATTTGCGTAGTATCATTGGTACAGGAAGTGGTCGTCCTAAAAAGCAGTCAGCAGCACAGAAATCGATGGGTTCTCTAAAGGATTAGCCAAAATGGATAAAGGGTTCGTAGTGAGCGCTGAAACGCTCATTACAAGCCAAATAACTCACAACCAATTCCCAATGACTAACATTTGTGTCCAAAAGTTATTCATCTATCCATTTAAAGGTTTGAGCGCCCAGAAATGTACTTGCGTTGACTTGCAAGTTGGACATGGTATTCCGGGCGATCGCTCTTTTGCCCTAATGTTCAAAGAAGACGCACAATATCCCGACTCAACAAAAGTACCTTGGATGAAGAAGCACAACTTCGCCATGCAAAATGACTGGGCAGGATTAGCAGCGTTAGATTGTGATTATGAAGCAGCGACTAGCACTTTAACAGTAAAGCGCAAAGGCGTAGAATTATTGGTTGCTGATACGAATAGCACAAGTGGACGCGACAGCATTGCAACCTTCTTCACAGGATACCTGGCAGGAATTTACCCCAGTCAAGTTGCTAGACATCCAAATCGCGCACCCTTGCAAGTTGTAGGAAAGTTTGGCAAAACTCGATACCCTGACAGGGAAGCTGTGCATATCTCTCTTGTCAGTCAAGCAACTCTCAACCATTTGAGTGAGATAGCAGGACAACAAGTAGATGTTCGTCGTTTCCGTCCTAATATTGTTTTAGATAATGTACCCGCTTGGGGAGAATTTGACTGGGTAGGCAAACAAATGCAGCTTGGTACCGCGCGGATTGTTATTACAGCCAGGATTAATCGCTGCTTAAATATAGAAGTCAATCCAGAGACAGGAGAACGTGATATCTCCTTGTTAAGTTTGCTGCAAAAGAATTTTCAACACACACAGACGGGAGTTTTAGCACAAGTTATCACCAATGGTACAGTGGCAACTGGCGATAGTTTGAGGAGTGCTCAGTAAACACGCAAGCTATTTATTGACAAATATATGTCACATAATGAGTAATAAACATCCTCACTTCTAGCTACCATAACTCAGTCGTCGATGAAAAAGACCCGTGGAAAAAGCCCAAAAACTCGGAAGATTAACCGGGAGGGCAGCTACAACGTCGTGCGTATTGGTGTATCCAACAACCGTTGGCGCGATCCATATCATGTGCTACTCACTCTTTCCTGGTCTAAAACTCTAGCACTTATCAGTTTTGGGTATATACTCGCTAACGCCTTGTTTGCCTTAGCGTATCTTGCAGGAGGCGATGGTATTGAAAATGCGCGTCCGGGTAATTTCCTGGATGTGTTTTTTTTCAGTGTCCAGACTATGGCATCTATCGGCTATGGGGCAATGTATCCCAAAACATTTTATGCTAACACCTTAGTGACTATCGAATCGCTGTTAGGACTGATGGGGTTGGCGATGGCAACTGGGTTAATGTTTGCTCGCTTTTCTCTTCCCAGAGCGCGAGTCTTGTTTAGCAATGTAGCAATAATTACTCCGTATAACGGTATGCCAACTCTCATGTTGCGGGTTGCCAATGAACGTCAAAACTGGATTTTAGAAGCACAAGTCAAAGTAAGCTTGGTACGCACCCAAATCACCAAAGAAGGAGATGTGATGCGTCGATTTTATGATATGTATTTGCTTCGCAGTCATTCTCCACTTTTTGCCCTGACTTGGACAATCATGCACCCAATAGACGAGAGCAGTCCTTTGTATGGAGTCTCAACAGAGGAGATGGTTGAGGATGAGATGGAAGTGATAGTCACCTTCACTGGGCTTGATGAAACTGTATCCCAAACTATCCATGCCCGTCACTCGTATATTCCAAAGCAAATTCTTTGGAATATGCGGTTTGTCGATATTTTATCGAAGACACGCGATGGCAAGCGCAGCATTGACTACACGCGCTTTCATGATGTCATGCCAATAGACAATTAACTCATCAGGCATCTAAATTTATACATATATATAGTGATGAATTTGAACGACTAATTACGAATAGGAACGAAACCAGCCTTCTCAACATACTGCTGTCCTTCTTGAGACAGCAACAGATTAGTATATGCTACTCCAGCAGCCTCATCGATAGTACCATCTCGGCGAATGACTATGAACAGACGCCTAGTCAGGGGGTATGTGCCATCCCGTAAAGCTGCAGCGTTAACCTGCTTGCCATCATCTGTAAAGGGTCGCACGTAACTCTTAGAGTTGCCATGAGCGATCGCAAGAGGGCGGACTGACTGTTGACCGACAATTGCTCCAGTAGAGCCAATGCCGATCGCACCTGGAATTGAGGAAACTTTACGAACACCATCAGTGTAATCGCGCATAAACTGTACTTTCGGGCTGAGTTGATCCAATTCCAGACCCAGAAGAATGCTGAGTGAGGAACCAAACTTCGGGTTGAAAGCAAAAGCTGTGATTGCTAAGTCCGGTCCTCCCACCTGCTTCCAATTGGTGATTTTTCCTTTAAAAATATCTTTAACTTGCTCAACAGCAAGTCCAGGGATAGACACATCTGGATGGGTAAACAACAAGAAGCCGTCGATACCTATTGCCACCTGCTGTAAAGAAAAATTCCGTTGTTTTGCCTTGCTGTAATGAGTATCCTCTAATGGCTTAGAAGACTGGGCAAAGCTGAGTTCGCCATCAAGCAACATAGTGATCCCAGTATTTTGACCAGGATTGTTGTACTTAGGTTCGGTGAACCGCAGCCCAAACTTTGGGTAAACTTGGTTGATAGCCTTATGTGCATCCTTCCTCAGAGGTGCGAAGACGACAGCACCACCGTAATTGAATGTTCCTTCCGGCACCTTCGGAACTTCCTTCATAGAATTATAGAGTTGGATATCCGAGGAAATGTTATCGGCGGTATTGTTGAGATTGCTTGGGGTTGATGCTACTCGGACTTGCTGCCAGAAAAAATAACCTCCGATAGCAAAAAACAACACTGTGGCTACTACACTAATCCCACCTACGAGGAGTGTAGAATCAGAGCCAGGATTTGTGTCGCTGTTAGGTACAGAAGCAATAACAAGGGGCGTACCACACTTTTTACAATGTGTAACCCCACGAGGATTTGCATCGTAGGCACACCGACCACAGATGATGTTTCCCTTGTTATTCGATTCGCCAGTATTCATTTCATTTTTAGGGGAGTATGTTGTAGGTAGCAATTGGTGCTATGGTAGATTCCCCTTTTGTCGATTTTTGGGAACTGGGTTTTGTACTTAACACCCGCTCCAAGATTTTCTCGACTAATGTTGCAAATATAGCATCACTTCGTTGACGAGGACGAGCCAGGGGCACAGATAAATTCATAGCCACTTCACCTCGTTCTATGAGAATAATTCTATCAGCTAAAGTAACTGCCTCTTCTACATCATGAGTAATTAATAATGCAGTAAACTGCTGTTGTTGCCAGATGTCTTCTATCAGACGCTGCATCTCAATCCGAGTTAGGGCATCCAACGCTCCCAAAGGCTCATCTAGTAAGAGTAAACGTGGTTCACTCACCAATGCTCTTGCCAGTGCTACCCGCTGGCGTTGTCCTCCTGAAAGCACACTCGGCCATTCAAATGCACGTTCTGCAAGTCCGACTTGTTCTAGTGCCCAATGTGCCTTTTGTCGCCAGTGTTCCTTTAATCCCAGCCCCACATTTTCTATCACTCGCTTCCACATCAAAAGACGAGCATCCTGAAACATAACTCGTGTTTCTGGATTGAGCTTACGCAATTGCTTGCCATCAAGTAGTATACTGCCGTCACTTGGGGGTTCCAATCCTGCTAATAGCTTTAATAAGGTAGTTTTTCCACAGCCACTACGCCCAACAATCGCCACAAATTCGCCTTTAGCTATTTCTAAATCCAAGTTTTGCAATACACGAATATTCCCAAAAGTTTTACTTAGACCGATTACTTTTAAATCGACTCCTACGCGCTTCGGTTTAATCATAAAAAACTCCTATCAACTTTGGGTTACAGATTTTGGTAACTAGGATGCCAAGAAAGCAATTTCTTTTCTAAAAATTTTGCAAATACATCTGCTAACTTTCCTAACAATGCATAGAGTAGAATGCTCAAGACGACCACATCCGTTTGCATAAATTCACGAGCATTCATTGCCATATAACCGATACCAGAGTCATAAGAAATTGTCTCAGCAACAATCAGAGTCAACCACATAACTCCCAAAGCGTAACGTACACCAATCAAAATTGAAGGCAATGCGCCAGGAAAAATGATTTCCCAAAACAAAGACCAAGGCTTGAGTCCGTATACTTTTCCCATCTCAATCAAGTTTGGATCAACGGTTCGGACACCATGAAATGTATTTATATAAATGGGAAACGATACACCGAGCGCAACCAAAAAAATCCTCCCTTCTTCTCCAACTCCAAACCATAAGATAACCAAGGGAATCATGGCTAAATGCGGAATATTACGCAACATTTGAATCGGTGTGTCTAACAACTTTTCTGCTATGGGAAGGATGCCATTTAATAATCCCAAAATAAAAGCAATGCTACCACCAATTAAAAAGCCAAGAACTGCCCGTTGTGTGCTAATACCAAGGTGAAAAAAAAGTTCTCCCGATTTAGCAAGACGAATTCCTGCCAGCAAAACATTTGTGGGAGCTGGTAATACTCTTTGAGAAACAAAACCAAATTGCACAAGTAACTGCCAAAGGACAACTAACAGAAGAGGGACGCACCAAGGAGCTAATCTATCGAAGTATGGCTTGAGAAATTTGATTTTCATTATCCAGGTCCCTTGGACTATCTGTTATTGCTGTTTTGGAAAGTTTTCAAAGCCGATAAGTTCACCAACAGGACTGAACATTTGTGTTTGATTTATGTTAGACGGTTTTTGCAGCGGTAGGCGAGGAAATAGTAATTCAGCAACTCGATAGGCTTCTTCTAAGTGAGGATAACCAGAAAGAATAAAGACATCAATTCCCAGTTTTGCATACTCCTCCATTCTGGCAATAACGGTGTCAGCATCTCCTACCAAAGCGGTACCAGCACCACCCCGCACTAACCCAACTCCTGTCCATAAGTTTGGACTGATTTCTAGTGCTTTGCGATCGCCATTGTGCAGCTGCGTCATCCGGCGCTGTCCTTCAGAATCCATTCTGGCAAAGATTTTTTGTGCATTGGCGATCGCCTCATCACTCACATATTTAATCAGATCATTTGCTGCGTTCCAAGCTTGACTTTCAGTCTCCCGCACAATCACATGTAGCCGAATACCAAAGCGTAGAGTTCTGCCCTGTTCTGCTGCTAATTTACGCACAGATGCAATTTTTTCTGCCACTTGTTGCGGTGGTTCTCCCCAAGTCAGATAGACATCAACATGCTTAGCAGCAATCTGTTGTGCAACAAATGACGAACCTCCAAACCATAAGGGTGGATGAGGTTTTTGTACAGAGGTAAATAATAGTTTACCACCTTTTATCTGGAAATACTTCCCACTAAAGTTAGTTTCTAAACCACTTGAAATGTCTTTCCACACTCTCAAAAATTCGTCGGTTAATTCATAACGCTCATCATGAGAAAGATGCACGCCATCCCCTGCCAATTCTACGGGATCACCACCAGTTACAACGTGAACCTGCAAGCGTCCGTTAGATACGCGGTCAAATGTCGCTGCCATTCGTGCTGACAATCCAGGAGACATTAACCCTGGACGGATTGCAATCATAAAACGCATTTGACGAGTCACAGCAATCAGAGACGAAGCCAATACCCAAGCATCTTCACAAGAGCGTCCAGTGGGTAGCAAAGCCCCAGTAAAGCCCAAATTATCTACAGCTTGAGCAATTTGTTGAAAATAATAAAAGTTGCATTCGCGACCACCAACTGCTGTTGCTAAATAACGACCATCTCCATGTGTTGGAATAAACCAAAGTAATTCCATGTCCCTCTGTGCTCATTACTAATTACGTCTTTATAGCAGTCTTATTTGAGTTGTAACAATCGTCGTTATAATCGTCCATATTGAGTTATTTGTCATTGCTTGCTACTTTGGATAGGGTTATTTCATTTTTTTGTAATCCGCCAGGAACTGAACTTTTTGGTTAATAGTTGAAGTGCGTTTTCACTGAGATTTTGCACCATTTTAAAGAACGTAATCTCGCCCGCCTAGGAATTAATTTCTAGGGTCACAGCCCAAGTCTACTTTAGTAGACTTCAAGGTTTCTGCAGTCGTCTAAAGACGACTTTTGCTATGAGACTGGGATTTAAATCCCAGGCGGTTATTGGCACAAGTGCCAAATCTCAGTAGCAGTTTTCTTTTATAAGCGCGTCGCATTCATACGCATCAAATAACCCCATATCTCCTGCGAAGGAACTCAAAACTTTCAATTCAAAATTCAAAATTATTTTTCTCACTGTGCGAATGCGTGAATTCTGAATTTGAGCATAGCGACTGGGGTGAAGTCATTGAGCGACTTATCACTATTTAGGTTTCCAAACAGCATCTGTTACTTTGATTTGTTTGGGTATTAATTTCTGACGTAAGAAAGTATCAGCAACTTTTTGTTGCTCTGCAACCACTTCATTGCTAAAGGGTAGTACATCGTAGCGTTTGCGGCGAGTTTCTGCTAACTCTAACGAAGCAACATCAATGCCCATTTGCGGTGATAATACTTCAGCAACTTGGCGGTGATTTTTCTTTGCCCACTTCCCTACCTTGTCAACTGATTCGAGAATTTGCTTGACAAGCTGTGGGTTTGCGTCCGCAAAGCTTCGCGACGTCACATAAAATTCCCTCCATGACGCCAAACCCTTAGCATCTCTTAATATCCGCGCTCCTCCACTCTTTTGAGCTGCTGCTAGAAATGGGTCCCATATTCCCCAAGCATCAATCTTGCCTTGTTCAAAGACAGCACGAGCATCTGCTGGAGAAAGATAAGTCGGCTGAATGTCACTGTATTGTAATCCTGTAGATGACAACGCTTGCACCAACAAGAAATGAGCACTTGAACCTTTAGCAACGGCAACTTTTTTACCTTTGAGATCAGCTAGAGTCTTAATTGGCGAATTGTTGCGAACTAGAATTGCCAAACCTTCAGGACTTGCTGAAGAGTTACCAACATACACCAGTGGAACACCAGCTGATTGAGCAAAAACTGGTGGTCCCTCGCCTACAGCCGCGAAGTCGATACTGTTTGCATTCAAGGCTTCCATCATCGGAGGACCAGAGGGAAATTCTAACCACTTGACACTAACCCCAGAAGGGGACAATTGTTTTTCTAAAGTGCCTTGTTGCTTCACCAAAGTGAGAACTGCAGATTTTTGATAACCCATCCGCACAACGTTAACAGCAGCCATCGAGGTATTCGCTGTAGGATTCGCACCAGAATTTTGAGTAGAACTTTTTGCGTAACTCGGACTAAAAGCAGAAAAGCTCAAACTTAGGCACAAACCAAAAGTAAATAGCACAGCAAAAAATTTAGCGGAATCTGGCTTCAGTACCTTGATCAACTCACGAAAAAAACTTCTGATGCTTGAAAACATCTTTAAGAGAATCAAAAGATTCATAGATCCACAACAACCCTGGTTATATTGAGATTTTCGCATGGTAGACGTAAAAATCTATCATGGAATTTGATAGTTTCTGTAGCCTGTTGAATATTTTGTTGAAAACACAAAATTGCAGGTGCAACATTGAGGACTCCCGCATTCATAGTATTATGTTGATTGAGTGTTATAAGATGCTCATAAAACACTTAGTTGCCAACTCAACCACGTACGGAAACTTAAATGATACAGACTGTAACGGGTTTCTCTTTTTGTGCGTTTTAGAGGTGGCGTGTTCATAGAGTATTTTCTCTCTAGCAAAAATTACGTGCTTGTTTATCGTTTGTGACTGCCTGATTTTGTACAATTAACAATGTGCAATTATTCACAAGCAACTAGGGAGTCTATTATGGGTTCTAAAAAAGCAATTGCATTATTTCTTGCCCTAGGTCTGGTAGGTACAACTGCCGCCTGTAGCCCAGCAAACGATGCTGGTAAAGGGGGTGAAGGTGGTGAAGGGAAGGGAAATACCCCTAAAACGGAACAAACGAAAGCACCTACAAAATCAAATGACGCTGGTGAAGCGGGTGAAGCGGGTGAACGTGGTGAAGGTGGTGAAGGCAAGTAATTACAGCAGAATTCAGAATTCAGCAATTCCTGAGTCAGAGCTATCTCCTCCACCAGACGCTACGCGTTAGCCGTAAGGCGTGCGCTTTGCGCATACGACAAGGCTCAGCTACCAAAGTAAAAAGGCTGGTAAGTCTGTCTTTTAGCTCTCAGTACTCTACTTCGTTTATTTGCAATGTGCTGTATTTTGAGTTGTGATGAGATAAGTTAACTCCTGAAACTATAAATGCTATAGCAATCCGGTTTGATGAGTGTGAATGGACTCGTGGAGGTAGGGAACGCTTAACAGGGAACAGGGAACAATAATTGTACTGAGTTTTTTTTCAAAAATAAAATATGAGTCCTATATAAGATTGATATTTTTTCTTTCACCGGTATAAAGTGCTCTCATTTTATTCCTTTTTAATGCAAAAAATGACAGTTTTTACAGATTAATAAAGAAATCTATTTTGAGAGTTAGAAATAAATAAAAAAATACTTCTTATTATCATGATTATTTGTATTGATAATATTCTTAACTCTGAGGAGTTAGAGTTAATTCATTCAAAATTGACAAATTCGGAGTTTCGAGACGGCAAAGAAACAGCAGGATGGTACGCAAAAGAAGTTAAAAATAATCTACAACTACCATCAAATGAACTCACAGAAGAAATGAGAAGTATTGTCATGCAAGCACTGCAACGTAATCGCTTATTTCAAGCAGCCGTCAGACCAAAAATTATTCGACCTATTATATTTAGTCGCTATGAACCGGGAATGTACTACGGTTATCATACCGATAATGCCCTGATGGGAAATGAAGTTTTGACTCGTTCTGATGTCTCATTAACTCTATTTCTCAGTTCTCCTAGCAGTTATGTTGGCGGAGAATTAATGATTGATACTTCTTTGGGTGAACAAGTTTTCAAACTAGAAGCAGGTTCGATGATTGTTTATCCATCTTCAACGCTGCATCAAGTGACAACTGTAACTGAAGGTACGAGATTTGCCGCTATTAGTTGGGTACAAAGTATTATTCGCGATCCTGGAGAAAGAGAAATTTTGTTCGATTTAGAAACTGCACGCCAAACCCTTTTTCAGAAGCATGGAATCACGCCAGAATTTGACTTGATTTGTAAAACTCATGCAAATTTGTTGCGGAAATGGGCGGAAATTTAACAGTTATCAGTTATCACTTATCAGTTGTTAGTGTTTACTGTTCACTGTTCACTGTTCACTGTTTACTGTTCACCGGTTTAAACTACTGACCGATTTATAATTGAGATATTCTCCATAAATATATGCAAAGAAACTTTCGGAAAATTCACCACAAAGTTGCTCCAGTTATTTTTTTACCCTTACTTGCTAGTGCGTTAACAGGAATGACCTACCGCTTGGGAAGAAGTTGGTTTGGGATGCCAAGCGATATAGCAGAGTTCATGATGGTGATCCACCAAGGTGAATACCTTGGTAAACCACTAATACCTGTTTATATACTTTTAGTTGGTTTGGGATTGTTGGGGATGATAGTCACTGGTTTAAATATGATGAAATTCAGAAGAATTTCGTCTAAATCAAATAATTCCAAACCTGATTTCCGCGTCGTTCACCGTGTTATTGCCCCAATTATATTTCTACCTCTAGCCGTAACAGCAGTAACAGGTATTCTTTTTCGAGTTGGAAAAAATTGGTTCGGAATGTCTGGTGAACAAGCTGCTCTTTTTTTAAGGATTCACCAAGGATCATATTTAGGATCATTTTTCAGACCTTTTTATGTACTTTTACTTGGTTTGGGTTTACTAGCAATGTTGGTGACAGGAATAAATATGACAGGAATATTCCGTAAACGTCGTGTTTCAAACGTTGACGGAGAGTCTTGACAATTCAAAATTCAAAATTCAAAAATAATATTTCTTGTATTCAACTAAGTAACTCCAGTTATGGCGGTGGAGAAAGTTAGTGATAGCGGTGAAGATGAATGGGCGATCGCCTACGGCAGAGCTACGCTTAACGCCTACCGCAGAACTAGCCTCTAACGGGGCGCACTCAAAGGACGCTTAACGCCAAAGTTTTGGCTTTTTTCTTGAATGACTTGCACAAACTCCCTTGGGTAGGAAACAGTATTGATGAGGGTTAGGGGATTGGGGTACAGTGTTCATGGTTACGTCTGCATCCCTTCGAGGCGGAGGAAATGTATACGTCCTGTTGCGTCGGCTACTGCAATTGTCACCCCATCCCGTGCAACCGCACAGCAAAGTAACGCACCATCCACAGTGAAACTAGTAATGACCTCCCCTGTTTCCAGATTCCAGACTTTGAGTGTGTTGTCCCATGAACCAGAAATCACGTACTTGCCATCAGGGGTGAGTGCGACTGCATAAACCCAGTCGCTATGACCAGTCAGGGTACACTTTTCCTGTCCGGTTTCCAGATTCCAGACTTTGAGTGTGTTGTCACCTGAACCAGAAATCACGTACTTGTCATCAGGGGTAACGGCGACTGCAATAACCAAGTCGCTATGACCAATGAGGGTACACTTCTCCTGTCCAGTTTCCAGATTCCAGAGTTTGAGTGTGTTGTCACCTGAACCAGAAATCACGTGCTTGCCATCAGAAGTGAGTGCGACTGCATAAACCCAGTCGCTATGACCAATGAGAGTACACTTCTCCTGTCCGGTTTCCAGATTCCAGATTTTGATTGTCTTGTCCCTTGAACCAGAAATCACCTGCGTGCCATTAGAGGTGACGGCGACTGCATGAACCGAGTCGCGATGACCGGTGAGGGTACACTTTTCCTCCCCCGTTTCCACTTTCTCAGCTCATCTTTATAATCTGGGTCTTCATTCAGAAATAACCGAATATACTCTTTCACATCATCATGGCTTAAACCAACATACTCACTTGCCCTTAAATCCAATTCCTGCATCGGAACACCAGGAGACACAGATAATCGCTTTGTTTCTTTAGTATAGTGTCGTCTCGTGAGCAGAAAATAGACTTGTTCTGGAAGCGCTGTAGGTAAATATAAAAGATTCTCCCCTGGTTCTTGCTCCACTTCATCAAGCGCATCAACCACAATCACCAGACGTTCGTTGGGGAGAAGTTCTTTACTCACTTTTTGTAGTAACGTTGGCAAATCAGCTTTCTCGGAATTCTGCAACTGGTAACGCTTAATCAGTTGTTGACGAATACTTTCTAAAAACTGCTCAGGTCGATTTCGACCTTCAGCGCGAATATTAAAATAGCAAGGAGACTTGTGGTCAAAGACATATTTAGCAGCAATAGTGCTTTTCCCCATTCCTGCATCCCCTATAACTGTAAAATAACCGTTAGGGTTGTCTTTCAAGAATTGAGCCAAAGCATCAAAAACAAATTCACGACCACAAAAAGACCGAATCTTTTCTTTGATTAATGGTTTAAACTCCTCTGGATACTCATCCAGATTCCAATCTGGGTAAGGCTGAAATTCAGATGATCTCGTACGTTGTGCTACCTCTATAAAAATTTTGCCAAACTCTTCTAACTCAGTTTGTATTTCAATTTTCGCTTCTGGTATCTCGTTCCCCAAACTGTTCCAATTCAGAAATTTTCTGACTTCCTTTAAAAAACCTAATGGATTCCTTGAAGTATAAGCTTGCCAAAAAGCATTTTTAATCTCTTTTTCTCTAAAAAGCTTCAGAATTGCCTCTGGCTTATACACCCCATACTCTACTAAAGCGTAAGCATAAACACCATCAACATCTTTAGGAGGTTGTGTTGGATCAAGTTTCAAGTTTTTTAAAACTTGGATCACAGCTTCATTACGCTGAGCGTTTTTGATGACTTGCTTTCCAACAGAACCGGCAAAAGGTTTAATCGCACTCATTACGGAATCAATATTTATCATTTTTAATAATTAGTATCATTTAACACTTGTCACTTGTTCTAAACTGTGCGTTAGAAGTGCGTCAGTGAGAAGTGGATTGGTGAGAAGTGCGATACGCGGAGCGTCAAGCCTCCGGCTTATCGCCACTCAGCAGTCAGCGCAAAAAACATAAAACTACTACAATTTTTCTTCGTGCTAACCAGTGAATTCCCCTCTCCTTAATAAGGAGAGCCAGTGCGTTGCGGAGCCAGTCCTGCAGGAGGGTTTCCCTCCGTAGGGATCTGGCGTTGGGGTTCCCCCCGTTGTAGCACCTGGCGTGAGGGGTGCCCGTCAGGGCGGGGTGAGGTGAGACCACCAGCGTAACGCACTGGCTTCTCTGCGCCTCTGCGGTTCTTAAATCCTCCTCAAAACCCTCCCTGCGACAGAAAAATCATAAATTTACCCCCAAAGCAGTAATTAATAATACAACATATATTTTTCCAGGCAGATGTCACCATTTATCCAGCCTTCTATATTCAAATGTAATGAAACCCTGATAGGAGACAATAGTATTATGGGCTGGTTAAAAAGACTTTTTGGAATGGAAAAACCTCAAGAAGCACAAGTCAATCCAGAACCACAACCAGTGGAACAAGCACAGCAAACTGCTGCTCCGGCTGCTGCTACTCAACAAATCGCCCCAGAGCGTGTAGGATTGAATGGAGAATATGACCAGAGCGGTTTGGCAAAGCGCGTGGCACTTGCATTTGACCAAGACCAACAATTAGATGATATAGAAACTCTCTGGGTAGCTCAAACAGGTGGCACTGTAGTCCTCAAAGGCAAAGTTCCCAGCCAAGACATTCTCAACAAGATGGTTTCTGTAGCGCGTTCAGTTAATGGTGCGACTGCGGTTGACAGCAATCAAGTTACCGTCGGCTAAAGGTTTTTCATCAGGTGGGTATGACAAAATATTACCCACCTGACAAAATTTAAACCAGAAAACCTACAGTACAACTCTCAACAGGTATCAGTTTCACTGTTAAGCGTTCCCTATTCCCTTTTCCCTGATTTAATCTTGTCAAGAATCAGTAAATTTAATGTAAAACTTGTTACGCTAAAAATGCCGCACAGGTCTATATTTGCTAAAGTAAAAACAAATAAAATAGAGAGCAATAGTGCAAAGCAGCCGCCGGGATGCAATTGCACATTCAAACCGATTATTATCAATTAGGTAGTATGGAAGTTTTAGAACTCAAACGCGAAATCGAAACGTTGTCTGATCGCCTGGGTAAAACCCAGGACTATCTTTGACATACCCGCACTTTCTGCCAAAATTCAAGATTTAGAACAAATAGCAGCTCAACCAGAGTTGTGGAATGACCAAACGCAGGCACAAAAAACACTGCAGGAACTCAACGATCTTAAAGCACATTTGCAACAGTATCACCAGTGGCAAGCGAGTTTGGAAGACACTAAAGCAGTTTTAGAACTGTTGGAGTTAGACACAGATGAAGGGCTTTTGCAAGAAGCTGAGTCTAATGTTGATAAGCTCAAGCGCGAATTAGATCAATGGGAGTTACTCCAGTTGCTTTCCGGTCCTTATGATCAAAAGGGCGCTGTACTCACCATCAATGCTGGGGCTGGTGGTACCGATGCTCAAGACTGGGCAGATATGTTGCTGCGAATGTACACCCGTTGGGGGGAAAAGTATGGCTATAAAGTCAGTTTAAGCGAACTTTCCGAAGGTGATGAAGCGGGGATCAAATCTGTAACTCTAGAAATTACTGGGCGTTATGCCTATGGTTACCTGCGTTCAGAAACAGGCACACATCGTCTTGTGCGGATTTCACCCTTCAACGCCAACGGTAAGCGGCAAACAAGCTTTGCTGGCGTGGAAGTGATGCCCGAGATAGATAACAATATACAGCTAGAAATCCCAGAGAAAGATTTGGAAGTGACCACAACTCGGTCTGGAGGTAAAGGTGGGCAAAACGTTAACAAAGTAGAAACCGCAGTCCGGGTTGTTCACATTCCGACTGGAATAGCGGTGCGTTGTACGGAAGAGCGCAGCCAATTACAAAATAAAGAAAAAGCCCTCGCCCGCTTGAAGGCAAAACTGCTGGTGATCGCTCAAGAGCAACACGCCAAAGAAGTCGCCGAAATCCGGGGCGATATGGTAGAAGCCTCTTGGGGTAACCAAATCCGGAACTACGTTTTTCATCCTTACCAGATGGTGAAGGATTTGCGGACTGCTGAGGAAACAACTGCGATCGCGGATGTAATGAACGGAGAAATCGATATGTTCATCCAAGCCTATTTACGGCAAGAGAACCAGTTGGTAGAAGCTTCTGCATAATTAGAATCAGCAAGAGAAAGTGTCGGAGTGTGGGAATAAATCCTTTATTCGGTGTTTCCCTCCCTCCTTCCCTCCTTTCCAAAGGGGGCACAATGGCAACTTGGTGCTATAAGAACTGTTACATTATGAGAAGAGTTTGTTAACAAATCATCATTATGAGTGACTCTCGTTCTGCAGAACCTCAACCTTCCTACGTCAAACTCGCCATGCGAAACATGGTGCAAAAGCGTCTGACCTCTTTGAAGCATTTTGTCTTAACGACAGTAGGTCTTTTAGCAGTACTTGTAGGTCTGGCTTACCTAACTCGTTAAAGTATAAAAAACGTATATTAAGGAGACTTAGTAGCTGGTGCAAGTTGAAGTGTATGTGCAGGATTACTATAATGAATCATCCGAGCCAGAAGTTCTGCACTCTGGAGAAAAGGATGCGCATATTACTGTTGAAACTTGGGAAGACTGGTTTGAGTGCTGGTTAGAAATACTACAGCCAAGTATTTCTCCAGCACCTACTTATGAAGTTGGACTACGTTTAACAGACAACAGTGAAATTCTGACACTCAACCAGCAGTATCGTCATCAAAATAAACCGACAGACGTTTTATCTTTTGCTGCATTAGAGGTAGATGCTCCTGATCTGACAGAAATAGACGCCCAGGAACCGTTGTATCTCGGTGATATTGTAATTTCTGTCGAAACTGCTCAACAGCAAGCTCAACAGCAAGAACATCCTTTGCCAACAGAGCTAGCTTGGTTAGCAGCTCATGGGTTACTGCATCTTTTGGGTTGGGATCATCCTGATGAAGAAAGTTTGAGCCAAATGCTTAAGCAACAAGTCATATTACTGAAGGCGATAGGTATTGACACTGACTTTGAATAGCAATGACTTACCATTAGAATCTAAGTGTTATTCTGTATTTAATATTTGATCTTTTTCTGTTACAAATTGCTAATAAGTGCACTATTCTCCTAACATCTGCTGTCTGTTCCCCACCTACTCTGCTGTTTGGTCTTTACACTTATGTCTCAACAAGTCTCATCTCCACCAAAAGCTTCGCTGCCGCCAGTACCGGACTGCTTAGAAACGGTTGTTAGTAGCCAACGTCAATTATCGTGGAAAGTCGCCTCTAATTTATTTGTCAGTTTTAAGTATGCTTGGTGCGGAATTAGCTACGCTTTTCAAACACAACGTAATTTTCGCATTCATGTTTGTGTTGGTGCTTTGGCAATTACCTTGAGCATTTTCTTGCATCTTAAATCTGTAGAAATCGCTGTGATTGGACTGACGAGCGGTTTAGTTTTGGCGTTGGAGTTGCTGAATACGGCGATCGAGTCAATTGTGGACTTAACAGTGAAACAGACATACCATGAGTTGGCAAAAATTGCTAAAGACTGCGCAGCTGCTGCTGTGCTTGTCTCTGCCTTGGTAGCAGTGATAGTAGCTGGTACACTTTTACTTCCTCCCCTGTTAGCTTTAGTGTTGGCATCTGTATCATCCTAAGTGCTGGGCAGAAGTGTCTTTTTTCAAGATGACTGAAACTAAAGATGAAAATCTTAGTCGTGAGAATGACTCACAATTATCACAAATTGCTATAAACCAGGAAGAATAACAACTTTTGATAATACTTATCGACGGTAACTACGAGAGTTTTACGCGTATGATACAGACGTGGAAATTTTCACCCAAATAGAAATCCGATGACCGCAACCAGGTATCATAGTTTAGTGATTTCGCGTGACACTTGTCCAAATGTGCTAGAAATCACTGCTTGAGTTGAGGATGGCGCAATTATGGAGGTGTGACACTGGAACTATCTTCATATTGACGGCGTCCAGTTCATCTATGAAAGTGTCCTGATAACTTCAAGCAAGCAACTACTGCAAAATTTTTACAGAACAATTGCGGTCTAGAGAGAAGAATTCATGAAACGACGACAGTTATTGGGCTATGCAGGAGCCGGATTAGCAACAACATTAGTTACGAGCTTGGGTTCCTCCCTTCAAGCTAATGCCCAATCTGGCGGTTCATTATCAATTCAGTGGCTCGGTCATACTTGCTTTCTATTTACTGGTGCGGGAGTCAAAATTCTCACGAATCCCTTTCGGACTGTTGGCTGTACCGCTCGTTATCGTACGCCAAAGGTTGGGGCTGATTTAGCTCTGATTAGCAGTCAATTGCTAGATGAAGGTGCTGTAGAAAACCTTGTTGGAAATCCAAAGCTGATCTATGAAGCGGGAGTTTACGACTTTAATAACATTAAGTTGCAGGGAATCCCCATAAACCATGACCGTAAAGGTGGCAGGCAATTTGGTGTAAATACGGCTTGGCTTTGGAAGCAAGGGGGAATTAATATCCTTCATTTAGGAGGAGCTGCAGCACCCATTTCCCTTGAACAAAAAATTCTTATGGGGCGTCCTGATGTGGCATTAGTGCCTGTAGGAGGAGGTGCAAAAGCTTATAATCCTGAAGAAGCCAGACTTGCAATTCAAACCCTTAATCCCAAAATAGTGATTCCTACCCATTACCGTACACAAGCAGCAGATGCTGCAAACTGCGATATCTCACCTTTGGATGACTTCCTAAAACTCATGAACGGAATGACAGTACGTTCTAGCAGTAGTGACACGATTACTCTGAGCTCTGGTAAATTACCGGAGAAGACTATAATTCAAGTTTTGAGTTATAAGTTTTAGCCGTAGTCCAAAATCAGCCTCACACAAGTCTTATAATAATATTTGTAAAGAGTATATTTACTTATACCATAATTTTCATAAACAATAGTAGATAAAGATTTTCTGGGGATTTCTTGAGATATAGAAATCACTCTATTAAAATCAGAAAGTCTTTTGTAAAGGGCAACAAACACATGGATGTAAAGCTGGTTTTAGCTGCACTAACAATTGTCTTCACAATTTCGTGCTTGTTCTTTGGTACGAAAAATGGATTCTACGATTCGGATAACTATCATGGGAATGGCTCAGCCCACTGAAGCCACAAAAAACAATCAGCACCGCCCCTAGTCCGTAACT
The DNA here is from genome assembly GCF_017982655.1 of Brasilonema sp. CT11. Lineage (GTDB taxonomy): Bacteria > Cyanobacteriota > Cyanobacteriia > Cyanobacteriales > Nostocaceae > Brasilonema. The sequence continues at coordinate 96,493 of NZ_JABXYX010000009.1, read as the reverse complement.
TAGATGAATTTTTATTACCCATTGGGCAAATGTCCATAAAAATGAGCTTAGAGGGGAAAAGAGCATGAGCGATCGCCTGTCAGTATCCTTCAGATTTGATGCGGGGGAGACGGCGAGTGAACTAGAATGTTTGCCTTTTGGGGTTCATCACGATGATGAGGGTGTTTGTCTATTAATACGGATGGGACCACATCGCATTTTGCTTGACTGTGGTTTGGCGGATATCTCAACTCTAGTGAATAGATTTCAAAAATCGGCACTTCGAGGAAGTTCGCCCTTACCAGCAGATTTTGTCCTAGTGAGTCATGCGCATCCAGACCATGCCAGAGGATTGTTAGCTCTGCATAAGGCATTTCCGCTGTTACCAATATACGCCAGCGAAGTGACCAGCAAGTTGCTGCGTCTAAATTGGCAGGAGCAAGCTGCCCAGGAAGTACCATCATTTTGTCAAGCGTTGCCATTGCGATCGCCTGTAGAATTCAAAGATGGTCTGGTAGCAGAAATAATTCCTGCAGGTCACCTACCAGGGGCGGTAGCAATTCTACTCACGTATACCACAAAAGAGCGCTCTTACAGGCTACTGTATACGGGCGACTTTTTTTTATCCAATTCGCGGCTTGTAGAAGGTTTACGTTTGGAAGAATTGCGGGGAATAGAGTTGGATGTGCTGATTATTGAGGGAAGCTATGGAACTTCGCGTCATCCCCACCGCCGGACTCAAGAAAATCAACTTGCTGAGAGAATTAACCGAGCGATCGCAGAGCGTTGTTCTGTGCTACTTCCCACACCAACTTTGGGACTCGGTCAAGAACTGCTGATGCTTTTACGCAGTCATCACCATTTCACAGGAAGAGATTTAGATATCTGGGTTGATCGTAGTGTCGCCGTTGGATGTGACGCTTACCTGGAATTGCTATCGCATCTTCCCCCTTCGGTACAAAACTTTGCTCGCCATCAACCCCTATTTTGGGATGAACGGATACGCCCACGTGTACGGCGGATGCAGCCACAACAGATGCCTGATCTTAGCAGCCCTTGTATTATCCTTACTGACTCCACGGCTGATTTAAGCGAATACTGCCAAAAAGGTACTGGCTATTGGCTCACCCTTGTTCCAGAAAAAACCAATATAAAAATTAACGACCAATACTCACGGGTAACAACCGTCGAAACCTATCTTCTTGCTCAGCATAGTGACGGTCCAGGGACAACCCAACTCATTCATAATTTGCGACCGCAGCACGTCATCTTCGTCCACGGTTCTCCTGCTTACTTAGCAGACCTAACAAGCCTAGAAGAGTTGCAAAATCGTTACCATTTGCATTCTCCCGCAGCTGGCACACTTGTGGAACTGCCTATTGGTGAAACATTTTTACAACCAGCTGCCCCAGAAACAAATTATGAAGGCGAACTGACGGAATTAGGAACTGTAGTCACAATCACCCTACCCGATGCAATCACTGCCGATCCCCGGTGGCGACACTTTGCGGACACAGGTTTAATTGAAGCCCGATGGCAAGGCGAAGATCTGGTATTACGGGGACTATCGCAAAGAGAACTGCTGAACCAAAATAGCGATCGCTTTACCTGGTCTGATATTGAGTGCTGCGGTACTTGCCGACATCAAAGGGGACAGAGGTGTTGGAATCCTGCGTCCCCACTGTATAATTTCAAAGTCACTCTTGAAGGTTACTGTCCTGCATTTGAACGCAACATCGAAAAGAGTCCTGAGTCTTGAGTGCTCAGTCTGTCAGTTTCAACAGATAAGTGCTGAGTTATTGGCGTGCGAATTTCTTAAATTTTACTCAGCACTTAAGTGTCGCTACCAGCAAAGGGTTCTCCTAGTGCAAGGACTGAACCCTCAGCACTGATTACTCTGGGTTTGAATCAGTAAAACGATTACGGATACGTTCAGCTTCTGGACAGTCTTCAGTTAAAAGAGGTTCTACATTGCCGCGTGGCACTGAAGCTAATTTTTGCGTTACAGCGCCAATGCTTTCAAGGCGAACCATTTCCTCCCAAGAACAAACTTCGTCTTCTTCTTCTGTTTCATAACGTAGGGTGACCAAATCTCCCTCTATATCAAGGATGCGGGCACGCTCGATCCAGCGTTGCTGGTCCCGCAAGAACACACAGACCTCCCGCCCGTCGCAACACAATTGATAAATCTTGCGGTGTAGCATCTACAGCTTCTGCCTTTTTATACTTAGTTAAATCTGTCAACAACATCTGGGCTTTTCCCCCAGCATAGAATACCCCTTCATGGTTCGTTAAGCAAACCAAGCCAAAGTATTTTTCTTGACCCAAACCAGAAATTCGTTTTTCGTTGTCTGCTTTGTCAGCTTTTTGGACTAAAAAGTTCACGGTTACTGCACCAGCTAAACTTCATTTTTGTCGGGTCATTCAAAAAATGTTTACTTCATAGAAGTCACAGATTTCGGGATTTTTCCTGGCAAAGATAAGATGAATTGGTGAGTGGTGACAAGCATTATGTAATATTTTATACTCCAAAACAAACGTTAGTTGCGGTTGTTTGAATTGCCTGCTTATAGTCCTTGACATCGCTGGGAAGTCTAGGGACTTTGCTTTACTTTTACCCCTATGTAGTTGATCTTAGCTTATTCTCTTGTAACCTTGATGGTTTTAAACAACAACACCTGAAGTTTACATTCTTTGGTGAATATCAGCTTCTACTACACAAAGCTTGCTTGACATTTTTGCTGCTATAGGACTCCTATTTTATTTTTGAAAAAAACTCCGTACACCTTTATTCCTTCTTCCCTGTTGCCTGTTGCCTGTTGCCTGTTGCCTGTTGCCTGTCTCCACGAGTGATTCACACTCATCAAATCGGATTGCTATATCAGTTTTGTTTATCATAATTAATAAAGCAATCTAAAATCCTCATCTTGTTGACTTAGCTGTACCCAATCTAGATTTAAATCTTGAAACTTTTGCACGAGGCGATCACATGCTGGACGTTCTGTAGCATAATGTCCGGCGTCAATCAAAATCACACCGCGATCACGGCTTTCCTGAAACTGATGGAACTTACAGTCAGAAGTCAAGTAGGCTTGAGCACCTGTTTTTACAACCGCTGAAAGAAAACTGGCTCCTGAACCACCCAAAACAGCAACTCGGGAAATCGCCTGCTTTAAATCTACCACTGGAGAGGAAATCAGATGAGAAGGCGCGAGTCGGGTTTGAATGATTGTGAGTAACTCTTTTAAAGCTATAGACTGGTCTAAATTTCCAACGCGTCCGTATCCTAATCCTGCTTGAGTGGGTACAACAGGAGAGACTTCCTTAAGTTCTAGAATTTGAGCCAACACGTCAGCAGTTCCATCATCTACTTGGTCGAAATTTGTATGAGCAGTGTAAATACCAATATTGTGGGTAAACGCTAACCGTGCCATTTCGCCAATGGCGTCGCCACAACGTAAGGACTTGGGGGGACTGAAAATCAAAGGATGGTGGGCAAAAATCAGATTCACCGGGATACCAGCATTAAGGAATGCCATCGCTTCTTGCATGACAGCCAAAGTTGGTGTCAAACAAACCAAAACCCGTGCATTTTCTTGCAATACTCCTGGCTCAATTTGCCAGCCACAATTATCCCAGCTTTCTTGCCAGGCCGGATTTGCCCATTTTTCAAACCAAGTGATGAAATCAGCTATTTTCATGAGTCATTGGTTATTAGTCATTAGTCATTAGTTTTAAACTATAGGATTTCTATCTGATTTTTGCGAAGCTAGGTACAATTTATCTTCCCTGCTCCCTGTGCTCGGGTGCTCGGGTGCTCCCTATTCAAGCTTATGTTCACGATCCAGAAATATGAATAACCAGTTCTCGTGCGTGATTTCTTTGCCTATGTTCCCAAATATAAATTCCTTGCCAAGTTCCCAGTACCAAGTGACCTCTATTGATGGGAATCATTTCTGATGTATGAGTCAAAACTGTACGGATATGTGCTGGCATATCATCAGGACCTTCAGTATCGTGGATGTACTGGGCTGATTCTGGTACGAGTTTTGCCATAAAATTAGCTAAATCTTTTAGGACATCTGGGTCAGCATTTTCTTGAATCAGCAAACTGGCTGAAGTGTGGCGCAAAAATATAACACATAGTCCTGTTTCAACTCCTGATTCAGCGACTGTATCTTCAATTTTTCGGGTAATGTTATGCAAAGATTTGCCCGTCGTAGAAATCCTCAGTAGTTTTTGGTAGTCAGTCATTTTTGCATTAATGATTATTCATTCCCTAGTCATTCCCTATTTTACCTAAAACAAGCTTACCTCCTGCCTGTTGCAAACTTCTGTGTCCGTAAGGACTCAGGGCATTGAGTTTAAGAACTAGTGGCAAGAAGAACACGGTTAATTACTTGGTATAGGAAAAAGCCGTATAATCCTTTACAATAGTTACCGATAATATTTCCGCGAAAGTTTATTTACACAAAAATAAGCGTAAGCCGCCAAATGCAGGTACTTCAAAGCATCACCAAATCGTTTTTCGTTATTTTCTACGTACTCGCCAACTGGCAGTTTAACTTCAACCAACTACTTTTCATTACAGGGAGAGAAGTAATGGCGGCTCCACTCGAATTACTAGGGCAAAACAATACCCTACAAAATAAGATTCAAGCTAAGTTTAACGTGGCTAACCAGGCGTTAGCTGATGGACTAGAACAAAACCAGGAACTTTTAGGTAACACACAACAAACCTTTAGTCAGACGAACGCGGCGATACGTCAATCGATTGATGCACAACAAGCGACTAGCGCCCAAGCACAAGACTTCGCGCAAAATAATGGTGGTGTTGGTAGTTTGTTATCCGGCATAGCAGATGGACAGATGACATACGATGACTATGCTGCACAAGTTAACCAAGCTGTCGAAGCTGGACAAATAACACCGCAAGAACGACGAACACAATTAGCGATGGCGATGGCGATAAGCCGGAGGCTTGACGCTACGCGTATCGCGCGCAAACGGTTGCAAGTCCCGTCAACACTACAAGACCCCACACCTCACGAAGCGCAAAAACCTGTAGAGTACAACTTACAGCCTACTGACAACATCCTTAAGATACAACAAGCCAAGTTAGTTAACGAGGCAAAAACACAAACGCTCTCTAACCAAAGCACAGGTACTTTTGCTTGGAAGTTCATCAAAAACGGAGTTGGTGTTGCTTCCGAGTATTCCGGCGACATAAAAGAGCAACAGCAGATACAGCTAGAGTTAAACAGCCTTCGCCAAAATATCGCCGATATTAACGTCAATGGCGTCGAATGGCTCGTGCAAAACTCAAAGGACGAAAGTGTACAACAAGCGCTAAAGATTGAGGGGTTCAACATACCGTCTCAAGGTCTAACTAAAGAGCAAGCGCAACAGTACACCGGGGCTTTGCAACAGTTAGTTCTGAGGTACGAGGAACAGGCGACGCTTCTTCAGATGAGAATCAACACGATAGCAGAGAAATACACTCCCTACCCCTTAAACAGACCTCAAGCGCAACTAAAAAAAACATTCCCCCTGAAACTAAAAGCTGCGGAACAAGAAACACAAAGCCTAACGCAGCAAGCAAACTTAAGCCAAGTCGGCAGTACAGAACATTCGTCTGGTAGGCATCTTCACTGGAAAATACCAAATACAAACACCTTCGACGGAAACGACAGTGTAGATCCTATTGAGTCTTTTGCTGGCTTAAACACAACTAGTAGTGTTGCTCGAAAAGCTATCGGTAAGACAAACAGTTGGCAATACAACTTCAACATCATAAAAATACAAGAAAAAAATGGTGAAAACGTCCCAAAAATGGGCAATAGTTCATACATACTTAAGGACAATGTTGGAAATCAGAACCAATCGGGTTATCCAGATTCAACACAACAGTTATTTAATTTTCAAGTGCCTGCAAAAAAAGGGCACGTTCCCAACATCGCTTACCCCGAAGACAACATAGACAATACACACGGTTACGCGTATCTTCATAAAAACGTTGCCTTCCGACGAGCGATAAACACTACCGCTAACAAACTCGGTATTCCTGGCTCATGGATAGCGGACGTTATCGCCGTTGAAACTAACTTCAACCCGAGAGAGTTCCACAAGACTAACTCGTGTGGGTATGGAGGTTTGATAGGTTTTGGCACAGATGACGCCCAAGAGTTTGGTACGACGCTTAGACGGATACTTTCGTTACCACCAGAAAGACAGATGACGTACGTTGAAAAGTATTTGAGCAGACCGCACATCAAACGTCACCTAAATAGAGGTGTTGAATACGTAGCAGCAGCTGTTTTCGGTGGTAGGGGGCTACTCAACAAACTCATAAAAAATCCATCGAAAGCCTTACGCACAAGCGACGGTGCTATTAACTTACAAACCTATATGCAAAGGTTGGGGCGCGACGTAGGGCGACGCTACGACTTTAACGCCAGACTTACAAAGCCAACTACTTTCGCCAGTTCACTAGACTTACAAAGCAGGGTGCGCATTGTCTCAATAAATGTAGCAAACTAAATGTTTTGCAACTAGCCCCTCATTTTTGTTAGTCCTAACCGGAAAACCTTAAGCGTTTGGCGGGTTTCTGAATAATACTTACTGCGATTATTCTTAATAACCCGCCAAATTGGGTAAACGCATCCAAATTAGTCTTGAGAAAAAGTTTTGTTTATGGGTTTACGTAAGAATCATAATTTTTCATTAAGAACTTTGTAAATAATCAACAACAGCATGAGCTATCGTTTCATTTCCATCTTTAGCAATGAGTTGAGATTGCTTCGGTTGATTGGGTGGTTGGTTGAGAAAATCCCAAGTTCCTTGGAAAAACTCAGATGGTTTGAGGATTTGATGTAGGTTGTAATTGCTAATACCTTCTAATAAAAAAGCGGCTTCTGCAAACTCGTCACGAGTGACTGAAACAATCGGCACGTTCAAACGTGTTGCCTCAGCAAAGGTACTGAAACCAGGTTTGGATACAACTCGCCCACAAATAGGCATAAAATCCACTGGGCAGTATTTTTGGTCAGTAGCTGACACTAAGTTTGGCAAATCTGGGGCAGATTTATCAAATGTGATAAACTGCCAATCTGGAAATTGCTTCAGGTTCTCGTAGGGAATTTCCTGCAAACCCAATCCACCAAAGGTGAGTAAGATAGTTTTTTCTTTTGGGGCTGTAATTGCCCATTTGGCTCGTACTTCTTCAGGAGCATAACGAGGAGAACCGCCTGTTAAGCCGACGTCTGTGATATTATTAAAAGCTTGCATCGGTTCGTGGAAAGGAAGACGAAACAGGCGATCGCATTTCGAGTAACAATCACTTATCCAATCAGCAATGTCTGTAAAACGACTACCCCAATCTCGATAGATAAAGTCAAAGCCAAAGTTACTCATCATCCAACAGGGTATCTTAGCTGCTTTGGCAATTTCACAGCCGAGGAAGGGGACATCTGCCAAGATAAGATGAACACGATTTTGGCGGATAAAGTTGACTTCAGAAGCAATGATAGAATTTTGATTTTTCTTAATCTCAAGTAACTTTTCTAGAGTTGCAGCCTTATCCATTGTCAGGCTATCTGCTTGCACCACACCTAAATCCATCGCACGGGGACGGTGGATGAAATCGCCTTCTATGTAGCAGTCTAGCAACCATCGTGGTGCAGTACTCACTATGATCAGCAGGATTTCTGGACATAATTTTTGAATTGTTGCGGCGACAGCTGCTGCGCGGGTAGCATGACCAAAGCCATGATTCGTAATTGCTATGTATAAAATTGGTCTATCCATTTAAGTGATTGGTTAACCCTGAGCGTTTGCGTAGCGCCCCCTATGCCTAACGGCACGGCTACGCCTATCGGGGCTAGCCGAAGGGTCATTTAGCTAGTTCGAGCAGAAGCTTCACGCCTCCTGTTCCGCTTAGGCGTTGAGATAAATGCCCGGACAATCAAAGCAAGACCCTTAACCAATTTTCCGTGTTGCGGAAATCGGGAGGGGGTCAGTGTTTTGATTGTTTCTTCCCGGATTCTAAATTATAGAGAAAGCTGACATTTTTAGAGTGAAAACATAGATCATTAATAGTTCGAGAAAGGGACGATGGGGCGATTGAGTTTACGTATTCAATTGAGTGGTGCCTGTACAAGGCCAGCACCCACATCCAGAGGATTGAAGCCAGCGGCTAACCTGTCTTTCTTGGCTTGACCAATTAATCGAGAACTGAGTTCGAGCCGATTGACAGTGGTATTCTGTTTCAGAAGTTTTTCAGCCCAGAGTGCTGCAATACCTGCAACGTGAGGAGTTGCCATGCTTGTACCGTTAAGGTACCGATAGCCGCCTCCTGGTTTAGCTGAGTAAATCTTAACACCCGGAGCCGCAACGTTCGGACCAGTGTTGGAAAAATAGGCAACCTTCAAAGCGTTATTCGGTTCACCTGGCGTTTCAAGCGCTCCGACCGAAATAATTCCATCAGCCGCCGCCGGTGGGGCAACGGATAATATGTAGTTCGGATCAATGTTACGCTTGCTATCGTTTCCGGAGGCTGCAACAATCACAGTACCTTGTTGAAATAGTGCATTGCGAGCATTGACTAGATCAGCTAGCTTATCAAACAAGCGAACATTTGCCCGGTAATTCTCTAGCGCTTTAGAGGTAGCAAGAGGTGCTGGAAAATTTTTCTCCTTCATAAGATTCTCAACCTGAGCTGGAAAATTCATACCCAGTGACATGGAGATGACATGTGCCCCCTGATCTAAAGCCCACAGAATAGCTCGATAAATTTGCGCAGTTCCTCCACGCCCTTGCGAATCCAGCACTTTACCAATCAGTGCACGTTGTACGCCTGGTGCCATGCTGAAGCGGTATCCGTTAACGATCTGACCAAAAATGGTACCAGCACAATGGCTACCATGTCCGTTCTTATCCCCGTTGCCTTCACCTGTGAAATCTTGCTCTATCAGTTGGACTCCTTTAAAGGCCTCGTGGTTAGCGTCGATGCCAGTATCCAGAACCGCTACGGTTACGCCCTGACCTGTAAAAGGACTATCAACAGCACCAGTTACACTCACTCCCCACGTCATTGTTCCAAGCTGATCATGCGTTTGTGCTTCCTCACTCGCAGTTGGCTCAATCAGAGCAACTGGCATAGGTGGAGCAATACTGACAACTTGAGGATCGCGCCGCAGATCGAACAGATCTCGCGTATCGAGTGATTCAATGTCAATGCGGGGAGTGGGTGCCTCCACAGTGCGACTCGCTTCAAGAGTGAAAGAGCGTCCTGAAAAGGGTTCACTTAAATCTACACGACTGGTGTCACGAAGGATGATGTATTGATCTGATTCCATAGGAATGACTCCGATTTATCTAGTTTGCGATGCAAAACCCAAGAACTACCCAAAAATTAATGACCCAAAAAATCAATTGCTCGATAAGCGCAAGAAAGTTTAGGACTTATGCATTGACATGACTTGTATTATATGCATGTCCCTACTTGTTTGCTAAAGGTCAGTTAAGCTTGGAAAGTTTGTTTCTTGCTTGCGTTTTTTAATAGGTGTTAGTACAAGAAACTCATGCACTTGCGGTATTGTCCAGCAATAGATAATCGCTGCTGACTCTGTTGGAATTTTCACTACAATTTCACTACAATTGGAAAGCAGAGCAAAAATTTGCTGCCAGAGCATGAGCCAGAACGAAACGATCACACCAGAAAACCTTGACTTAACCAATTGCGATCGCGAACCAATTCACATCCCCGGTTCCATCCAGCCTCATGGTCTTCTGTTTGTCCTCCAAGAACCGGAACTCACAATCATTCAGATCAGCAACAATACTGCTCAAATTTTGGGGCGCGAACCAGAGGATTTGTTAAATACCCAATTGCACGACTTGCTCGACTTGCAGCAAGTTAACGCGATTGAAAAGTGTTTGTCAAAGGATTTTGAAAGCGTCAATCCGTTGAAAATTGTTCTAGATCCACAGGGCAAAAACCTGATTTTCGATGGAATTGTACATCGCTTTGATGGCGTACTTATTTTAGAGTTAGAACCGAGTCAAAGCCAAGAAAATGTGAGTTTCTTCGGGTTTTATCATTTGGTAAAAGGTGCGATTAGTAAAATTCAAGCAGCATCGACAACAGAGGAAATGTGTCGAGTTGCAGTACAACAGGTGCAGCAGCTAACGGGATTTGATCGTGTCATGATCTATCAATTTGACACAGAAGATGCAGGTAACGTCATTGCCGAAGTTGCAAAAGATGAGTTGACACCCTATCTTGGTTTACGTTATCCCGCCTCGGACATTCCAAAACAGGCAAAGCAACTTTACACTTGGAATAAGTTGCGCTTGATTCCCGATAGCAATTATCAACCTGCTACCTTAGTTCCACCGCTGCATCCAGTGACCCAACGCCCCACAGATTTAAGCTTAGCGGTTTTACGCAGCGTGTCGCCGCTCCACGTAGAGTACTTGCACAATATGGGTGTAAGTGCATCAATGTCAATATCTTTGGTCAAAAACAAACAACTTTGGGGATTGATCGCTTGTCACCATACATCGCCCAAATACTTGAGTTACGAGGTACGGACAGCTTGTGAATTTATTGGTCAAGTTATGTCTTTGGATTTAGTCGCAAAACAAGCCAATGATGACTTTGACTACAAAATAAATTTAAAATCGATTCTGGCTAGATTCATAGAATTGATTCCCCAACATGAAAATTTGCTTGAGGGGTTAACCCAGTCCGAAGCTGACTTGCTAAGTATAGTCAGCGCTCAAGGAGTGGCGATTTGCTCGAATGACTCCTGGACGTGCATCGGTCAGACTCCTGAACCTGATGAGTTGCAAAAATTGCTAACTTGGGTGGGAACGAAGATTGAGGGCGACAACCTTTTATATACAGACGCTTTATCCCAAATTTTTCCAGAAGCGGAAAAATTAAAATATGTTGCTAGTGGACTAATAGCATTAGCCATTTCAAAAGTCAAGCACAACTACATTTTGTGGTTTCGTCCGGAAGTGGTTCAAACTGTGAATTGGGGAGGGAATCCCAAGAAACCTGTGGAAGTGCTGCAAGATGGTAGCCTGCGACTATCGCCGCGTAAATCCTTTGCTTTGTGGCAAGAAACAGTCCAAGGACGATCTTTAGCTTGGAAACCTTGTGAAATTGAGGCAGTTTTAGAACTGCGGGGGGCAATTGTTAGCATTGTCTTGCGCAAGGCAGATGAATTGGCGAAACTCAATTTGGAGCTAGAACGAAGCAACACGGAACTAGATGCCTTTGCTTATATTGCTTCCCACGACTTGAAGGAACCTCTACGGGGTATTCATAACTACGCCAGTTTTTTGATCGAAGACTACGCCGATATCCTCGATCAAGATGGGGTGGAGAAGTTACAAACGTTGTTGCGCTTAACGAATCGCATGGAAGACTTGATCGAGTCTTTGCTGCACTTCTCCCGCCTGGGACGGATGGAACTCAATTTGCAACAGATAGACACAAACGAACTGGTGCAACACGCAATACAAGTGATCAAACTAAGCATGACATCATCAGACGTGGAGTTCCGCATTCCTCGCCCTTTACCGACACTCAAGTGCGATCGCATCCAGCTTGCTCAAGTTTTCACTAACTTGATAAGCAATGCGATTAAGTACAACAGCCGTCCGGAAAAATGGGTTGAAATTGGCTATTTAGATGAAGCTGACACGCCCAAAAACTGTCTATTACCACAAAACTCTCACGATGGAGAGATAGCTATCATATTCTATGTGCGTGATAATGGCATCGGTATCAAACAACAGTATCTTGAAACTATTTTCCGTATTTTCAAACGACTGCACGGCAAAAATCAGTATGGGGGTGGTACAGGGGCCGGATTAACCATTGCCAAAAAGATAGTTGAACGTCACAACGGTAAAATATGGGTGGAGTCAACCTATGGAGAAGGCAGTACTTTCTACTTTGCCTTACCGCAAGTAAATCAACTTTATGAAGCCAGTGCAGAACAATAGCTTATTAGTAGTCGAAGACAGTGACGAGGATTTTGAAGCGTTTAGACGGATACTCCGCAAATCGTCACTTCATGCTCCCATCTACCGTTGCGTAGATGGGGAAGATGCATTAGAGTATCTCTTTCAAGTGGGTGACTACGCGAATCATACCTCGCGATCGCGTCCAGGTATAATTCTGCTCGATCTGAATTTACCAGGTATGGACGGACGGGATGTGTTGATTGCGATCAAGCAAAACGCAACTCTTAAAATGATTCCCGTCATTATTTTTACAACATCTTCTAATCCTAAAGATATTGATGTATGTTACGAGCATGGAGTAAATGGTTATATTGTCAAGCCAATAGATCTTAGCAAGCTCAAGGAAACGATCGAGATATTTATCCAATATTGGTTCGAGATCACTACGCTTCCACAAGCTTATGGATAGCTATGCACAGCTATCCATACAAAGACTAAAAATCGAGAAAACCGTCTCGAACAAACTAAAATTAAAGAGTTATTTGAGAAATTTTTCTTGAAATTGGAACTCCTACTTCTTGCAGCAGTGGATGGATACACAAGAATCAGTGAAAATTTTGATTATCGACGATAGTGCAGAAGACAGGTTTGCCTATCGCCGCTACTTGCTGCAAGAAGTCGAGTATCAATACAGGATTTTGGAACAAGAAACTGGCGAGGCAGGGTTGAGTTTTTGTCTCCAAGAACAACCAGATCTGATCTTGATCGATTTCTTGTTGCCGGATTTAGACGGATTAGAGTTTTTGAGCCAGTTGCAGGATCAGATTGGCAAGAATCACCCACCTGTAGTCATGTTAACAGGCCAAGGCGATGAATTCGTTGCCGTGCAAGCAATGAAACGTGGCGCTCAAGACTATCTGATTAAGGGTAAGACAACTTCAGAGACATTACGGTTGGCAGTCAAAAGCGCCATTAAAAATGCGCGATTACAGCAGCAATTACAACAAAGCCAATCAGCCCTGGAACAACAACTAAAGTCAGAGCGGATTGTCACGCAGATAGCTGGGCAAATTCGGCAATCCCTTGACTTGGACACGATTCTCAACACCACTGTAGAGCTAGTACGGCAGTTCTTGCAAACAGACCGGGTGATTATGTTCGAGTTGCAACCAGACGGCAACGGCAAAGTGGTTGTAGAGTCAGTAGAGTCGGGTTGGACACCAATCTTGTCAACTAGCATGTATGATACATGCCTCGCCAAAAGCGACATCAGCTCTTATCTACAAGGGCAAGCCACGGCAAGAACAGACATCTATGATGGCGACATCGATCCCTGTCATCTCAACTTACTCGCTCAGTTTCAGGTACGAGCAAACTTAGTCGTGCCAATTTTGTTGGGTGTAGCAAATAAAACTCAACAATCACAAATTGATCATCCCTCTTCTACACCTCAACTCTGGGGTCTGTTGATTGCCCATGAGTGTACAGCACCTCGGCAGTGGCAAGCAATGGAAATTAGCCTGCTGACTCAATTGGCAACTCAGGTTGGGATTGCCATCCAACAATCACAGCTGTATCAGCAAGCACAAATGGAATTGTTGGAGCGTCAGCAGACTCAGCAGGCGCTGCAAGAAAGTGAAGAGCGATTGCGGCTAGCACTCGAAGCAGCAAGGATGGGGATTTGGGACTGGAATATCCTGACCAACCAAATTGTTTGGTCTGCTAGCCTCGAACGCTTGTTTGGAATGCAAGAGGGAGAGTTTGATGGTCGCTATGAAACCTTTGTTAACTTGCTGCACCCAGAGGATCGAGCACAAGTACAGAAAGCGATCGCCCGTGCAGTAGAAGACAGAGAACCGTATGACATTGAGTTCCGCTTTTTCTGTCCTAGTGGTAGAATTCGCTGGGCAGCAAGTCTTGGGCAGGTCTTTTATGATCAAACTGGCAGACCAGTCCGCATGACAGGGATAGACTTGGATATCACCGCTCGCAAACAGGCCGAAGAAGCCCTACGCGAGAGTGAGGAGCGATTTCGCTTGCTTAGTGCCTTCGCTCCGATTGGGATTTTTCAAACTGATGGGGCAGGTCATTGTCTTTATACTAACCCTCAATGGCAAGCGATCGCTGGTTTAACTTTACAAGAAAGTTTGGGTGATGGCTGGGCAAAGGCAGTTCATCCTGATGATCGCGAGCAAGTTTGGGCTGAGTGGAACCGTTGCACGCAAGAAGGAATTGAGTTTTCAATGGAGTTCCGCTTCTTAACGCCTCAAGGCGGAACGCATTGGGTACAGGCAAATGCAGCAGCTATCCGTTCTCAGTTAGGCGAAATCATCGGCTATGTTGGCACCGATCAAGACATTACTGCTCGCAAATACGCAGAGGAAGCATTGCAAAATGCTCTGCAAAAGCTCAACTTTCATGTCGAAAATTCTCCCCTAGGGGTGATTGAATGGGATAGCGACTTGCGAATTATCCGTTGGTCCGAGTCAGCAGAGAATATTTTCGGTTGGACAGCCCAGGAAATATTGGGCAAGCAAATGAATGAATGGCAGTTTATTTATCCAGAGGATGCAGCCGCCGTGAGTGATGTTGTCCAGCGTATCCTCAGTGGTGATGAAGCGCAAACTATTTGCTGTAATCGCAACTATGCCAAAAATGGCTCGGTGGTTTATTGTGAGTGGTACAACTCAACGTTAACAGACGAATCGGGTAATCTGGTGTCTGTGCTATCTCTTATTCTGGACGTAAGTGAGCGCGTCCGCTTAGCCAGTGAGCGCGATCGCATCCTGCAACTCGAACAAGTCGCCCGAAGTGAAGCCGAACGAGCAAATCGAGTTAAAGATGAGTTTTTGGCAGTTCTCTCCCATGAGTTGCGATCGCCGCTTAATCCAATCTTAGGTTGGTCTAAAATCTTGAAAACCCGCAAGCTTGACGCAGACAAGACGACGCAAGCTTTAGAAATTATCGAACGCAATGCCCAAGCACAAGCTCAATTGATTGAAGATTTGCTGGATGTTTCGCGGATTTTACAAGGCAAACTCAAACTGAATGTTTCTGCAATAGATTTAACAACTGTGATTTACGCAGCCTTAGAAACCGTCCGCTTGGCAGCACAAGCAAAATCTATTGAACTGCAACCAATATTAGAAGTTGGTGTGTGGCAAGTTTCAGGCGATGCGACTCGGCTGCAACAAGTATTTTGGAATTTTCTCTCCAATGCTGTCAAGTTTACTCCCAATGGCGGTCGAGTTGAAGTTCGCTTGCAGGAAGTTGCGTCAATAGCTCAAATCACAGTAAGTGATACAGGTAAGGGCATCAGTCCAGAGTTTCTGCCTTACGTGTTTGAATCCTTTCGTCAAGCAGATAGCACCACTACACGCCAATTTGGCGGCTTAGGATTGGGGCTGGCGATCGCCCGTAATATCGTAGAAATGCATGGCGGTACTGTGATGGCGGATAGTTTAGGGGAAGGACAGGGGGCGACTTTTACAGTGCAGCTACCACTGATTCAAACAAGCAAGGACTACGGCGACAAAAAAGACCAAGGCAAAAATTTCTCCTCACCTGATCGCTCCTCAATTCTAACTGACTTACGGGTCATGGTTGTAGACGACGAACCTGATTCATTGGAATTCACTGCCTTTGTGCTGATGCAGGAAGGGGCAGAAGTGAAAGCAGTATCATCAGCAGAAGAGGCACTACGAGTTCTACAACAATGGCAGCCAGTTCTGTTGATCAGCGATATTGGCATGCCAGAAATGGACGGATATATGCTCATACGTCAAATCCGGAAATTACCTCAAGAGCAAGGAGGACAGATTAATGCAATCGCGCTCACAGCGTATGCTAGCGAAGCTGATTCCCAAAAATCTCTGGCAAATGGGTTCGATGCACATATATCTAAACCAGTCGAGCCAAGTCAATTAATTGCAGTTGTCACCCAACTGTTAAAACAACGAGTGTAGAAATTAGCTTCTTCAAGGAGTTGGGTTTTGCCAGAAGTGCGACTCGTTCTAGAGTTAAAATGAAAACATATAGCTCTAAGTGAGAACGTGGGTGTTAACGACTACACTCGTGGAATTGTGAGTAATTTTCTGATACCCCGTTCTAGATGCCTTTAAGGTTTCGCGAACGAAGTTAAGCGTTCCCTGTTAAGCGTTCCCTGCTATATGTCCTGACAGTAGCGTAAGTCCTGATAAAAATAGATAAGATGCAAGATAAAACAAGCAGACTCTTCCGAGAAGAAGCGCTAGAACAGCTGTCATCACCAGAACAACTTGACCAACTCATGCAGGTTACAAGCCAGCAAGTTTGGTTACCTTTGATTTCTATGGGCTTTTTGGTCGTTATAGCTGGTATTTGGAGTGTAGTCGGGCGAATTCCACTCACTGTCACAGGTTCCGGCGTGTTGAGCCGACCTCGTCATGTGGTGCCATTTCAAACACTCAGTGCTGGTCAATTATTAGCTTTAAATATCAAGCCAGGAGATGTGGTAAGGCAAGGTCAAGTACTCGCCATCATCGACCAATCCAATATTAGGCAACAACTACAACAAGAACAAGGAAAGTTAAACCAACTTCTAGAGCAGAATCTAAACACCGATAGGCTGCAAAAGCAGCAAACAGTACTGGCGCTAAGAACGCTTCAACAGCAGCAAAAAGACTTTGAAGAAACCTTGCGTCGAGAATCAGTCGCACCAGTGCTACATTCACAAACCCTTGAAGCGTTAAAGCAAAAACGAGAAAGCCTTGAGCAAAGTGTGTCCAGAGAAAAAGTCGCGCCAGTGCTGTATAAACAAACTCTCACTGCACTAGCACAAAAAAACAAAAGCCTTGAACAGCAAAAGCAACAAATCACTGCATTGCTACAAACCTTGCAACAACGAGTTGAAACTCGTCGTAGTCTTTTTGAACAGAAGATTATTAGCCAAGATACATTACTGCAATCTCAACAGGAATTATTAAACGCTCAGAAGGAAATATCAGAGATTTCAACACAACTCAAAGACCTTGATGTTCAAAAAACAACTAGTGAACGTGAATATCTACAAAATTTGAGTAAAACTGACGAGATAAAAAATAATATTCAAGAGCTTGAAGTTCAAAGAACAAATGCAGAGCGCGATTATCTACAAAATCTGAATAAGCTTGACGAAATAAAAACAAAAATTAAAGATATCGAAACCCAAAAAACTAAATTAGTTCAACAAGATTTAGAAAAGTCAATCAATCAATTAAATCAAATTCAGGATGTGAAACGCAAGATTGCTCAGTTAAAATTGCAATTAACTCAATCAAGCCAAGTTATTAGTAAATATGATGGTCGCGTTTTAGAAGTAGGGGTTCTGGCTGGTCAAATTGTCAGTACTGGCACTCGTATTGGGACTATTGAAGCTCTTGACTCCAAAGACAAACTAACAAGTCTTGTTTACTTTGCTGATAAGGATGGCAAACAAATAAAACCAGGTATGACAGTACAGGTTACACCTAGCGTTGTCAAGCGCGATCGCTTTGGTGGAATTGTTGGAACGGTAACAAGAGTTTCTCCCTTCCCTGTGACAACTGGCGATATTGTGGCGCAAGTTGGCAATGAAGACATAGCTAAAAGCCTTGCTAATAATAACGCGGCTCGTGTGCAAGTTTTCGTCGAACTACAAAAAGACCCAAACACTGTCAGCGGTTACAAATGGTCTTCTTCTAATGGACCTGCACTACAAATTTCATCAGGTACAACTACGAAAGTTCGCGTCAAAGTTGGAGAAGTGGCACCTATTTCTTACATTATTCCAATATTTCGCTCTTGGACTGGTGTGTATTAACAAAAGAACAGGCTGCGCTGACCTACGATCCACTTCGTTAACGCTGCGCTAACAGGAGTCAGTGGTCAGGAGTCAGAACGGAAGTTTTTTGTAAAAAAACACACATAATAAAATATGGTAGACTCATAAAAACTCCACTCAAAAGGAAAACTCAAATGTTTAAAATGTTTCAGGCAAAGGAAAAAAAAGCAACAAAACAAGCTCTTATACTGACTCAACAAGAAAAAGATCGGGAATGGTTTGAGGAACTTGATGATGATGATTTATTGACAGTAATAGGCGGAGATTCTGGTGCGCAGGGCGCTGCTATTGGTTCACCTGGTGTCGCTTCGGGTAATGTTATTCAAGTACCAGTTCATGTACCTGTTAACGTTTGTGGTAATACTGTCAGTGTAATTGGTTTGCTTAATCCAGCTTTCGGGAATACATGTGTTGATGCTTCTGTTAAAGCTTAAAAAAGATTTAAGCAATTGAGGTAGCTGGCATTTTCATTAAAGCGCGGAAGTAACTATTTGTACTTTAATTAGCTATGATAATTAAGTGGCGATCGCTCTTGAGTATGTATTCAATTTCTCTCATCAGTACTTTAGTGCTTGGCAGTGTATTTCTGGTGACAGGTATTGTCAAAGCACTCGCACCTCAGACGTTTCTTATCCACATCACTAAATTGCAGTTGTTTTCCCAAAAGGTGAATCTAGTTGTTGCGATCGCCTTCACAATTCTAGAGTGTGTCCTTGGAATAGCCTTAATTTTACAGCTGTTTCCCCAGTGGCTTTTTCCCGGTACAATTGTTCTGTTATTGGTGTTATCGGGTTTAACTTACTGGAGTACCTCGACCAAACGCACAAATGATTGTGGTTGCTATAACGGTCTAATTAATATTAGTCCCAACCAAAGTTTACTCCTCAACATCCTCTACACTGCTTTGATTGGGTTGGCTTGGTTTTATCCCGTCGCCGATATTTTAACAGTTTCCCAGCAAGTGAGCGCATTACTCATTTCTTTAGCAATCAGTTGTCTCGGGACTGGTGTTTCGTATTTGTATTTGTGGAAGAAAGAAAAACCTTTATTAGACTTATCTCTGCTTAAAGTTGATCGCCTTTGGCAACCCAAATGGATAGAAGAATACGCCGATAGCTTAACAACAGGTGACAAACTAGTTGTGTTTTTAATGCCGGGTTGTCAAATGTGCAAAAGCTGGATCAAAGTGCTAAAAATAGTTCACAAAAGACCTGATTTACCAGATGTAGTCGCAGGAGTTGCCCGAACGCCGGAAGAAGTTCAAGAATTTGTTCAACTTCATAATATCAACTTTCCGGTAGTGGCGATGAACCCGTTCGTCATGAGTCGCTTCGCTGAAGCCTTTCCAACTGGCGTATTGCTGGAGAACGGCATAATTCGGGAAAAATGGTTGGGGGTGATGCCACTAGTCTTTGTTCAACGCGTCAAACCAAACCTATCTGTCGCTGAAGTAGTTAAGTCGTGAAGCAGCACTTTTCATTATTAACCCAAAACATTCGCGAGCATCCCAATTTTGCACTACAAAATCATAAAGCTAATTTTGATGAACTTGCACTCAAGTGACTAACTAGGGCAAAATTATCTCATGCCCTTTGCCTTCATTAAAAGTCTCCTACCTCGACCTCAAACGAGTCGCGTCCGTACCCCCACGCTGCTGCAAATCGAAGCAACGGAATGCGGTGCTGCTGCTTTGGGAATTATTCTAGGTTATTACTCGCGCATTGTCCCTTTGGCAGAATTACGGCGTGAGTGTGGCGTCTCGCGAGATGGTAGCAACGCCTTTAATGTCATCAAAGCAGCGAGGAACTATGGCTTAAATGCCAAAGGTTTCAAACCGTCTTTGGAAAACCTCAAAACCCTTCCTCTCCCCTACATTGTCTTTTGGAATTTCAACCATTTTCTTGTGGTGGAAGGGTTCGCGAAAAACCGCGTTTACCTCAACGATCCCGCCGCAGGACGTCGAACAGCTTCCCTAGAAGAGTTTAGCCGCGCCTACACTGGAATTGTCCTGGCTATGCAACCAGGATCAGACTTTCAAAGAGGAGGTAAAAAAAATAACGTTGTTTCTGCTTTAGCCTCACGCTTGCAAAATTCGCAGAACACCATTTTATTTTGCCTATTGGCAGGACTATTACTGACTTTTCCCAGGTTAGCTGTGCCAGCTTTTACTCAGGTGTTTGTTGACGAGATTCTCGTCACTGAGCGCTCTGACTGGATACGACCGCTGATGTTAGGAATGGTTCTCACCGCTGTACTCCAGGGGTTTCTTGCTTGGCTGCGGCTGACTTCTTTGCGGCGGTTGATGCTTAAGTTGTCGGTGACAACGTCGGGGCAGTTTCTCTGGCATATTCTACGCTTACCAGTTGGGTTTTATGCTCAACGCTTTGCAGGTGAAATTAGCTCTCGTGTGCAACTGAATGACAAAGTTGCTAATCTCCTTTCAGGAACCCTTGCCACCACAATCATTGACACGGTGATGATGGTGTTTTACTTTCTGATTATGCTCCAGTACGATTGGGTACTGACGAGTGTTGCTCTTGGTTTTGCCGCGATAAACTTTTTCGCTCTACAGTTTTTATCGCGAACGAGAGTAGATGCCAATATGAAGCTGGCACAGGAATATGGTAAGGTCAACGGGGTGGCGATCGCCGGTATTCAAACCATAGAAACAATCAAAGCTTCTGGGCTTGAATCAGACTCGTTTGCTAAATTTGCCGGGAACTATGCCAAAGCCCTCAACGCTCAGCAGCAATTAGCTTTACAAACTCAAATTCTGACAGTATTACCGACACTTTTGACGGCGCTGACAACCACTTCTATATTATTTCTCGGCGGTTATCGGGTGATGAACGGTAACCTGAGTATTGGGATGTTGGTTGCTTACCAAAGTTTAACAGCCAGCTTCCTAGAGCCAATTAACAGTTTGATTAATTTTGGCAGTATGTTGCAAGATTTAGAGGCTGACTTAAACCGCCTTGATGATGTACTGCAAAACTCCGTTGATGGAGAAGCCTTACGGGGAGAGGGGGAGAGGGAGAGAGGGAGAGAGGGAGAGAGGGAGAATTACCAATTACCAATATCCTTTCGGTTGCAGGGTTATGTTGAGTTACAAGATATTACCTTTGGCTATAGCCGTGTGGACAACCCTTTGATTGAGAACTTTAGCCTAACTCTGAAGCCGGGACAACGAGTGGCGATCGTCGGAGGGAGTGGTTCTGGTAAGTCTACAATTGCTAAGCTAGTTTGCGGTTTATACGAACCTTGGTCCGGGGGAATTTGCTTTGATGGCGTACCGAGAACTCAGATTCCTCGCTCTGTTTTGGCGAATTCTTTGGCGATGGTAGAACAAGATATTTTTCTGTTTGGTGGGACGGTTCGGGAAAATCTTACCTTATGGGATTCAACAGTATCACAAACTGATTTGGTGCGGGCTTGCTCTGATGCAGTCATTCACGATTTGATTGAATCTATGCCTGGGGGATATGATACAAAGCTGATTGAAGGGGGAATGAACATCAGTGGTGGACAGCGCCAACGTTTAGAAATTGCTCGTGCAATGGTTCGCAATCCAGCGGTATTGGTTATGGATGAAGCGACTTCCGCGCTGGATGCTCAAACAGAATTGATTATTGATAGGAATTTGCGGCGACGTGGTTGTTCTTGTATTGTGATAGCTCACAGACTCAGCACGATTCGCGATTGTGATGAAATTATTGTACTGGAGCAGGGTAAAGTGGTGCAGCGGGGTACGCATGAAGAGTTATGGGACTCAGGGGGGAAATATGCTAGCTTGCTGCGTACTGAAGAATGATTCACCCAAGCCAAAGCTTTGGCGAGAGTTAACTTTTAGAAATCAAGGATAGCAATAAGAACTGAACTATCAAAAACAATCCCTGTCATTTTGTTTCAAAGGCACGATTCATTTTATCGTCTTCGGCGCTAGCTTCTTCCTTACGCCATCTCAAAAAATCATCAACAGTATTATCATCTGTCAAATATTGATTCGCCAGCGATTGCCCAAAGGGCAGACGCCAAAGGCGTATAGCGCCTGCGCCAATCCTTGATGCTGTGTAATAAGCTTGATATCGCCATTCTCTTCACGAATAGTCACAATATCGCCTTCTGCCATATTCAGCTTTTTACGGATAACAGCAGGTATTGTTACCCGACCGCCTTTTTGTATCTGGTGCCCGATAGTCCATTTTTTTAATTTTGTACAAATTTAGTAAATTTGTACAAAATTATTTTAATCCAAAAAATCAAAAATTGACACTTCCCTGGCTAAAGCCCTACGGTGTACACACCAAAGCGCTCAAAACCTCACCCTCGCTTAAGTGGGTGCGTTAAAATCTTTCCCTCTGGTGAACCCACACCAGAGGGATGCCCGACAGGGTTGGATCACAACGATTGAAAAATCTGCGAGGTCGCAATGATTGTGGTTACGTTGTTCGTGCGTAAGTCCTGAGATATCTATTTTGCTCACTTGATGGCAAAATAGTGTCAGTCATTATCCATCAATTCTTTGAAGTGAAAATTAGTCGCTACAGGTTGAGTATGATCAGTCAGAGAGCAAATAGCATTTGTCGTTGTTTCAAAACAATTTGACAACCCAATTGTTTTTAACAATCCGGAACGTTCTAGTAGTTGTTTGACTTGGGGTTGTAAACCTGTGAGAATTAAGCGGCAATTGTGGCGTTCTAAGTCGTGGTAAATATCTTCTAGGGCTACTAATCCAGTCGTATCCATATCTGGCACATATCGCAACCGCAGAATTAAATACTTCACTTCTGGTTGATCTCGGACAAAGGTAACAAACTTTTCCGCAGCACCAAAAAATACCGGACCATCTACCCGATAAACAGCAATTTCTTTGCCTAATTCCAGAGGAGTACCAGGGGGAAACACTTCAGTTTCAGGTACTTTGACAAGGCTCAAATTGCTCATCCGCTTGATAAACAACGCCCCGGCTGCAATTAATCCCACCTCAACCGCTAGAACCAAGTCAAACAAGATTGTTACCAACCAGGTAAGAATCATGACACCAAAGTCGGAGTAGGTAGCATGTATCAATAAGCCAATGGCTTTCCATTCAATCATCCGCACACTAACCACCATCAAAATGCCAGCAAGTGCTGCTAAGGGTACTTGCGCCGCCAAGGGTGCTAATGTTAACACAATAATGGCTAAGGCAACACCGTGAATGACGCCAGAAAGTCGGGTTTTCCCGCCAGAACGGACATTAATAACAGTACGAGCGATCGCACCAGTTGCGGGAATGCCACCAAAAAATGGAAGAATAATATTTGCCAAGCCTTGACCAATTAATTCGCGATCGCTATTGTGTTTCTGACTCACCGTCATACCATCAGCCACCACCGCCGACAGCAATGATTCAATACTTCCCAGTGCAGCCAAAGCCAAAGCCGGATTAATTAGTTCTCGAATCAGGCTAAAATTATTCCAGTGAGGAATACCTTGGGGCATGGGTAAAGATTGAGGAATGGCTCCAATTGTTGGTACATGCAAATGAAAACAATAAGCGATCGCTGTCGCCAACAATAACCCCACTAAAGAACCTGGTATTGTAGTATTAACCTTGGACCACAAAACCGTGGTTGCAATCACCAGCATTGCCAGTACAACTGCTGCCCAGTTTGCAGCTTCTACATGAGTTATAGTTTGCCAAAGTCCCGGTAAAAAATGTTCGCTACGCGGCAGTTGTAAACCAAAGAAATTATTTAGTTGACCACAAAAAATAATCACGGCAATACCATTAGTAAAGCCTGCCGTCACTGGATAGGGAATAAACTTTACTAGCCGTCCAAGTTTGGCAACCCCCAAGGCAATCTGGATAATCCCAGCCATTACCCCAGCAATCCAAACTTTCTCAATGCCGTACTTAGCGACAATTCCCACCAAGATGACAGCCATTGCACCCGTTGGTCCTGTAATCTGTACCGGCGAACCCCCAAAGATTGCTGCTACTATTCCCGCCACAATAGCGGTGTAAAGTCCCGCCTTTGGTTCTACTCCACTTGCCACCGCAAAGGCTAAAGCCAAAGGCAAGGCTACCACAGCTGCTGTCAGTCCTCCCGTCAAATCGCCGCGTCGCCCACTAAACCAGCGACTCAGACGCAAAAGCTGTGGTTCTTCGAGGATATCAGAAATTGCCATATTGTCCGTTTCTACTCTCATACACAATTTATTGATGCACAGGTGTTATTCCATTTTTTCCAATGCCTTGCAGCAAGAAGTTTGCACAGGTTTTTTGGAGTATTTCCTGCCTTTTTTGCCCTTTGGCTTTAATAACTGCTTAATTTGCTGCATAGCTAAAACAGACGGCTTGACACGTCTATTTATCCAACTATTTCCTGTCGGGTATCTCAGTCCCAAAAATGCTACAAATTATTCCTGAGTCAGCGCTGTTTGTGTGCCAAGTTGACCAATTAGTTGCCCAACTTGTGTCTGGTCAATGACTAACTTTTTTTTTACATTCATCTAGTAAATCCCTGCTAATTGATGTAGCAAGTGATATACCGCTATTTATAGTAGTTGTGTTTTTTATAACCGTCACTAGTAAAATTTTACTGTTTATTTAAAAGGTATAAAACATAAGTCTATTCATTTTTTTCATCAAAAAACCTTGATACATATAGGGTTCATATCGTTGTCATAATCTAAAAAATTGTACCTTAACTCAATTTTTACAAATCATTTTGTAGCTTTAATTGTAATAATTAATACGTTTATTGACGTACAAGTCACACATTTCGGAGTAATTGACCGAAACGATTTTAGATTTTAGATTTTAAATTTTAGATTGGGGAGCCAATACTGATAGCGTTTGCGTAGCGCCCCCTTGGGGGCTAGCGTGTCCGAAGGACATAGGAGGGTTTCCCTCCGCAGGCACTTGGCGTTGTTAGTCGGTACAAGCGTCGTCCTTCTAGGACGAAATTAATTCTTCAATCCCAAATCCGCTCATCTTCAAGCTCCTCACCTTTAGGGTGGAGTCAATCCGCTCATCCGCTCATCCCAAATCCAAAATTGGCTGACAGACGAGGAAGCTCAAAACATTCATGGCGGATCTCAAACTACAACAAATTACGTCACTGCTACTGTGGGTGAGGTAGCACAAGAGGGTGTTTCCCACCCGATAGACAAGCCGATGCTCTAAATCTATTCGCCGCGATTACATATCTGCATAAATGATATTGACGTAATTATATAAATAGGATAATTGCTTTTTTATTATAAGTTTTTGTAGTATACTTGTACTAAAAAAGTGGAGACATTGCTGTACAATCAATATTCCTCTGTTGAAACCGGGGCAGGCAGTGGTTATAGATAATGGGAGCGCTTGGGTGCATCTGGTGCAGGGGAGAAGAAATTACATCGGTAATCTGACATTCCTGATGAAAGTAAATTAGGTCAAAACATTGCGGAAAGAAGGTGAAGTACCCAAACCAAAACCAGCTAGCAAGTCTTACTGGGGAAAGTAAGCTGCTAGCTGGTCAGAAAGTTATTATAAAATTAGCTAGTGTCAAGTGCCAATTGACACTTTTGCCTCAGTGCCAGGTATCTAAGTGCTGAGTAGGGATTTTGCCAATATCATGAGCGAGAAATTTGAGATGTAGGAAATAAAATAATTGCTACTTAAACTAACCAGAAATTTAAGTACGATACCATGATAATTGACTTAAACTAACCAAAAATTTAAGTACAATTGCCATGATAATTGTTGCAAAGTGCGTACGCGGAGCGTCAAGCCTCCGGCTTATCGCCATGATAATTGTCCAATCAGATTTTTCTTAGATTGCTTACCCTACACGGCTTGAAATCAGCGTCTTTTAGCTAATGAAACCGCTTTGCCCGGTTGATTGGAAGTAGTTAAAGAAGTTTGTCACCGCTAATTGAGCGTTGCCTTTAACTGAGACGATGATAACTATACTGGTGTTCCTACTTGCGTAACAACGCCATCCAGACTAGGCAAGACTTCCTACTATACCAGCAACACCATATACTACATCACCAAGACCCTCTAATGTTTTCTGAAGACCTGCGGTTACTGGTGTGAGCACAGCACCACCGTTGATTGCCATTAAATCAGCATCAGATAGTTCTTCAACCACTAAAGATGCTTCAACTGTGTTGGTTGCGGTTTCAAATTCGTTACGTGCGCTCATTTTTTATTACCTTCTGTTTTGTGTGTTTTCACTCTGTATTGAGTGCATGTTTGTATAATATTTCGGTTATATCTGGATTCCTATCTATCTAAAGAGGTAGTTATGTTTAGTGAAAAAATTACCTAAAAAATACGTAGTCAAATATCCAAAAAAAAGAGATTGACATAATTCTATAAATAGAGTGAGTATGTGCTTTTTTAGTGTGAAGTTTAATTGCAGGCTTGTACTAATAAAGCTGGAAATCCTTGCTGTACAATCAATAGAAAGTGTGGTTAATGTACTGTACCCATGTTGTAATTGTTGGAAATAAAGGCACATCAATAGGTATGCGAAAAAGTTAGGGAAATGTGTTGCTATCAATTAACCATATAATAACTGTACGATATTGCTGCTAATATCTGTGTCAAAAAATATTTCTTACTTAGTGCGAATAGTCTGCAGTGGGTGGAACAAGTTGAAGTAAAAGTAGTACCACGGGCAATACGGTTCGGTATCAGGAGAGGGATTGAGGGTGAGGTTTTATCTTATTCATAATGATACCGACAAGCGAGAAAATCAATCTGGGTGTTTCCCACCCGGTAGACAAGCCGATGCTCTAAATCTATTCGCCGCGACCAGATATCTGCATCCATATACTTCAATTGTTCTGGTTTACCGATACCCTCAAATGGGTTTTGCATGACAGCCGTCACCAAATCCAAGATTTTTGAAGCTTTGTCAAAATCTTGCTTAAACCACCAAGCTAAATCTTCTTTAAATTTAGAACTAAAACCAGGAGTGCGATTCACTACAACTGGCTTAATTTCCTCAGCTTCAACTTTCTTTTTCTTCTTCTTGTTCAATCCCCAACTCCTGCTGAAGTTCTGCCATAGTTTGAGGTTGAATCTTTCCTGTTTTTGACTCTTCTATTGCATCCAGTAGGTGACGTGCATTTGCAGGCGATCGCAAAAGATAAACCGTTTCAACCAAACTCACTAAATCTGACTCAGCAATCAACGCTACGTTTTCGCTATCACGACGGTTGATGATATACACTTGATGATTTTCTACTACCAGGTCTAACAGCTTAAAAAAGTCATTTCTGGCATCGGTCGGGGATGTGATTTTGTAGGATAGCATCCATTTATGTACAAACTTCTGTACATATATTCTAAATCGTCAATCATCTTGCTGACAACTTAAATCTGTTGTAGATTTGGCAGCATCAGCACAAACAGCGATCGCTCAAGCCGAGTGAAGTTTGGGAGTTTTGCATAACCTTGGTATTCTAATACATATATATGGAAGTCCTATATCGCCTGAAAGGAAATGAACGACTACTGCTAGATGATCCAGAAAAAGTATGGGTTGTCAAGAGTGGACATATATCATTGTTTGCCACAAAAGTCTCCGATGAGATGCCAGAGGCTGTTAAACGTAGCTCTGCCGTAGGCGATCGCGTCACACAAGCTCAAAACGAGCATCGCCGTTATTTATTCAGTGTAAGTGCAGGCGAGGCGTTATTTGGTGCAGCAACCAAAATCGGTAAATCCTTGAGTTTAGTAGCAGTAGCCATTGAGGCAACAGAATTATCGCAAATTTCGATTGCAGATTTGGCAGCATCAGGTGCAGTAGCGGGTGAAACAGGAGCGATAAGCCCGCTTGCTGACGCTACGCATATCGCCCTTTTACAAGGTTGGATAAACCACTTAAGTGAAATATTCAGCACCGAACCCACAGCAGGAAATTTTTCTCATTATTTATCCTTAATAAAACCAGAAAATGCCGCTTCACTGCCAAGTTTTTTGGCTGAGTTACATTCTGAATTCTTCAACTATTTAAATTCACTGCAACAACAGGAAACACAGACTGCCTTTCGCCAATTTCAAGAACGAGAGCAACTCAACCGTCAGGTTGTCAATTCTGCACTCTCTAAGTTAGCTTCTGTGTTGCAACCGGAGCAAGAATCTGTATCTTTTCAAGGAACACCGCTGCTGGTGGCGGCGGGTGCTGTAGGACGAGCAATGGGGATAACGATAAATCCTCCGGCGCAGTCTGAGGACATCAACCGAGTCAAAGATCCAGTGGAGGCTATTGCTCGCTCTTCCCAAATTCGGACTCGTCGCGTGGTGTTAGAGTCTGACTGGTGGCTGAGTGAGTATGGTCCCCTTTTAGCTTATACCCAAGAAGAAAAGCGTCCGATCGCTTTGTTACCAGCAGGTAAACATTATATTTTCTTTGACCCAGTTTCACAAACTCGCACGTTTGTCAATCAGGCAGTAGCGGCAACCCTCGCACCGCAAGCATACCAGTTTTACCGACCGTTACCCAAAGTTATCAATAATGCACTTGCGTTGTTTCAGTTTGGGATTAAGGGTTATGAAAAAGACATCATTTTAATTCTGGTAACTGGGATAATTGGTAGCTTATTGGGGATGGTGGTGCCGCAAGCAACAGCGCTTTTGGTGGATAGTGCAATTCCAGATAGCGATCAGAGTTTATTATCGCAAATAGGACTGGCACTGTTTGCGATCGCCTTTGGAAGATCAGCTTTTGGCTTGTCCCAAGGGATTATTTCATTGCGAGTGGAAAACGCTGCTGATAGTAGTTTGCAGCCTGCGATTTGGGATCGACTCCTGAGATTAAGTCCAGCATTTTTCCGCTCTTATTCCTCTGGCGACTTACTAAACCGGACTTTATCAATAAACCAAATTCGTCGGCTACTATCGGGAGCAACGCAACGCACCCTGTTAAGCGGACTGTTTGCTTTACTCAACTCAGTGCTAATGTTTGTCTATAGTTGGCAACTCGCTTTAGTTGGGGTGGGCGTAGCTTTGCTAACAGCTGCAATCACTGCTGTCTCTGGCTTGCTATTAGTTCGCTTTTCGCGACGGCTGCAAGAATTGGATGGTGAAATTAGTGGGCTAACAGTACAACTTATAAATGGAGTCGCCAAGTTGCGGGTGGCGCAGGCAGAAGAACGAGCGTTTGCAGCTTGGGCAAATCAGTACAGCCAAAGAATGAGACTGACAGCAACATCGCAACAAATTAAAGACAGTGTTTCTGTGTTGAACGAAATATTATCTTTGCTAACTTCGGCACTGTTGTTTGGGTTGGCGGTGGTGTTTCTGCAAAAGGCTCAAGCGAGTGGTAGCGGCGGGTTCACAACAGGAACATTTTTGGCGTTTAATTCCGCCTTGGGAATTTTTATCGGGGGAGTCAGCAACCTCAGCAATACTCTGATTACTATTTTGGCGATTGTACCACTGTGGGAGCGGGCAAAGCCGATTTTGCAGCAGGAGATGGAATACGATTCTAACAAGGTTGATCCAGGACGCTTGACGGGTCGTGTCCTTTTAGACCATATTAGCTTTCGTTATCGTGACGATGGTTCGCCAATTCTTGATGATGTCAGTGTTTACGCACAACCAGGGGAATTTGTGGCGATAGTGGGACCATCAGGAAGTGGAAAGTCAACAATATTGAGGTTGTTGTTGGGGTTTGAAACTCCACTCTCAGGAAAAGTGTACTACGATGGTTTTGATTTGGCAGAATTAGACCTTGTGGCAGTGCGAAGACAGTTCGGGGTGGTGCTGCAAAATGGTCGAATTGGATCTGGCTCAATTTTTGAGAACATATCTGCCTCTGCGTTGATATCGCGCACTGAAGCTTGGGAAGCCGCACGGATGGCGGGGTTTGCTGGTGATATTGAGCAAATGCCGATGGGGATGCACACAGTTATCAGTGAAGGTGGTACCAATCTCTCCGGAGGACAACGGCAGCGATTATTGATAGCTAGAGCACTTGTCAATAAGCCGAAAATTATTTTAATGGATGAAGCGACCAGTTCTTTGGATAACCGCACACAAGCGATCGTTACTGAAAGTTTAGATAAATTAAATGCAACTCGGATAGTGATTGCTCACCGCCTTAGCACGATTCGCAATGCTGACCGAATTTATGTCATGGAAGCAGGGCGCGTGGTACAAGTGGGTACATTTGAAGAATTAGCCGAACAAGAGGGGTTGTTTTCTCAACTGGTAGCCAGACAAATGGAATGAAGAAGGCTTTGTGCTTTGTTGCCAGTTGTCCTTTCGATAAGGTACTACCTGTCATTGCGAGTGAAACGAAGTGGAGCGAAGCAATCTCCCCTAAAGCGCTACTACAATAGAACGCAACTTGATATGACAACATTATTGACCGCTGCTGAGCGATCGCCGAAGAATAAAAAAGAAAGGTTGGGGTAAGTTTTTATAGTCCATAATTCCTAACACCGTATTGTCATCTACTTTCCGAAAAGAGTCATTAACTGGAAAATGATCGTAAATCATTGTGGCGCTGACTTTTCCTCGATATTCCATCATGCGGAGTCTAGCTTGACTTTTCTCTGTTTTCAGTAAGGAATTAGTTAGAATCACCAAAGGTTTCAGAAAATCATTTTTGATGATTGGAAACTTCAAAACCCAGTTCGTCGCTCCCATGTAACTGGGCGCAACTTTTATAACTTTTCCTTGGCTATCTAAAAATAACAAAGGGTGAACATTCTCAGGATCAACAAATTCTTTTCCATACCAATTAAATTTTTCTAAGAAGCCATCCATAGGGTGATTGGTATGAAGCCCAGATCCTTGCCAAGAACCGAGCATAAAAGCTAAATTAACGGGTTCGAGAGCGTCAAACAGCTCTAAAGCTTTTTCGGTTGTCGTTTGACCAGTTTTAAGAATCAACTTGCAAGTTTCTAATGTTTGCATTTTTTGCGTGTGTCTTGCTTGTGTTTTATAAATAGCTTACACAACTTTTTTCGCCCACTGCTGTAAACCCAAATTAAACCTCAAGACTGATCAACCGGACATAATATTATTGGCGATACGCATGCAGGCGTCTGCGCTCCGCGCAATCGCGGATTGTGCCGCTAGGGGTCAGTGTAGAAGAACATCACGGAGCATTGTTATGTTTAAGAATTTTATAAGTCTGCTGCTAGTTACACTGGTGCTAACCACCATTTTGAAGTTGACTACCTCCATCGTAGGAGCACAACAGACTTATCAGCCAACAACTGAGTCGCTTTCACAGCACAAAGTGCCGGACTGGTTCAACGATGCCAAACTCGGCATTTTCATTCACTGGGGCGTGTACTCCGTGCCCGCTTGGGCACCACTGACTGGTGAACTGAATCAGGTGATTGCAGAACATGGCTGGGAATATTGGTTCAAGCATAACCCCTACGCTGAATGGTACTACAACTCCATGAAGCTTGAGGGCGGCGACACTTATAATTATCACCGTGCAACCTACGGCAAGGACTTCACTTATGACGAGTTCATCCCAACATTTAACGCAGCTATTACTAAGTGGAACCCATCACAATGGGCTAAACTGTTTTCTAAGGTAGGTGCAAAGTACGTCGTCTTAACGACCAAGCATCATGATGGTTTTTTGTTATGGCCCAGCAAAACCGTTAACAAGCCAGAACGTGTAGCGGCGCGTGACATCGTGGGCGAACTCACACAAGCCGTCCGTAAAGAAGGTATGCGCATGGGTGTGTACTACTCTGGTGGCATTGACTGGTCTAGTCAAGATACGACTGTGACAGATTTTGAGACACTAGGCAAAGCAGTCATCCAAGACCTGGCTTACGCTAAATACGCTAACACTCACTGGCGCGAACTCATTGATCGCTATCACCCATCAATTTTATGGAATGACATTGGCTATCCAGTTGCTGGCAATGCAAACGAGATTATCGCTTACTTCTACAATAAGGTGCCTCTTGGTGTCGTCAACGATCGCTTCGATTTAGGTGGGCAGTTGGGCTTGCATTTCGACTTCTCTACACCAGAATATGCCAAACTCAAAGACATTGACTCTCGCAAGTGGGAAAGTACACGTGGTCTGGGTTACTCGTTCGGTTACAACCAGAACGACACTGACTCTAACATGATCTCGGTTGACGAACTGGTTAACTCGTTTGTTGACATTGTCAGTAAGAATGGCAATTTGCTGCTCAACATCGGTCCAGATGCCAATGGTGAAATTTCCAAGCCGCAGCTAGAACGCCTGCTTGGCTTGGGCAAGTGGCTTTCGGTAAACGGCGAGGCAATTTTCGGATCACGGAACTGGATACGTTCAGAAGGCATGAGTTCCGAAAACATCTCAGTACGCTATACAACAAACAAAGGCAACTTATACGCTGTTTTACTCGATACGCCGAGCGGCAAAACGATTACTATCCAAGGGTTAACTATGCTGGAAAATGCGACGATTACGATGCTAGGGGCCGAAAGTGAACTTGAGTGGCAGCAGGACGGCGAGAATTTAGTTGTCACACTACCGGATATGTCTTCAATGGAAAAATCACCAGCCTACACGTTGAAGATCAGCCCGATGCCGCTTTAAGTTCATCTTAATCATTTGAATATTACCTTGTGCCTTCTTCAACAAATCGTTGAATTCCTTGCACCAGTTCGTCGATTTCTGATTCTAAAGTTAAATAGTGAACACAAGCACGTACGCAGTCAGGATCGACTATTGTTCTAGTTAATAACTTTTGTGACTCTAAAAACATCACAAGTTGGGGGCTAGTTGATGGTGTTTGATTTGTCAGTTGAAACGAGACTAAACCGCTTTCTGGTGGAGAAGTTCGCAAACATTTGATATCAGGTAAAACTTGTAATTGTCGCCACAGGTACTCACTATTGCGGCAAATTTGCTGATAACGTTCTTCTGGTGTTCCCCACTGCTGATGAGTTGCGATCGCCTCCCTTAGCGCCGTGTAAAGTGGATAATTTGATGTCGCTACTTCATAGCATTTCCCATCGCTTTGCCAATCGATAGGCTTTCCTTTACTGTCTAAAATAACGCTGCGCCAACCGATAAACGTAGGTTTCAAACTATCTCGGGCTTCTGGTCGCACATACAAACCTCCCGTACCACCAGGACCACACAGCCATTTATGACCCGTAAATGCGTAAAAATCTGCTTTCAATTCAGTGAGATTTAATGGCAGTAAGCCTGCAGATTGAGCCGCATCTATCAGAAGTTTCACTGATTTACTTATGCATAACTCAGCTATCTTGTCAATAGGCAAAACTTGACCAGTGTTCCAAAGAACGTGACTCAATATCACAAGACGAGTTTTGGGACGTAAGTGTTGGGCAATCACTTCAACGGGATCGCCTTCATTTAAAGTTGCCATTAGGGGACAGGTGGTGAGTTCAACACCGAACCTCCGCCCGATTTCTTGAGCTGTCGCTATAATGCCGTGGTGTTCGCAATCGCTAAGTAGTATATGGTCGCCAGCTTGCCATTCAAGACCCCACATAGCAATATTACAGCCGACGGTAACATCCTCAGTCAGGGTGATTGTTTCGGCTGGGACACTTAACTCAGAGGCGATCGCATTTCTTACAGCTTTTGTCTCCTCCCTTATCCAATCGTTCACCTCAGTCCCAAAAGGACCTATTTGTTGGATATAAGCTTGCGCGTCAGATATCACATCCAAAGCCGTTTGTGGCATTGGTCCTTGACCGCCGTAGTTAAAATATACTTTATTTGCTAAACCTGGAAAGAGCTGTCGATGGTGAAGTAACTTAGTTGGTGATGCAGAAATACTAGCCATCAGTGATTAATTATTGAGTCATGGTATATTAATTATTTTTATACAAAAATTTCAAATTATTTTTGTCAATTGCGTGTCCGTAGGGCATACTTTGTCAAGTGCGTGTCTGTAAGGGTAAAGCGTGCCCTAGTAGTTCGCCAAGCAGATGCCTGCGGGGTAAGGGGTAAAAGAATAAAAAAACCTTTCTCCTTTCCCCAGCTTTTACAAGCGCATTTTCGAGTTGGCAAACCACTAGAAGGCTTTGCCAGATACCACCAGATCTGGGGTAATAGCCTGATTTGGTGATTGTGCCAAACTCAGAAATTTTCAGGTAGTCCCTGATTTTTCTGTCTGTTGAGAATAATCTTCAACTTTAGTTATCGGCTCACTACCAGAAAGTAATAATTCTTGTTACCTTAAAAGAATGTTAATCAATGCTGAACTGCTGCTGCAATACCAACGTTGTAAGCGCCGACCTTTTTTAGACATTCACGGGGAAAAAAGTCGGCGAGAACCTGAGAATGAGTTACTGTTGAAACTTTACCAGGACAGGATTGCTCATCACAGGAGTATTTTGACACAGTTTACGTATCAGCGACCAGTCTATCGACACGGAGACTGGAAAACAGGAGTGACAGCAACCTTAGAGTTAATGGAACAAGGGGCTGAGTCCATTTATCAAGGGGTGCTGGTGCATGGTTATTCTCAAACACATACACTACTAAGCCGTCCAGATATTCTTGTCAAACATAGAGGAGAGTCCCGCTTTGGAGATTGGATGTACGTTCCAGTTAATATTGAACTGGGTAAGCGTCCTAAACAGGAGTATCAAGTTGTAGCAGCATTTCATGCGTATGTGTTGGCAATGGTGCAACAAAGTGAGTTAGAAATAGCTTGGCTGATGCTGCGTGGTAAAGAGGCGGGTTATTCTGTGGATCTACTCAAATGGATGCCACAAATGCATCGTTTTCTGGAAGAGTATATTCAAACTTTAGAAACAGAGGAAGCGCCTGAAGTCTTTATCTCTCGTCAACGGTGCAATCTTTGTCCTTGGTACGATTATTGTTATAGTGTTGCCCAATCTCAGAAACACCTTTCTTTGTTGCCAGGAGTGACACCTGTTCGCTACATACAACTGCAAGCCTTGGAGATCACAACAGTAGAATCTTTGGCAAAAACTTACCCGGCTCAATTAGAAAACTTGCCAGGTTTCGACAGCGCAGTCGCACCTAAGCTGATACTACAAGCAAAATCTATTCTGGAAAACCGTGCGTTCATCATACCGAATTTGCCACCCAAGCAACAATATGTCTTAAATTCTCGTACGGTTGACACTTCTGTTTGTCTCGACAGAACTATAGAAGTTGATAGAGAAACTACACAGTTGCTTTCCCCCAGGAGTGGCATTTTATCTACAGCGCCTGTAGAAATGTTTTTTGATATTGAAGCGGAACCAGATTTGAATTTAGATTTTTTGTTAGGAGTTTTGGTTGTTGATAGGCAAGCCAAAACAGAACAATTTTATTCCTTTTTAGCAGAAAGCCCAGAAGAAGAAGAATTTGTTTGGCAGCAATTTATGAATTTGGTTTGGCAATATCCAGATGCACCAATTTATCATTTTTGTGTTTACGAACTGGATACAGTCAAACGACTCGCAAAGCTTTACCAGACTCCACAGAGTTATGTATCGCCCGTACTGAATCGGTTTGTGGATGTCTACAAAATCTTAACGCAAAATGTGGCATTGCCTATAGAAAGTTATGCTTTAAAAGCGATCGCTCGATGGTTAGGGTTTGAGTGGCGTGATCCAGAAGCCAGCGGTATGAAGTGTATTTACTGGTATGACGAGTGGTTAGAAACAGGCGATCGCTCTTTACTTGAAATTATCCAACGCTACAACGAAGACGACTGCCACGCAACCCGCAACGTGAAAGATTGGCTGGTAAACTTTTTTAAAAAAAATAGCGGTTTGTCGTGAGTGCGTTTGATTTGCACAAAAGACAAACCACATGGTAAAGGACAGTTAATTGTAAATGTCCAGTTTTGTTATGGTTTCACCCAACCCTCTCAACCCATTTCTACTGTTTTAGCTCTAACTGAACGTATTGGATTATGATGAGTACACAGCAAAGCCTCCGGAGTTGTTCATGACTACTCAACAGATAACTCTGCCTGAAACATTTCTGGCTCAACTTCAAACCCTTCCGCCTGAACAAATTCAACAGGTTATCGATTTTGTCGAATTTTTAAATCAAAAATATGTTTCATCTCAACCTGATCAATCAATGCTAAAGCAGCCACGTGTATTGGGATTACATAAAGGTATGGGTTGGATCAGCGAGGATTTTAACGCTTCGCTTCCCGATGAATTCTGGATGGGAGAATAGTGAGATTATTACTGGACACTCATACATTAATTTGGGTAATTCTTAATCCAGAAAAGCTGTCTGAACGGGTTACAAGTTTATTTTTTGATAGAAGTAATGAAATATTACTGAGCATTGTCAGTGTATGGGAAATGCAAATCAAGCTTCAGCTTGGGAAGTTGCATTTTGATTTGCCACTTTCGGAGTTGATTGAGAGTCAGCAACAGGCAAATGATTTGCAACTTCTACCGATTACTACTAGACACATCTACGCTTTAGAAAACCTACCCAACCATCATCGAGATCCATTTGATCGCTTGTTAATGGCTC
This sequence comes from Brasilonema sp. CT11, assembly GCF_017982655.1. Lineage (GTDB taxonomy): Bacteria > Cyanobacteriota > Cyanobacteriia > Cyanobacteriales > Nostocaceae > Brasilonema. The sequence goes on along the minus strand of NZ_JABXYX010000009.1, from coordinate 60,238 downwards.
AGGCAATGATTAAAAAAATGCCATTGTTAAGCATTGATGCAGTGTTTGATCAGTATCCGGTGGAACGATGGTGGTAGATTCTCTCGCCTATCCATCTAGATCTCCGCATGCATTGTCAAAAGTTATCTCACGTATGCGCCGCGTGCCCGTAGGGCTTATGATTTAGGAATGCTATAGTCGGTCAACATTGCTATTTATTAGTACTAATTCATTTATCACACTTCATTATGTCAAGTCGGTATTTAGAATACCTTCATAATACATGTTCATTTATACATTAAAAATTATCAAAACATGATATTATATAGTATTTGTGATTTTCCCAGCTTAGCAATGACTCAAAATGCAGAGCAGAAAAAAAATATTTAAATTTCCACGAATTCTTTTCTTTTTTCTTCCTATTCTAATTCTTCTCAGCATCTTTATCATTAACATCCCTGTCCCAAATTATCCCATAACTGGAATAGATTTTATTGGTTCTGCGACTTTTCCCACTGGTTACACTTTCAAAAAAACTCCCATGGGAGGGCTTTCTGGAATAACCTATGATGCCAAAAAACAACTTTATTACACGATATCTGATGATCGCAGCGAAAAAGCTGCGGCTCGCTTCTACACATTAAAAATTGACCTAAGCAATGAAAAACTAACAAATGATAAAGTTGTCCCTGTTGGTGTCACGACACTCTTAAATGAAAGTAGTCAAACTTTTCCGACTGGTACTATCGATTCAGAAGGAATCACCTTAACTAACCACGAAACTGTTTATATTTCTTCTGAAGGTGATAATTTTAAACAGATAACGCCTTTTCTTAAAGAATTTTCACTATCTTCTGGAAAAGTCTTGAATACACTACCAATACCCAACAAGTTTTTGCCAGATAAAAGTCGTCAACAAGGTATCCGCAAGAACTTAGCGTTTGAATCTCTGACTATCACACCCAACAACAAATCTTTGTTTACAGCCACAGAAAATGCTCTTATTCAAGATGGTCCAGAAGCAAAACCAAAAATCAGTAGCCCTTGCCGCATTTTGCAATACAATTTGCTCACTCAGCAACCAGAGAAAGAATTTCTTTACCAAACTGAAGCCATCACGCCAATTTTTAATTTTTCTCCTAAATTTGCCAGCGGTTTAAGCGATTTAATAGCTCTGGATAATCAAGGTCATTTCCTAAGTTTAGAGCGGACTTTTTCGGGGTTTGGGTTTTCTATTGCCCTGTATCAGATTTCTCTAGAAGGTGCTGATGACATTCATAATATCGACAGTCTTTTAGCTGTTGATATTAACCAAATTAAACCCACCAAGAAAGAGCTACTTTTGGATTTGAGAAAATTAGATCTAGCGCTAGATAATATTGAAGGCTTAACTCTCGGCTCAAAACTACCTGATGGTCAGCTTTCATTAATCCTTGTGAGCGATAATAACTTTAATCGTCTTGAGCGAACCCAGATACTCGCCTTTAAACTTAAGATGGAACCACCGCTTGTCAGGTTGTTTCGGCGTTTTGTTCCCAATTTCAATCGTTGATAATATAAGATTCCTCCGCAGATTTTTGCTCAACTAGCTACAGTGTATGTCAAGCCTTGCCTGTTCCCTGTTCCCTGTCAATCATCACTCAATAACTAATAACGAATTTAAAAAAAAGCTTGACAATGTTCAGCCCAATAGTCATAATAAATAAAGTGACCAATTAAGGGACTGTAGTTCAATTGGTTAGAGCACCGCCCTGTCACGGCGGAAGTTGCGGGTTCGAGCCCCGTCAGTCCCGTTAAAAAATTATGAGTGCTGAGTTCTGAGTCGTGAGTTACAAGTGATTCAGAACTCAGCACTTATTGCTGAAAGCTTAATATTAAGCTAAATGAGTCGTGGTTTACAAATATAGATAAGAGAGAGAACGCCCGTGACTGTTAGAGTCCGTATAGCCCCCAGTCCAACTGGGAATCTACACATAGGAACAGCAAGGACAGCTGTATTTAACTGGTTGTTTGCCCGCCACCACGGTGGTCAGTTTATTCTGCGCATTGAAGACACAGACTTAGAGCGATCGCGTCCCGAATACACCGAAAATATTTTCCAAGGACTGCGTTGGCTGGGACTGAACTGGGATGAAGGACCATTTTTCCAAACTAAGCGTCTGGAAATGTACAAAAGTGCGGTTCAAACCCTTTTTGATAAAAAACTTGCATATCGCTGCTACACCACGCCAGAAGAATTAGAAGCGCTGCGTGAGGCTCAAAAAGCTAGAAATGAAGCTCCGCGCTACGATAACCGTCACCGCAATCTTACGCCAGAACAAGAAGCTGCATACAAAGCCGAAGGACGTAACTTTGTCATTCGTTTCAAAATTGATGACGACCGGGAAATTGTCTGGAATGATTTGGTACGGGAAAAGATGGTTTGGCGAGGTAGCGATTTAGGCGGTGATATGGTTATTGCTCGCGCCGCAGCAGATGGTATTGGTGTCCCACTTTACAATTTTGCGGTTGTCGTGGATGACATAGATATGCAAATTACCCATGTGATTCGCGGAGAAGACCATATCGCCAACACCGCTAAGCAAATTCTGCTGTATGAAGCTTTTGGCGCAAAAGTGCCAGAGTTTGCCCATACACCCTTGATTTTGAATCAAGAAGGACGCAAGCTTTCCAAGCGGGATGGAGTCACATCCATTTTTGACTTTAAGCAAATGGGCTTTATTGCTGAAGCTATGGTGAATTATATGACATTACTGGGTTGGTCAGCTCCAGACTCGACTCAGGAAATTTTCACCTTGGAAGAAGCAGCCAAGCTATTTAGTTTTGAGCGTGTTAATAAAGCCGGGGCAAAATTCGACTGGGCGAAGCTGGATTGGATAAACAGTCAGTATCTTCACAATATGTCAGTGGATAAGCTGACAGATTTGCTCATTCCATACTGGGAAGAAGCTGGATATCCATTGACACAAGGACGCGATCGCCCTTGGTTAGAGGAGCTTGTCGCTTTAATTGGTCCGAGTTTGACTCGCCTTGTTGATGCAGTGGCTATGAGCAAACTGTTTTTTATAGAAACAGTTGAATTTAGTGATGAAGCAACTGCTCAATTAAAACAAGAAGGTTCTGTAGCTACCCTCAACAGTGTCATCGCTGCTTTGGAAAATCATCAACTCACACAAGCCAGCGCTCAAGAAATTATTAAGCAAGTCGTTAAACAACAAAACGTCAAAAAAGGCGTGGTGATGAAAGCACTTCGCGCTGGCTTAACAGGAGATTTGCATGGTCCTGACTTGATTCAATCCTGGTTACTTTTGAATCAAATTGGTTTAGACAAGCTGCGTTTAATTGAGGCGGTCAAACAAGTGAGTTAGCAGCAATTATGCTTTGGGAACGTGCTCAATTTGGGAGCATACCAATTTTGCACAAAAAAATGGTAGTGGGAGCATCTTGCTCCCTACTTCAATTCAAAACGGGCTATCCGGCTCGCACTACAAAATAAAATAAACTTACACATTTGGGATGCTCCCCTCAATTTCTACGTATAAAACCCAGTATTAGGTCAATTTTATGGGCTATTTTTCCGTTTAAACAAGCGTGTCTTCTAGACATAAGTTACTGGATTTTTACATGAGTTTTACCCAACTCCAATTGGTATGACCAACTGAAAACTGCTGTAGTAATAGTAGGGAGTGCATTCATCTGCACCTGGTGCTTGTGAATCTCATTTTACTTTAGTGAGCGAATTGACAATTAATGAATTATTTGATATTTAAAAAGTAAAAAAATAAGTCAAAAATCCTTGCCTTGGGAACTTCGAGTGTAGTATTCATGTCTCTAAAAAGACTTAAAAAAGTATGTTTTTGGAATGCTGACAAAAGAGATATCTCGGGGAATAAGATTATCTTTGATGGTAGCGGTGCTGGCGATCGCGTCAGCAATCAATACAATATCTCGTGCACAGGAAACGTCCTCACCCTTTTTTGAGGATGTCGTTATCGGTCAAAAGTTTTCTCCAGATCCGTTGATTGTTCGTGGTGTGAGTGGCGGTTCTATACCGGGGAGGGAAATTGCTGGTAGAAGAGAAACTCCCACAGGAACTTGCACTGGATATTTTGATGAAGACCCAGACCATACTATTGAGCTAACAAGTAAATTTGACTACTTAAAAATAGAAGTGAGAAGCCCTGAGGATACCACCTTAATTATTAAAGGTCCTGGAGGTAGCTGGTGCAATGACGATTTTGATGGCAAGAATCCTGGCATGATTGGAGAATGGCTACCAGGAACATACTATGTATGGATTGGTTCGTTTAAAAAAGATAGGTACTTTCCTTATACCCTACGGATTACAGAAATTAAGTAGGCTGCGCTGATAAAAGAAAGGATAATGTGGGCACAATACGTCACCACAGATATTTGTGGGTGCCGTAATTGTACTCCTGGGGGATGTTGTCCTGTGCGTGTCATTATACATTATTCAACTGAGCTATTTGTGAACTGAGCTTGAAATACCTCTTCCTTCTGAGTTCTATATGGTTCTTAGCTATTTTCCTCCGTCTAGCTACAGCATGAGAAACCGTATTTATTTATATAAAATCTCCAATACATTTCTTATCAAACGCCAAATGGCATGATTTTGAGCTATTGACATCAACTTAACAGCCAAGCAGCGTTAGCCGCAGGTTTGCATATTTACATGAGATACCCATAGTAAAATGAAGCAAAATTAAGTTAAATTTAATGAAGATTCTTAATAATGTTTTGGCTTGTTAGCTCAGACGCTAACGAAAAGCTTATCGTGTGTCATAACATTGGATAAAAAATGCAGTTATAGACATCGATTTGAAAAACTCTATCTGTAGACTGTTGATTTGTTGTATATGCATCTAGAGGCAAAATTAAGATGAAATTCTCTTGGAGAGTCCTAGTACTCTGGACATTGCCTGCATTGGTGATTGGCTTTTTCTTCTGGCAAGGAGCTTTTTCTGGTACTCCGACAGATATGAATAAGAATACAGCCACCACCCGCATGACTTATGGTCGCTTCTTAGAATACTTGGACGCTGATCGGGTAAGCAACGTTGATTTATATGAAGGCGGAAGGACGGCGATTGTGGAAGCCGTCGATCCAGAACTGGAAAACCGCGTACAACGGGTACGGGTGGATTTGCCTTCTAGCTCTCCGGAACTGATTAGCAAGCTAAAAGAAAAAGGAGTTAGTTTTGACGCCCATCCTATGCGCAATGATGGGGCAATTTGGGGACTGTTGGGTAATCTGATTTTTCCTATTTTATTGATTACCGGGCTGTTCTTTTTGTTCCGTCGTTCTAGCAACATGCCTGGTGGTCCCGGTCAAGCTATGAACTTCGGAAAATCAAAAGCTCGCTTCCAAATGGAAGCAAAAACGGGAGTGAAGTTTGACGATGTAGCAGGTATTGAAGAAGCCAAAGAAGAACTGCAAGAAGTTGTCACCTTCCTCAAACAACCAGAAAAATTCACAGCTGTAGGTGCACGCATTCCCAAAGGAGTTCTGTTAGTTGGACCTCCTGGAACAGGTAAAACACTGCTTGCAAAGGCGATCGCTGGTGAAGCAGGCGTACCGTTCTTCAGCATTTCTGGTTCGGAATTTGTAGAAATGTTCGTGGGTGTAGGTGCATCCCGCGTCCGCGACCTGTTTAAGAAAGCAAAAGATAACGCCCCCTGTATCATCTTTATTGATGAAATCGACGCCGTAGGACGCCAAAGAGGTGCAGGTATCGGCGGTGGAAACGATGAGCGCGAACAAACTCTCAACCAACTGCTCACCGAAATGGATGGTTTTGAGGGTAACACTGGTATTATTATCATTGCTGCTACCAACCGTCCTGATGTTTTAGATGCAGCATTGTTACGTCCTGGACGATTTGACAGACAAGTCACTGTCGATGCACCCGACGTTAAAGGACGTTTGGAAGTTTTAAAAGTCCACGCTCGTAACAAGAAGCTAGACCCCAGCGTTTCTTTAGAAGTTATTGCTCGCCGCACCCCTGGTTTTACAGGTGCAGATTTAGCAAACTTGCTCAATGAAGCTGCTATTCTCACAGCCAGACGCCGTAAGGAGGCGATCACGATTTTAGAAATCGATGATGCTGTGGATCGGGTTGTTGCTGGTATGGAAGGCACACCTCTGGTCGATAGCAAGAGCAAACGCTTGATTGCTTACCACGAAATTGGACACGCGATCGCAGGTACATTACTCAAAGACCACGATCCAGTCCAAAAAGTGACTTTAATTCCAAGGGGACAAGCACAAGGGTTAACCTGGTTTACTCCTAATGAGGAGCAAGGGTTAATCACTCGCGGTCAACTCAAAGCCAGAATTACTGGTGCTTTAGGTGGTCGTGCAGCAGAAGACGTGATTTTTGGTTCCGCCGAAGTCACAACTGGTGCTGGAGGTGACTTACAGCAAGTTAGCGGTATGGCACGGCAAATGGTGACAAGGTTTGGTATGTCTGATTTAGGACCAATATCTTTGGAAAGCCAGCAGGGAGAAGTGTTCTTGGGTCGTGACTGGATGACTCGTTCGGAATATTCAGAAGCGATCGCGTCTCGTGTTGATGCACAAGTCCGCGTCATTGTCGAAGAATGCTACCAGACAGCAAGGCGGTTTATACTGGAAAATCGCATCGTAATGGATCGCTTAGTGGACTTGCTGATTGAGAAAGAAACTATTGACGGTGAAGAATTCCGTCAAATTGTCGCTGAGTACACTAGCGTACCTGAAAAGCCGCAGTTTATGCCTAGTATTTAATCTCAAGTTTGGTAGGGCTATGCCCTACTGTAGTAAATAGGGATGGTTTACACCATCCCTATTTTTGTTTTGCTGACTTTTTTAACTTTTTGTACAGCACATTTACAGAATTAAGTAGTGAACTAGCGAGGATCAAAGGTAGAGTAGAAACTCCCTCTCAAAACCTCACACCTTGAGATTCAACCCCGTTGACCAGTCACAATATATGCCACACGTTGACCGATGTTGGTCGCGTGGTCTGCCATGCGTTCCAAACAACGAATTGCCAGTACCAAGAGCAGAATGGGCTCAACCACACCTTCGTCGCATCGTTGATGAGCTAAGGTGTGATAAAGCCGTTCATAAGCATTATCTACAGCATCATCGAGTCGCTTTATACTGCGCCCGTTGACTTCATCTAAATCTGCCAACGCCACTAAACTCGTTGCTAACATTGCTTGTGCATGCTGGGACATGACTGCAATTTCTGGTAAACAAAAATGAGGCGGATAGGGAAAAATTTTGATTGCAATTTTAGCCAAATCCTTAGCATAGTCGCCAATGCGTTCTAGATCACGCACAAGTTGCATGAAGGCACTTAAACAACGCAAATCTTGAGCTGTAGGAGCTTGCTGCGTCATGATTGCCGTACAGTCTAATTCTATTTGTCTATAAAAGCGATCAATCTTTTTATCTAAAACAGGAAGAGCCTCAGCTGCTGTTAAGTTGCGGGTTAACAAGGCTTGGTGACTTAAACGAAATGATTGTTCTACCAAAGCCCCCATACGCAACACATCTTGCTCTAAGCGTCTAATCTCACGAGCTAGCTGGGGTCTTTCTGTATTGGGACTATAAAGGGGGACTTTCACTCTTGTAGTCTCAAACATGAAGATATTCTCAAATATAATCTTGGCTCGAAGAAATTGCCACGACGCCAGGGAGTTCAACTTGTAACCATGCTCCTCCAGTATGAGGATGATTCATGGCTTTTATGCAACCGCCGTGGGCAAGAACAATTTGCCGGACAATTGCCAAACCCAAACCACTACCAACAATTGCCGTAGTCGAATGACTTTCTGAGCTTGTTATACGAGAGCGTGATTGATCCCCTCGATAAAATCTCTCAAATACATGAGGTAAATCTGCTTGAGAAAAACCCGTACCGGAGTCAATAATGTTGATTTGTAGTACTGGTTCTTGGTTGTTGTGTTCGGAAACGATTTTTGCTTCAATGACAATGGTTGTATTTGGTGAGCTGTATTTGATACTATTATCCAGCAGATTGAGAAACACCTGGTAAATGCGAGACTCATCGGCGTTAATCAAGGCACTTTCTGGACCAGAATAGGTGATTTCAATCTGGTGTTGCTGTGCTAGAGGTGTTAAAGTCTCCCAGACAGACAAAATTAGCGATCGCACTTCCACTGATTGGCAATGCAATTCAATGGTAGGGTTAGTTTCTAGTTGAGTCAAATCTAGCCAACTTTGCACTAAGTGAATCAATCTGTCAACCTCCTGCAAAAGGCGGTTAACCCAACGATCCAAAGGTGGTTTCACGCGGTCTTGTAATGTTTCGACAACCAGACGTATTGAGGTGAGTGGAGTTCTCAGTTCGTGTGCTAGGTCAGAAAAAGCACGCTCACGTGCTTTGTTTATATCCACCACTGGCTGATGGTTTTCTATAAAGACTCCTACTTGCCCCTTGGGCAAGGGTAAGCTTGTTGCTTGTAACATAAGAGATTTCACCTCCGACATAGCTGTCACATCTTCGCAAGAAGGATGAAATACCCACTCTTTGACCTGTGACTTTTGGCGATCGCGCGTTTGTCCAATTAATTGGTCAAGTTCGTAGGATCTTATTAACTCTAACAACAAGCGCACTTGTCCAGGTTGCCATCTTTGCAGATACAACATTTTTCGTGCCTGTTCGTTACACCAAAGCAGTTGATTTTCTTCGTCAACCTGCAAATACCCCACTGGTGCGAACTCTAGCAGGTCTTCGTATGTTTGAAGCAACTGCTGCAATTGTTGGCGTTGCTGGACAAATAATCTAATTCCGTGGCGCAAGTCAGGAATCAGCAGCGCCACGTCAGAAGAATGGGCAGTTAACGGTCGCAAAACTTTCTCTAGGTAACGGTTCAGTTGAACCTGTTGCCACACCCAAAAAATTGCGCCTACCGCTAAACCCAGTAAAAATCCTAGTATCAGCATTGCTAGTTGTTAGTTGTTCTCTGACAACTAAAAACTAACAACTATCCAAATCGATAGCCAAAACCTCGTACAGTCACAACATATTCTGGACGACTGGGGTCTATCTCTAGTTTTTCGCGTAGCCAGCGAATATGCACGTCCACAGTTTTGCTGTCTCCAACAAAATCTGGTCCCCAAACCTGGTCTAGCAATTGCTCGCGCGACCACACCCTACGGGCGTAGCTCATAAACAATTCCAGCAGCCGGAATTCCTTTGGTGACAAATTCACCTCTTGAGAGCGAACCAACACCCGACATTCTTGGGGATACAAAGTCACATCTTTATACTGAAGAACTGGTAGCTGAGGCAAACAGCTCAAGCGTTGGCGACGGAGCAAAGCACGACAACGAGCCACTAACTCCCGCATACTAAAAGGTTTGGTTAAGTAGTCATCTGCTCCTACCTCCAGCCCCAGAACACGGTCTGTTTCACTTCCTTTAGCACTTAGCATTAAAATTGGAACTGGGTTTCCTTGAAATCGGATCAAGCGGCAGATGTCTAATCCGTTAATGTGAGGCAGCATCAAATCAAGAATCACCAGGTCAAAGGAAAGCTCTGGTGAATTGAGTTCATAACTTTTCAGGTATTCTACAGCCACCCGCCCATCAGTGGCACTTACCACTCCATAACCTTCCTCTTCCAAAGCTAGAACAAGCATTTCCCGGATAAGCTCTTCATCTTCTACTACCAGAATGCGGCTTCTTTGTCCGATTTCTGCTGTGTGGGGATACTTGGTCGATTCGCTGGTATACATTGATATCACAAAATTACTTGAGTGTGATGGTATCAATATTTGTTATTTCAGTTCAGCGTTTATACGCTGATTTTAAAATATTTAACTTTACAATTTACGAAGTACGTAACAGAACTGATAGTATTATAAACCAATGCAATACAAAGCCAGTCATTGTTTTTTTACAAATTTGCTTTTTGATCCTTAAAGTTAGGAAAAATAGCTATAACCAAGTCACAAAGCTAAAGTTTTACTATACAGCAATTAACTTGATATTGAAGAAGAAGTCAGGAGTCAGAATCAACTGGATCGGTGCAGCACCAAACCAATTGTAGACAACGCCAGATACCTCTGTCGGGAAACAAGGACTATGGCACAAAGTGCCACGCTGCGCGAACAGTACTGGCTCCCGTGTTAACTGTCGTTATTTAAACCCCAAGACGAGTCCGCCAGTCGCACAGAATTCAATTCTGAATTCTGGCGACTGACACCTTCGTTCTTCTTGTTAAAAAAATATAATTTGAGAAAGACTTTCATAGAAAGCTGTCTCATCAAATCTGTAATGACACTGGAATGGTGTTTGTTGAAGATTTGAATCTTTTAGGTTTATCTCGTGGAATGCTGGGTAAGCATTGTCTGGATGCAGGATTTGGGCAATTTTTCAATATTCTTGAGCAAACTTGCTTTAAGCGTGACGTGTACTTTCAAAAAGTGGACAGCCGTAAAACAAGTCAGATTTGCCCAAGCTGTGGAACCGAGACAGGAAAAAAAGAGCTTTCACAACGTAACGCCACTTGCTTCAACGGGGGGAACCCCAACGCCAGACGCCTCAAGTCGGGAAACCCGCCCACGGCGCTGGCTCCGCAACGCAGTGGCTCCTCATGTTTGTTCAGATTGCGGCTATACAACCGATAGAGATGTCGCAGCCGCTCAAGTAGTCGCGATACGCGGACTTGCAGCCGTGGGGCACACGGTCAAGATGCTTGCTGAGGGTAAATTCATTGGAATCCCCGTGAAGCAAGAATCTGCGTGTCTTTAGACAGCAGAGTGTCAATTTGCTTGAAAAGGCGTGTATTTGCCTCCCAGTCCTTCCACAATCGTTTTTGTATTGGAAATTAACGTTTTTTGATACGTGTCACCCTGACTGCCTTTCTCGCCTAATCCATCAGCAAAGAGTTCTTGTTGTGCAACTTTCACGTTAGCTTCTTTTGCCACTGTTGAAATCAACTTAGGATTGATGCTTAACTCAGCAAAAATCGTAGGTACTTTGCTGTCTTTAATTTTTTTCACCAATTCTTTGACCCTAGCCGCTGTGGGTTTCTCTTCTGTAGAGATACCTTCTAAAGCTCCTTCAACAGGGATATTATACGCCTTGGAGTAGTATCCCAAAGCATCATGAGTTGTCACCAGCTTGCGGGATTGCTGAGGAATAGTCGCAACCTCTGATTTGATCCAAGTATCGATTTGTCCTAATTGGGTAGTGATAGCTTGGGCATTTTTCTGGTAAAGTGAAGCATTTTCCGGAGCAACCTTGGCGAAACTTTCTTGAATAGTTTTCACCATAGCAATCCCATTTTGAGCATTGTGCCAAACGTGAGGATCAACAACCGTCTTACCATCTTCCTCAAATTTCTGGGGAGTGGGGACAGCGATTTCATCAACCGCAAGTTTGGGAGCTTTATTAGAGGTAGATTGAATCAACTTGATCAGACTCGGTTCAAAGTTGTAACCGCCGTATAAAATTAGCTTGCCATCTTCAATTGCCTTACGGTCTTCTGGGGTTGGTTGGTAAACGTGGGGATCTGCTCCTGGCTTAATCAAGCAAGTCAAATCAATCGTACTCGCTGCAACTTGCTGAGCCATGTCACACAAAACTGTATTGGTTGCTACAACTTTTAGACCTTTACCAGCGGTCGTAGTGGAAGAAACTTGCGTAGAACTGGCATCTGGTGCTGTTGGGCTGGTTTGATTGTTTTGACTGGTGGATGGAGAAGAACTGCAACTTGCTAACAATCCCATACTTAAAGCAAGGACTGCTGATTTCCAAAATTGACGCTGCGGAATATACATGATTTTTTTATTTGCTCTAGAATTTGATAATGAAATCTAGTTTAAAATGATTATCGTTCTATTTAAAAAAATAAAAAAATTATATGTTAGAGGTTCAGCGCCTAGCTGTTAATTATCGAGGTGTCAGTGGTTTAGAGCCTGTGAGCTTTCAAATTAGCCACAGCCAAGTCGTGGGGATTATTGGTCCCAATGGTGCGGGTAAAAGCACGATGATGAAAGCAATGCTGGGCTTAGTTCCAAAAGTCAGTGGAAGTGTGCAGTATTGTCGGACTCCACTGCATCAACAGCTACAAAAAGTCGCGTATGTACCGCAGCGATCGCAAATAGACTGGGACTATCCCATCACCGTCTGGAATGTAGTCATGATGGCACGTACACGGCAGATTGGCTGGTTTCGTAGTCCAGGGAAAGCGGCAAGAGAAATTGTAACATCAGCATTAGAGCAAGTCGAAATGCTTGCGCTCAAACATCGTCGTATTGGTGAGCTATCCGGTGGACAGCAACAGCGAGTATTCTTAGCGCGTGCTTTGGCGCAACAAGCAGAAATTCTGCTGTTTGATGAGCCATTTACGGGAGTGGATAAGAAGACTGAAGCGATTATTTTTGATGTGTTTTCAGAGTTGCGATCGCTTGGCAAAATCTTACTGGTGAGTAGCCATGAATGGGGACAGGCATTGCACCGATTAGACCGATTACTCTTATTGAATAAATGCTTGATTGCTGATGGTTCACCACAACAGGTGATGACTCCAGAGAATTTGCATCGAGCGTATGGCACAAGCTTGCAGAATCCCTTATATCAAGATTGGGATTCATCATTGTTTTGTTAATTGGTCAAAAGTTGATCCTCAAATCCCAATAATATAACGACTAATAACTAATAACTTTTTACTCTCCATGTTGAGCTTGCTGCTGGAACCCCTAAGTTATGAATTTATGCGGAATGCGCTGGTGATTGGCATTCTGGTTGGTATTCTCTGTCCTGTTGTTGGTAGTTATTTAATTGTCCAACGCATGGCATTACTAGGAGATGTGATTGCTCACTGTGTACTGCCTGGACTTTCAATTTCCTTTTTCTTGGGAATTGATATTTTGATTGGGGCTTTTGTATCCGGGATTATGAGTACATTTTTAATTGCCTGGATTCGCTCGCAATCTCGCGTCAAGGTAGATGCAGCAATGGCACTGACATTTTCCAGCTTCTTTGCGTTGGGAGTGACACTAATTACAGTTTTGAAAAATAAGATAGATCTAGATAGTTTTTTATTTGGAGATATTCTTGGCGTTACCTCTAATGATATTTACCGGACACTCATTATTACCTTGCTCATTCTGAGTGCAACTAAGCTGTTTTACAAAGAATTGTTATTTTATACTTTCGACCGTACAGGTGCCCAGGCAACTGGTTTGCCCGTCAATGCCATTCACTTCGGCTTTATGGCGGCAACGACCCTGACGATTATTGCTAGTATGCAAGCAGTCGGTGTTATCCTCGTGATTTCGCTGCTAGTAGGACCTGCCCTCACCGCTTATCTTTTAGTTAAAGAACTGCATCAGATGATGGCAACAGGAGCATTGATTGGTGCGATCGCCAGCATAACGGGGGTCTACATTAGCTATTACCGCAATATACCCTCTGGACCTGCGATTGTGCTGGTTTCATCCATGCTGTTTTTGCTGGCGCTCTTTTTTAGCCCATCTGGTGGTATCCTCACCCGACCGGATTTAGCAGCTCATTCACTGAGCATTTTTAACAGGTTCAGGCGAGATAGATGACTATACTAGCAGTTAACAGTGAAGGAGTCAGGAGTCAGGAGTCAGAAGCCAGAAGTCGCAATTGTTTATTTCTTCCTTCTGAATTCTGTATTCTGAATTCTTCTTCAAACTGATAACTGTTAAAGTCCTATTGCGGAAGAGTTAGCTTACCACTTTGCAACATTTGAAGCGCCGAAGCACGACAACCAGGGCAATCACAACCCAATTGGGCACTCGCTACATTCCCAACTGTTTCGCTACTGGGATCAAGAGAATACACGCGAGGATTTACTTGCAAAGTATGAGTTTGGGTAGTTTGTGTCGCCCGACTGTTTGTTGGCAAAGCAACAGTACCAGCCACTTGAGGGTTAGATTGAGTGTTGTGTTGGTACTGTGGTGTGTTAGTGGTTTTTGGTACAGAAGGTAAATCTTCTGCGACAGCAGCATGACTTATCAAAACTAAGCTGGATAAAACATAAGAGCCGCCAAGCAGTGCCAGCATTATTTTATTCATCACGGAAATCTCACTTTGAGGCGTACTAAGGTTGGAGTTTAGCATTATTCACAGATACATCTTAGTACTGATCCCAAAAAGTTTCGTTATACTAGCTACATTGAATTAAAATTATGCACCGTCAACACCCCTGCCTAAAGGCTAGGGGCTTCTAGCCTCAAACTTTTAGGATTAGTTGACCCGACTAAGTACCTCGTGTACTCCGTTATTGATAAGTGTTTAGGTTCCTACCTATGGATGCGAAGCCAGTCTGTAGCTCTAGAAATTGAGGATTAAACAGGTTTATAGGGTTAAGCCAGTGTTCTCGATAAAGTGAGGCACTCCGTTGCGGGGGTTCCCCCCGTTGAAGGAAGTGCCGAACCCGTAAGGGTACCGGTCAATAACGTTGTCAAGGCTAACTTTACTCCCCCTCGGGAAGGCTCTTTTGAGCAAAACCGTTATGCGTACAGGGTTCAAAGGTATCAGTTCGTAACTGCCCGAACGAAAGTTGAATGCAAAACAACACGGTTCCGGGTAACCCCAAGGCGGTAATGGCTCCACAGATACTTAAACGGCTAAAAATAACGCCGTGTCGTGTTTCCTCTCTGGTCTTTTGACACAGAGTTTCCACACTACCGCGAGATCATCATGAATACTAAAGTTTTAACACTACTCGGCTGCTCTGGCTCTCTTGCTGCAGTACTTATTGCTGCTCACCCAGCTCAAGCTATTCCAAAGAAAATTCAAGATGAAATAGCACCCCGTTCAGGTGTGACTAGCACCAGTAGCTCTTCACAGCAAGAATTCCCTCAAACATCCAATATCTCTGAAGCCATAGTTAAACAGTATGCCCAGGCGAAGTATGGCTGCAACTGTGGTAGTTGCATGAACTTGGCGCGTCAGGCACTCCAGCAAAGCTCTTCATCTCCCACCAATACAATCATGCCAGGATTTTGAATTCCCCATTTTGGCAACTAAAGAGCGAGAAATTAAGCTTTATAGAAAAAATAAGGTAGTTTCCTAAATTTTGTCCTGGGATGAGGGGTTGGATCAAATTTATCAACCCCAACTTCAGTGATGGTTTTTGACGATAACGAGTACCACTAAAATTCCAAATGTATTTGGAGAAAAGTTTGTACTTAAGGTTTCAGTTAACTGTTCTAACATCAGTGTTTCTTCAGTAGTTGCAAGCCCAAGCTATAATTTAGTGAATCAAGAAATTTTTTGAGGAAGGCAGAAGGCGGAATTTAGAACTTAAAAAATTCTTGATAGCCCTCTGCTATTGGTTACCGAAAAATCTCACTCGTTGACAAACCATGTCACGATTTTAATTTAATCATTCTCAGCACTAGTGAGTGTGCTGGGAATGCGGGAATCAACAAAAGCCTGCGATACATTCGGAATAAACCAGTTCATTTTGTCAGAAGTAACGACTTTGGCAGATGGAACATTGAACTCCCATTCAGAAGTTTCGGAATTTTTCTTCACTACAAGTTGTGTACCATCTGTGATTTGGACAGCTGTAGCACCAGTATTGTCCAGTCCTGCTACTTTGATATCACTTGGTAAATAAATACCCTGACAATCCCATCCTTCTGGCGTGGTTTGACCATTTCCTAAAAAGTAAAGTTGATTGTCGTAGGAAGACTTGGACTTTTCACCCAAAGGACCATAAATTGCTAAAGTTTCACCAGTTTCATTACGGCACTGTCCCCAAGTAATTCCTGACTCGATAGCTGCTTTTTGAAACTGTAATTCATCAATTTGGCGTTGCACATCTTCAGGGATTGCACCTTCTGCATTTTTCTGCAATTTATCAAGAGTCTTTGTCACTTCTATGTAATCAGGGTTTTTGCTGAATTTGGGCCTATCTGCCCAAGAAGGCTGAGCCAAAGTTAAGTTAACCAACATCACAGCGATAACAAGAGCGATTTTGAAAAGTTTCATCGTTTTTTTCTCCTTTGAGAATGACAGTTTTTATTTGAAAAGTTTCCAACCGACCAACTGATTTAGTATGAAATATTTTGGTGATTCTTGCTATTTATAAAAATATTCCCAGTTGCAAATTAGTATAGCCTTTTTTGATACATGTAAATGTGTTAGTGCTGAAAGTCGCAATAACAGACACCAGTGAAGCACAAATAGTATATCTATATTTTATATTTATGAGTTCCACTCTTTGGCTTCGGTTTATCTATAAGGCTAGTTTTACTTTAAGATTTCTAATCGATATAATCAAATATTATTTTTATTGAAAATAATAAATAAAAGTAATTCATGAGAGTGACGAGAGCAGGACTCAAGCTGAAGTCAATCATTTAGTAGGATGCTGAATTCTTCGCTACTAATGTGACGGATTCTGACAAACTGAGTAACGATAATGACTCAAACAAAAATCTGCACAGTTAGACCCTGTTTGTCAAGCAGATGCAAAGTATGCGTTCAGGGGGTTTGCATTTCTCGAAAAACCTTCATCACTTATATTTATTGATTTGAAAATAAAGAACGTTTGCTTCTACCTGCAAAGTTCCCTAAAGTGAAAACCAAGACATGAGTTGATAACTTATACAACATGACGACAAACAACTCAGTCAACAACTCAACTTCTCTACAGTGTATAATATGTTTCTTTATTATAAGTGGTGATAATATTAGAATCTATACACCATTGTTTGCTAATGGTACATTCACAAATTTACTAGTCATTTTGAGTGTGTTCTTTGTGCCTGTTGGAATCTTGTGCTATGTAGCTCGTCTATTGACATCTGCTGACTTTTTACTTTCCAAGTTTAAGAAATGACTTTTATGATTTTGATAAATAAGAATATTTGATGCCATCAAAGGTGGTTGGATATGATAAAGTCAACAAGTGAATTTTGTCAAAAATTTTTCAGGCGTAATAACATACTTTTTAGTGGAAAACACTATTTTTTGTTAAAAAGGAGAAAAATGGTGAAAATATTCAAGCCAATTTTAGTGTTTCTTTTCCTGCTGGTCAATCTAGTTATTGCTCAGCCTTCATTTGCAGATCCAATTGCGGAAAAGAGTCCTGAGTATGCTCAGATTACTCAACAGCTTAGTCAACTCTTACAGGCAAGAAATAACCCATCAGCTGCTGGTTACAATACCGTAGAGCAAATTCAGAAGGGCATCTCTGATTTGCAATTCCAGAAGTATATTATGGAAACCACAGAGGACTGGGGCGTCTGTCGCAATGAAACTGGAAGGACATTAGCTGTTTACGCTCATAAACCCAGCAAATATGGCTCTTCTGCCAACACCCTCTTTTATCTGGGAAATGGTCGAAAGACAGACGATGAATGGGACTGTGATGGCATTTACCTGCCGAGTGGTGTGAACGTAGCTGGTATAAGCATTCCTGTTGCAGAAAATCCTGTCGCAGAAAATCCTGTTGCAGAAAATCCCGTTACAGAAAATCCTGTTGCAGAAAATCCTGTTGTAGAATATCCCGTTGCAGAAAATCAACAGCAACAGCCAAGGCAGCCTCTATATGTCAAGATTGTGGATGGAACGAACTTAATTGTAAGAAGCAATCCATTAACTGGCGAGATTGAATTGAATGCTCCTCCTGCTGGTGTTTTCAGTGTAGGCGAGTTAAACACAACAGTTCCTTATTTGTCTCAAGCACAAA
Source organism: Brasilonema sp. CT11 (assembly GCF_017982655.1). GTDB lineage: Bacteria > Cyanobacteriota > Cyanobacteriia > Cyanobacteriales > Nostocaceae > Brasilonema. The sequence continues at coordinate 42,539 of NZ_JABXYX010000009.1, read as the reverse complement.
TAGACGCACAAGTTCCCAACGCACCGATTGATTAGGTGAGACCAGTGCTGCAGGAGGGGAGCCAGTGCGGTGAAGCAGTACGGTCTTGGGGTCTCCCCAAGTGAAGTAACTGCCGAACCCGTAAGGGTCTTGGGGTCTCCCCAAGTAGAGCACAAGCGCGTTTTCCCGACCTAGGCATCTGGTGAGACAGCGCTACAGGAGGGTCTCCCGACCTAGGCGACTGCGTTAGCGCAGCGGAACCGGAGGTTCTCCCCGATAGCCCTCCGGGTTCGCCAGTCGCCTGCGGAGGGAGACCCTCCCGCAGCGCTGGACTCACCGTAAGGCGTGGCGTTAGCCATAGGGCGAACCCGAAGGGTGAATTATTTTCTCTGACACTCTTACCCAACGAAGCTTTTTTTAGAGCAATACGGTTCAGATAAGCTCACAGCTACTAACTGAACCGTATTCTTTTTTAGCGTCTTCCTCCCTGAATCTTGTCAAAAACAGTTCCATCTGCAAAAAACTTCTTCTGAACTGCGTCCCAGCCACCGAAGTTTGAAACTGTGTAGAGTTTGCCAACCTTCGGAAACTGCTTCTGTGTTTCGCCAGCTACTGTAGAGTTCACAGAGCGAAACCCAACTTTACTAAATTCCCGTTGTGCTTCTGGTGTGAAGAGGAACTTGACAAAAGCTTCTGCGACTTGCCGAGTACCGCGTTTATCCACTACCTTGTCTACCACAGCAACCGGGGCGTCAATGGAAACGTTGACTTGAGGAATCACCACAGTATTGTCAGATTCACCTTTCTGTTTAGCTAGAATCTCTTCATTTTCATAGTTCAACAATACATCCCCTTGATTTCGCTTATAGAAAGTATCACTGGCTTCTCGCGCATCCTTTGGCAGCACAGGGGTATTTTTGTAAACCTTAGAGACATAATCCAGGGCTTTTGCGTCATTTCCTCCAGATTGAGTTACTGAACCCCACAGTCCCAAGAAGTTCCAACGGGCACCTCCAGAAGTTTTGGGATTAGCAGTTATGACGCTAACTCCCGGTTTAACCAAGTCGTTCCAATCACGAATTTGTTTAGGATTGCCTTTACGAGTCACCAACGCAACCACCGACTTAGTGACGATTGCATTGTTAGGAGCCTCTTTTTCCCATCCGGGGCCGATTAGCCCTGCCTTCTGGATTTGGTTCACGTCTTGTCCTAACGCTAGCGCTACTACATCTGCTTCCAAACCATCAATGACTGCTCGTGTTTGGGAACCAGAACCACCGTAACTCTCCCGAAAAGTGACATCCTGCTTGCGTTCTTGCTTCCACTTTTTGACAAACAGAGGAATAATTTTTGAGTAAGCCTCTTTGGTTACGGCGTAGGAAACCAGAGTTAATTCAAGTGGTTTTTGGTTCTGACTGATGAGTTCAGGCTTAGTGCTAGAAGTTGGGTTTTGTAGAGTCGCTCCTGCATAGACAGGTATGACTGCACCAACGCTTAAACCCGCAGCAATGAACAGGGTACGGGCACGGGTTGAAGACTTTTGCCAAGGTTGTGACCAAGACTTCCAAGTTTTGATTAGATCCATGATTAAAAATTGCTCCAGAAATAAAAATACGGTTATTTGATCGGAAAAAGTGTTTCTTGATATAATACAATTCCATAGACTGATTAAAAAATCAAGTACCTGTGCTAGCCATGACTCGCGATTCACAGAAGTCAGTTTTTCAGACCAAGTGTGAGCAACCCAGTACTACAGGCGAGTTCCGCGACTAACAGCGTTTTTCAATTGATTTCACTCCGTTTCACCAAACCCGGAAAAACTGCGGTGCCAAATTACAAGTCACGGGATCTTACGCCTCGGTTGAAGCGGAAAAATCGCCCCAATTGTCAACTGGTATACAAAAATCACAACTTTTCATGGGGCATCTCAGGTCGGCACCGCAGTTTTTCGCGCTTTATTAGCCCAACCCTCCTTCCCTCTTTGCCCCACTCTCTCAAGAGTGATTCGTAAGGGTTGCAATCGCTGCCCGTGAAGCGTTCCTACAGAACTGAAGAGTGAATTTTTGTGGAATGAAACATTCGTACCAGATCAATTGAGCGATTCTGGATTATCTTGATCCCAGCCACTAGTCTAAAATTCAGAGTTTCAACATCCATGTGCCAACTGCTGGGAATGAATTGTAATGTACCAACTGATATTTGCTTTTCTTTTGAGGGCTTTTCGACGCGGGGAGGCAAAACTGACGACCATCGTGATGGTTGGGGAATTGCTTTCTTTGAAGGGAAAGGATGCCGATTTTTTTTAGATGCCAAACCCTCTGTTTTCTCTCCCGTCGCTGAGTTTGTGCGACACTACCCTATCCACTCCACTCACGTGATTGCTCATATCCGCAAAGCAACTCAAGGCAAAATTGCTTTGGAAAACTGCCATCCCTTCCGTCGTGAACTGTGGGGAAGATACTGGGTATTTGCCCACAATGGAGATTTGCCAGGTTTTGATCCTAAAGACTTTAGTTTTTATCAACCTGTAGGGAACACCGATAGTGAAAAAGCTTTTTGTCTGATACTGGAAAGATTACGAGAATGTTTCCCTCAACACAAGCCTCCCTTGGAGAAACTAACGCCAGTCCTCAAGGAAATCACTCAGAAACTATCAGAGAAAGGTATTTTTAACTACTTACTTTCGGATGGCGAACACTTTTTTGCTCATTGCTCAACAAAACTCAGCTACATCGTACGTCAAGCGCCCTTTGCGGCGGCTCATTTAATTGACCAAGACGTTACTGTTGATTTTAGTGAATTGACCAGTCCGAGCGATCGCGTTGCTGTCATCGCCACCACTCCTCTGACTGACAACGAAGTCTGGACGCAAATCCTCCCCGGAGAACTGCTAGTCTTTCAAGATGGGTTACCCCATAAGTTTCCATAGCTGGTTTCTACAACAGTTTCTATAGCAATAGCTCCCAAAAACTTCCACTTTTCTTATCAAGAAGTGATGAATTTCTCTTGCATTTTCGGCAAATTCTATGTATTATCTCTCACAATGAGCTATAAATACGGTTAAGTTAGCGCTATGCCGTAAAATGTCAGGGAAAAACAATATGAGTTTTTGGCAGCAGATCTTAGAATCAAAGCAAATATTCTTAAAAATAGTTAATAAATTTAGGCTGAATTCTATAAAAAGCTTTCTATCGCTGTTTTTGGTGGGAGTAAGTTTGAGTGTAGCGATCGCTGCTTGCTCTGGTAATGGTGCAAGTAATTCCTCCACTAGCACTGATGCAGGAGGTTCCACTGCAACTCCTGTAGCAGCCAACAAGCAAGATGTGAGATTAACTCTTGTTTCTTTTGCCGTCACAAAAGCAGCTCACGACGCTATTATTCCAAAATTTGTCGAACAGTGGAAGAAAGAACATAATCAAAATGTCTCTTTTGACCAAAGCTATGGGGGTTCTGGTTCTCAAACCCGTGCTGTGATTGATGGTTTAGAAGCAGATGTTGTTCACCTAGCACTTGGGTTAGACGTAGACAAGATTCAGAAGGCTAAGTTAATTGAGCCAGGATGGGAGAAAGAATTTCCCAATAATGGCATTGTCTCCAAATCTGTTGCTGCATTAGTCACTCGCCCAGGTAATCCAAAAGGTCTCAAAACTTGGGCAGATTTGGCAAAGGATAATGTAAAGTTAATTACCGCTGACCCCAAAACCTCTGGTATCGCTCGTTGGAACTTCCTCGCGCTTTGGAATTCTGTCGCAAAAACAGGAGGAGGAGATCAAAAAGCGCTAGAGTTTGTGACCAAGGTTTACAAAAATGTGCCTATCTTAACAAAAGATGCTCGTGAAGCAACTGATATCTTTGCTAAGCGGGGTCAAGGGGATGCGCTAATCAACTACGAAAACGAGATTATTCTTGCGCAACAAAAGGGCGAAAAAGTAGATTACGTCATTCCTGATGTAAACGTCTCCATCGACAATCCAATCGCAATTGTAGATCAGAACGTCGATAAACACCGAAATCGGGAAGTTGCTGAAGCTTTTGTCAAATACTTGTACACTCCAGAAGCACAGCAGGAATTTGCCAAAGTGGGATTTCGACCTATAGAAGAAACTCCACAAACCAAGGAACTTGCAAGCAAATATCCCAAGGTCAAAAGTCTAGGTACAGTTCAAGATTATGGCGGTTGGGATCAAATCCAAAAGAAATTCTTCGACGATGGGGCTGTTTTTGACCAAATTCAAGCAAAAAAATAAATAGTCATTAGTCATTAGTCATTAGTCAGAAATTACCACTAATGACTCTCTCCCTCTCTCTCTTCCTCACTCCCCAATCTCCCTACTTTCTCACTCACTGCTTATGACTATATCTTCACCTCCATCATCTTCACAGGAAAAACAGGTTCGTCGAAAACTTCCAGGTTGGAAGAGCTACCTGGTTGGTTTGGCTAAGCTTCCCTGGACATGGCGAATTACTTTCTTGTACTTAGCTGTAATGTTGTTTTTACCAGTGACTGCGATGTTACTGAAAGCAGGTACTGAACCTCCTGCTAAGTTTTGGGAAATCGCCACCAGTGAAATTGCGATCTCGACATACCAAGTCACTTTTCTAACAGCGCTAGCAGCAGGTCTCATCAATGGTGTCTTTGGCACACTTATTGCTTGGGTCTTCGTTCGCTATGATTTTCCTTTTAAGCGTTTGCTTGATGCCACTGTGGATTTACCGTTTGCGTTACCAACGGCGGTAGCAGGGCTAACCCTAGCAACAGTTTACAGCGACAACGGCTGGATTGGCTCTTTATTGGCACCATTTGGGATAAAGGTTGCTTTCACTCGCTTAGGTGTAGCAGTGGCAATGATATTTATATCCTTACCATTTATAGTCAGAACAGTGCAACCTGTACTGCTAGAAATGGAAAAGGAAACTGAAGAAGCAGCTTGGAGCTTGGGTGCATCTGAGTCGCAAACTTTCTGGAAGGTTATTCTACCACCGTTATTTCCCTCGATATTGACAGGTGTTGCCTTGGGTTTCTCTCGTGCAGTCGGGGAGTATGGCTCGACTGTCATTGTAGCCTCTAACACTCCCTTCAATGACTTAATTGCACCTGTGCTTATTTTCCAGCGGTTAGAGCAGTATGACTATTCTGGAGCCACCGTTATCGGCGTGGTGTTACTCACAATTTCGTTGGTCATGCTGCTGGGAATTAATCTTTTACAAGCTTGGGGACGAAGATATGACGCAAAGTGATGATTTTCCACAACCACATTTTCATTCAACAACAGGAGCGGAACCAGATACTCAAAAGCGTGTCAAACCAAGAAATATTGCACCAGTCATTTTGATTGGGATCGCAGTGTTGTATTTAGCTTTGGTGATATATATTCCTGCCCTCAATGTCTTCGTCCAAGCTTTTAAAGGTGGGATTGGTGCGTTCTTTTCTAACCTCAGCGCAGTCAATTTTCTTCATGCAGCTTGGTTGACACTAATATTGGCTGTGATTACAGTACCTATAAACACAGTATTTGGTTTGTGCGCAGCTTGGGCGATCGCCCGCCGCCAATTCCCAGGTCGTGCTCTTCTTTTAAGCATTATCGACCTGCCATTTTCCATCTCGCCTGTGGTTGCAGGGTTGATGGTTGTGCTACTTTACGGGCGCAATGGCTGGTTCGGTCCGCTCTTAGGAGCAGTGGATTTCAAAGTTATCTTCGCTTTTCCGGGGATGCTGCTGGCAACAGCTTTCGTAAGTATGCCTTTTGTCGCGCGTGAAGTTATTCCCGTTCTAGAGGAGTTAGGTAGTGACCAAGAAGAAGCAGCCAGAACACTGGGTGCAAAAGATTGGCAGATATTTTGGCGCATCACCTTGCCAAATATCCGTTGGGGTTTACTTTACGGTTTACTGTTAACCAACGCTAGAGCAATGGGTGAATTTGGTGCTGTTTCGGTAGTCTCTGGAAACATTGCAGGGAAAACTCAGAGCTTACCTTTATTTATAGAGGATTCCTACAAACAGTATCAAACTGACGCAGCGTTCTCTGCGGCTGTCCTGTTAGGGCTGCTTGCAGTCGTGACTTTGGTGGTGAAGGAGATTGTGGAACGGAATACAGGTAAGAAAACAAATGTGAAACATTAAAACAGATGGTTAGTCAAGGGGTAGATTCACCTATGGTTTCAGACAATCAACTCACCCACAAACGAATTCGGATCAGAATTCCAAAAGACTATCACCAAGAACCTGTGATTTCTCGCTTGGTCTCAGACTATGGTCTCATTGTGAATATCACAGCTGCTATGTTGGGTTCCAATGGTGTTGGAGATGGTTGGTTTGACCTAGATTTACAAGGAACTTCTGCACAAATTGATAGTGCGCTGACCTACATCAATGACTTGAATCTAGAAATTTGGCATGACATCGACACAGGGAGTTGGTGATGATTCATTCGTAATTTGTAATGACTAAGGTAATAGACCTCATTGAGTCTCTTACAAAAGTCAATTTTTTATGAAACCACAGACAAACACCAGATGTACATAAACAATCTCTCTTTATTGCTCTGTGTTTGTCTGCGGTTTCAAATATCCTTAAATCATCCTATTTTTGTCAAAAATCTAATGACGAACTAAAAGTTATCAATTATGAATTATTAATAACTATGATTGCAGCAGCCTTTCAAAGCAGCAGTATCACAAAGATTCGCTTACGCCTACAGATTCCCGGACATTACCAACAAGAACCTGTGATTTCTCGGCTGATTGCCATTCATGGTTTAGTCGTTAATATTACGGGCGCAATGCTAGGAAAACAGACCAATGGAGAAGGACGCTTTGACTTGGAACTTCGTGGTACAGTACCACAAATTAGGCATGGTTTAGCTTACCTGGAATCTTTAAATCTAAAAATTGTAGGTAAGCCAAACACTGAAGGAGATGGCTGGTCTTGCTGACGCATGCGCAGCTATATTTCATAGTGCCAAAGTTCTTCTTCTTTCAAGACAATCCGATGCAGGGGGAGACGATGAATCAATCCCTGTTCCTCTAACTGAGTGAGGACGCGAGTGATTGTCACGCGAGTTGAATTAAGCATATCAGCAATATCTTGATGAGTTAGGCGCAAGTCAATGAGATGTCCACTTTTTACTTCTCGACCAAATTTTTTTGCTAACCAACCTAAGAGTTTAATAAGCATGACTTCCACTGTTTTATGGCTACGAATAACCATCAATTCTTCTGCCTGTTGAATGTGGGCAAGCATAACATCTGTAAATGGAAACCACCCTTCTAAAGGTATTATTGTTACCTCTACTTTTGTCAGACACTCAATCTGATATGGTTCAATTTTAGAAAACGCTTGACCAACAATATCTCTAGGTCCCCAAATACCCAAAGTCACAAGCGTACCATCTTCATGCCAAGTGACAATCCGCACAACTCCCGTTTCAATTTTCAACAAACTATTGTGCTTCAGGGGTAAGAATGAACGGGCCTTAAAGCTAAGTTTGGTGTTTTGTTCAGGAGGATTTTGAAAACGTGATGAAATAGACATTGTCATCTGATTCTCGCTTTTCGATAGACAAGCCGTACTTTTTTACAATATCAGTTTCTTGAAGGATCTTACTATGGGCATTGTTGTTGAAAATGTAACTAGGCAGTTTGGCTCTTTCCTTGCTGTTGATAACGTCAGTTTAGAAATTCCAACAGGTTCTCTTGTAGCGCTGTTAGGACCATCTGGATCTGGAAAATCAACTTTGTTGCGGATGATTGCGGGGTTAGAAGTTCCTAATTCTGGTCATATCTGGCTAATAGGTGAAGATGCGACATACAAATCGGTGCAAGAACGTCAAATAGGCTTCGTGTTTCAGCATTACGCTCTGTTTAAGCACTTGACAGTGCGGCAGAACATTGCTTTTCCGTTGGAAATCCGCAAGTTTCCCAAAAATAGAATTGGGCCGCGAGTTGAAGAACTTCTGGAGTTAGTTAGGTTGCAGGGATTTGGCGATCGCTATCCCTCCCAACTCTCTGGAGGTCAACGTCAACGGGTGGCGCTAGCAAGAGCATTGGCGGTTCAGCCAAGAATATTGCTGTTGGATGAACCTTTTGGAGCGTTAGATGCTAAAGTCCGTAAGGAATTAAGAGCGAGCTTACGAAAACTGCATGAAGATGTTCATGTGACAACTGTACTTGTCACCCACGACCAAGAAGAAGCAATGGAAGTTGCAGACCAAATTGTGGTGATGAATCAAGGTCGGGTAGAGCAAGTTGGTACCTCTGGTGAGATTTATGACCACCCTGCAACACCTTTTGTCATGAGCTTTATTGGTCCAGTGAATGTTCTTCCACCTACTTCTGGTGTTTTACCAGGTAGGGATTTGAATCCTCGAACAAACGAGCAAGTCTTTTTGCGCCCTCATGACGTTTTGATTCAAACCAATCCTAGTGAGGATGCAACACCCGCCAAGGTATTGCGCATTCTTAACTTAGGATGGGAAATTCGCCTTGAGTTGGTTCTCAAGTCTGGAGAAACAGTAAATGCTTTCCTTACTCGTGACCAGTTTAATAAGCTTAACCTTAAGGAAGAGCAGCGTGTCTATGTTACGTCGAAGCAGGCAAAAGTTTTTCCGGCTTTAGGGGTGAGATGAAAAGTTGAAATGTAGCGCTTTTGACCAAAACTAAGACCTAGTTCTGGTCATCTGTACCATTTTTTGTGCGCGATTAATTATGATCAACATGAATTTGATAACCCGCAACGCGTAGCGGAGCCCCATAGGGAGCCAGTAGCAGCCTACGGCTCGCTTCGCTAACGTGGGGGAATAAGGTGGGGGAAACCACGCCACATGCATGACTGTCGGCAGAGCCGGACGCCCGTTGGCGTCTTCCTCCGTAGGCATGTGGCGTCCGCGCTGCCTCACTTCTGACTTGGTGACTCAGGAATCGCTGCTGTAAGCGGCACCATAATCTAGGTAAAGAGGCATTGATCATCGTCACCACATTAAGTAAAGAATTTTTACAAACTCGTCAGATTCCAATTGGTTCCAATTAAGCCAGCAAAAAACCAGATGATCTGCCAAAACCCGTAGTTGTCACTGTTTGTAAACCCCAGGTGTCTTGACAAACCATTCAGTAAAAGCTACTATGCTTTGCTGCAAGCTTTTATTTTTCTTTCAAAATAAATGATTTTTTATACACGTAAATCTGCAATTTCTAGTATTTCTAAATAAATCTTTATAAAAAAAATAACGCAAAGAATCGACTTTACACGACAATGATTCTATGCTCAGACAACGACTACAAACTCTAAACCTAACTTCATCGTATTACTTTTTCTAACACACTTAGCACACAGCCATCCCTCTGCTTGCTGGTAAGCGTGCTCCCAGCAATTTATAGAGTTTGATTGTTAGTCATCAAATCACTTTCTGTTGTTTCTCTATTATAGTCAACCAACTTGCGGCATGAAATCCCCAGAGTCTCTCAAGTGCTAAAAATTCTCATTTGGTCGAGCATGATTGCAAAGAGCACGGGTATGATAACCTGAATCAATTTCTCTACAAGGGAATGCTAAAAGCCGAATCCTCGGGATGGCTCCAATAACCTCTCAGTCGATTGCTCAATTAGTTTTACTTGACAAAACCCCATGATGTATTCCACAAGTCGTTCTCATAATTCTGCCCAGTCTCATAATTCTTCTTCTTCTACTACTGGACAACTGCCACAACGATTGTTTACACGTCGCGAAATCCTTCCAGCACGTAATGACGTACTGTGGCGGATTGAGCGCGGAGCAGTTCGGACTTTAACCTGGAGTGAAGATGGAACGTTTATCACTTTAGGTTATTGGGGAGCTGGGGATTTGATTGGCTATCCTTTGTCTAGAGTCAAGCCTTACCAGATTGAATGTTTAACTAGCGTAGAAGTGACCGCACTGCCACCTCACTTATGGAGTCAGGATGTAAACGCCTTATTGTCTCACATTCAACAGGCAGAAGAGTTACTTAGCATTGTACATCGTAAGCCCATTTGCTTGCGTTTATGGCAGTTCCTTAGTTGGCTAAGTGCAAAGTTTGGTCGCGATGTGGAGCAAGGAAAACTGATCGATCTGAATGTCACTCATCAGGAGATGGCAGAAGTGTTAAATACAACACGGGTGACTGTGACTCGTTTGCTTCAGCAGTTTGAAGAAGAGGGAACCTTAATCCGTCACAAACGTCGTGTCATTCTATGTTCACCAAATAAGGAATCTAAATAGTCTACAGTAAAAAAGTGGTGATTAATTGTGTGTTAGTCACCATTAACATCTGGTACAATTCTGACAGAAAGTCATTAGTAAATTCCCAAAATTCCCAAAGAAAATATCCGCATTAGGGAATAGTACCATAATTCAGTCGGTAGGTGTGAGTGAGACATAAACCATGAAGAAACTATCTAAAAAAATTCTAAGGTTAAGCCCAGTTGTTGTAGCGGCAACATTTTTCGCAGCAAATAGCGCTATGGCTGCAGAAGTCAACGAACAGGTGACTCCCGTCTCTCAGCTGACATCACAATCAGACAACATTGGTCAAGTAACATCTGTATCCCAATTTTCCGACGTACAGCCAACAGATTGGGCATTCCAAGCATTGCAGTCTCTGGTAGAGCGCTACGGTTGTATTGCTGGTTATCCCAATGGTACCTATCGCGGTAACCGCGCTTTGACTCGTTATGAGTTTGCCGCTGGTTTGAACGCGTGTTTGGATCGGGTGAATGAACTGATTGCAACAGCTACCGCTGACTTAGTCAGGAAAGAAGACTTAGCTACTCTGCAGCGTTTGCAAGAAGAGTTCTCTGCTGAATTGGCTACCCTGCGCGGTCGTGTTGATACCTTAGAAGCTCGCACTGCTGAGTTGGAAGCAAATCAATTCTCTACCACAACAAAACTGGTTGGGGAAGCGATTTTCAATCTATCTGACGCTTTTGGTAGTGCTAGGCAGGCTGTTCCTTCTGGAATTAACACAGCAAACGCCGCTGAGTTGCAAGATAACGTCATTTTTTCAGACCGAGTTCGTTTGAACTTGCTCACCAGCTTCTTTGGTTCAGACCAATTGCAAACCCGTTTGCAAGCTCGCAACACTCCTATATATGATGGTGGGAACGCCACCAGACCCAGCATTACGGGTACCAACATGACCCGTCTGAGCTTTGACGGAGATAGGGGGTCTGGTTCTGGTCGAGGTACTACTATAGGTTCCAACGACATCGAACTCGACAAACTCAATTATGCTTTCAACCTAACCGATGCTGCACGTATCAAGATTGATGCATTTGGTGCTGAGTTATACGAAAACGTCAACACCTTCAACCCAGACCTCGCGAGCTCTGGTAGAGGCGCTATTTCCCGCTACGGTCGTTTCAGCCCCATTTACCGCCAAGGTAATGGTGGTACTGGTGCGACAATTACCTTCGCTCCCAAAGGACCTATCAATTTTTCTGCAGCTTACATAGCAGGTGCACCTGGTATCACTGCAAATAACCCAAACGATGGGTTTGGTTTTACCGATGGTAGCTATACGGCTTTTGGTCAGATATCTATCCAGCCGAGTCAAGCATTCAACATCGGTTTAACCTACGCTCGCACCTATCAAAATAAGGCAAATATCAGCCTTTTTGACGCTACTGGTAGTACCTATGCTAATAACCCCTTTAACGGCGGAGCTTTAACTGCTGATAATTACGGTGTAGAAGCCAGCTTGAGACTTGGTTCTAAAATCACGCTTGGTGGTTGGTATGGTTACACTGAAGCAGAAGCTAAGGGCGGAGCGGCAAATGGTAGTAATGCATACTTTGAATACTGGGCCGGTACCCTCTCTTTCAAAGACTTTGGCAGACCAGGTAGCGTACTTGCTTTTGTCTTTGGTGAACCTCCTAAAGCGACTGGTAACGAATTCAACGCAGCCGGTAATCGTCGTGACAGAGACACATCATATCACTTAGAGGCGCTGTACAGACTGCAACTGACTGACAACATTGCTGTCACCCCTGGTGTGTTGGTGATCTTTAACCCAGAACATAACAACAACAACGACACCGAATATGTAGGTACACTGCGTACTACCTTTACTTTCTAAAGTTATTTTTATGCCAACTCTCATCCTTTTGGGTGGGGTTATGTGAAAAAAGCCTGCTTACGCAGGCTTTTTTTGTGTGACTCAACTGATGAGTGTTGCATTTCTTGCAAAAATGCGGTTTATGAGTTTTTAGAACCGCAGATGGACGCGGGCGAATTAAACGCAGATAATTTACAGCAAGTTTATTGATCGTCGAGATTTGTTGGAGAACCAGTTCCGGACGAGTCATCGTCCGAAGGACTCTTCACTTTGGGGCGATCGCTACTCCAAGCCCACCATACGCAACCACAATGACACTGGTAAAACTCCTGCCATTTGCGACGATAGTTTTCCGTCATCACAGGCGAACGACGATTTATCCAGACTTGTACAGCTTCTAAGCTACTAGAGTGACAGCTAGGACAGCAAAATTCATAAGCATGAATTCCTGTATTTGTCCATTCAGGTGGAGTTGCAGCAAAAGCATCTATATTCATTAGTTATAAGTTATTTGTCATTAGCTATATCAATTATGAATGACTACATTGAAAGTCCATAAACCAGGTATTCTAAGCATAAGCATATATTATAAATTGTATGAAAGCTGATATTAACATGGAAACAAACGTTGAAATTCGCCGTTTGCTAGATGTAATGCCTGCTTCTGGTCGAATGATGACAAAAATCGTTATCAAGCCGGAACAGGCAAAAGTGATTGACGCGACATTTCCATTACCTTGGAATCGGGAACGACCGATCTATATTAACTTTGATTTATGGCGTCGCCTGACAAAAGCGCAACGCGATTTGTTACTATTGCGGACTGTTAGTTGGTTAATAGGAGTCAAGTGGTTTAAACCTGACATTTATCAGGGTATGGCGATCGCTGGTGTTTTGGGTACTTTTGTAGAATCAGCCCAAGCAGATCCAGTCGGTATAGTTGTCGCTGGTGGATTAACTACGGTGGCTATGGTTCGCATTTGGCGAACGAACCGATCCCAGCAAACAGAGTTAGACGCTGATCAAGCCGCCATTCGTGTCGCACAACGACGGGGTTACTCAGAACCTGAAGCCGCACAACACCTGTTATCTGCTATTGAAGGAGTGGCAAAAATCGAAGGGCGTTCTGGATTAGAGTTTACTGAGTTGATTCGTAGCCAAAATTTACGAGCGATCGCTGGTTTGTCATCAGTCAGTGTTCCAGAAAGTTTTGAGCAGTAGTTTAAGGAATTAAATCATAACTAATAACTAATGACTTAATCGCCACAATGATACAGTTTGTATCCGTAACCGTCTATTGCGCTTAAAGATTTCGTGTTAGCAACACAGTTTTTGACTTCCTCCGGTTGAGCAGCATAAAAGTTTACTAACCATAAGTCAAAAGGACGTGGTAGCATCTTTAATGTATTTTGTAGAGCAGAAGTTAAAGTCCTGGGGTCTTCGTCTTGATGAGCCAGGAAAAATAGGGGTGATGCGGATTTTGAATTTTGTATTTTATATTCCCTGGCTATCCCCATCATTTCCCCAATTTGTACGTGAGTTTTCTGAGTTGTGGTGATAAGTACAGGGACATGGGATGTTTGTTCAATAAGTTGTACAAATAAGTCTGGACGGTAGTATTTTTGATAGCCCAAATTGCAGACAACAGTGATAGCACTCGCCAATCCCATCGACAAAATGATGATCACAGCTTTTTTGCCATTTATTCCCCATCTCCCTTTTTCCAAAATGGGATGACGCCAACAAACTGCCAGACTTGCCCCAACTAAGACTATCACAGCAGGAAAGTAAACAAAGTTGTAACGAGCGCCTCGTGTCAGGTCAATACCAAAAAAGTAAGTAAAAATAAAAAATAAAACTATAGCCCCAACAACTAAACCAGCAAACACTTGAACCATCAAACGGGTTTGTGGTTGTTTGAAATAAACTTTAATTCCACGCACCAAAATTGGTACTGCCCAAATGAAAAAAATCAGCATCACTAGTCCAGAAACAATCACAACTGCTAACTGTGATGCTTCCACTGGTAGCAAAGAAATCATTGTAATCCATGCCGCCAACGCTTGAAATATTGGGTTGAGCCAAGCCATTCCAGTGCGTGGACCTTGAATCCATTCAGTCAACTTACCTCCATAGCTATTATGTAAAAACACTGGTAGCCAAATTAAAGCAGCAACAAATGTACCTACTGCCACAGCGTAGATCCGCAACCAGGGAGATGAGGAAGTAGGAGATATCTCCCTCCTCTTCCTTGTCCACTGTCGCCAAGCAAGAAACAGCAAAACCAACGCTTCACAGCAGAGGGTGAGAGTGAAAAAGTAATGAGTCGCAATACCAATAGCATTAATACCCACCCACGATAGTGCTATCTTTATAGGTATTTGAGTATGGTTTTGGATGTGGCGACTGGCAATGACTAAGCAAGCAAAAGAAGCAATCACCCATAAAATTGCTAAAGTATAATGACGGGCTTCTTGTGCCAAAAAAATGCCGTAGGGTGATATCGCCATCATTGCAGCCGCGAAATGGCTGACAAGACGGGAACGAAATGCTAGCCCAGTTAAAGCATAAATAGCTGGAATAGATGCTGCACCGAAAAAAGCAGCGAGCGATCGCGCCCCCCACAACGACACCAAACCCTCATGTGTAGGAAACAGCCGCATCCACAAGTGAGTCAGGAAAAAGTAAAGTGGTGGATGATTGCTTTCAGTAGATAAGTGTTTCCATACATCTTGTATGCCAGATGTAGGTTGTAGTTGTAGTGGTTGTAAAAGAACATCAACAGATATCGGCTGATCTAACGGTACTGGCAAAAAGCTATTTCCGAGGCTAAACACCAGAGTAGAAAACTCATCAGTCCAAGGTGGCTTAGCACTCAAGTTCGTTAAACGCAAGCCGACACCAATGAGTAGCCAAATCGCCAGCAGTAATAGAGTTTTGAGTTTTGAGTTTTGAGTTTTGATAATGACATTCATAAATTATGATTTACCACTCATAACTTAATAACTCAAAACATATGACTGTTTGTTCCCTTCTATTTTACCTGAGTCACACGCCAACTGAGCTTCAAATTCACCCAAAAGTTCCAAACAGTAGCAACAGCGATCGCAATCAGGTTAGCAACGTAGCGGTTGGGAATCACGAAATTGAACACCAAGTTCAACACCAACACATTCAACACCAATCCCGCAAGACAAATCATGTTAAATTTCAAAAACCGCTTCAAACGCTGACGCCATTCCCGCTGCTGGCTGCTGACATCAGCAAACGTCCAGATGTCATTCCACAAGAAATTATTTAAAATTGCCACTTCCCCAGCAAGGATTTTACTGCGTGTCAGCGGTAAACCCAAGGTCGTTGGGTCACTGAGCAAGTACAGTACTGTCATATCCACAAACACTCCCGATAATCCTACCAAGCCAAAGCGGAGGAAACGATCTATGGGGAATTGTTGACTAATTTGACTAAATTTCGAGAGTCTCCCTGTTGATAAGCGTAAGCGGATTAAGTGGTGGATATAATCAACATATTGCTTCCAGGTTACCTTACTTTCACCCTCTTTGCGCTCACAGAACACATAACCAACTTCCGCAATTTTGCCCACGTTTCCGCGCCCGATGGTTTCCAGCAGAATTTTGTATCCCACCGGATTAAGGGTTTTACCGACTATACAGTGGCGACGGAACATAAAATAACCACTCATCGGATCTGACACTCTTGACAGAACCCCCGGTAAGATGATCAATCCTAGTAATTGAGCACCCCGAGACAAGAAACGCCTGATAAAACTCCAACTACTGACTCCACCACCTTCTATGTGTCGGCTGGCAACGGCTAAGTCTGCTCCCTCCTCAATTGCTTGCAATAACTGCAGCAGCACATGGGGTGGATGTTGTAAATCAGCGTCTATAACTCCTAAAATACTTCCACTAGCAGCTTGCCATCCGCGAATCACAGCGCTGGATAGTCCCCGTTCATCTTGTCGTCGCATAACCCGCAATTGGGGATATTCTGTCATCAATGACTGTGCAATGTTCCATGTTCCATCTGGACTGTCGTCATCTACCACTATCAACTCGTACTTACCTGGTATAGATTCATCCAGTAAGTTGCTTAATCTAGAGACGATTTTTTGGATGTTTCCCGCTTCTTTGTAGGTGGGAATGATTAGAGAAAATAAGATGGGTTCAGTATTTGCGTCTGTTCTTGCAGTTGACGATTCTAATATCTGCAATGAACCAGTGGGTACTGGTAAAAGGGAATTAGGTTGGATGATACTCATTTACAAATGATGATATGGTAAACAGATTTCCAGTGGTTTTGTTAATAACAGCCTTACCAGGTTTTGGCTAGCGTTGTTTTATAGTACTTGACTAAAATAAATTTTATTCACAAAGTACCACTCAGACGCACATTAGCTTATCAATCTATCTTTAAGCAGCACGTCTTGCTGATTTATACCAGGTTTCCACATTAGGTAAAGAACAAAACCTGTTGCCAGATATATGAAGAATGGTGTCATTAAAGAGAGATGAATGTTGTAATACTGAGGCAAAATAACTTTGTATAAGTAATCTTGCCAATGAAGAAAAGGACCTCGATACAAAAACATCGCTATATTTATAAGTAAATTATTAGACGGAATCGTAGAGACTCCAGCCAGATTAATAAATATGGATAGTACCCCCAATAACTTAATATACTTTAGAGGAGAGTACACCACTGGGATAAGAATAAATGGGGTAGCGACCACTAAATGACGTGGACCAAAACAAACATCACCAGACCATGCATAGTAAGAAGCATTTAATACAAAGATAAAGGCAAAGAATATAAAACAAAACAATATGACATTATTTTTTTGGTAAGTCTTTTTTACAAAAGAGCCAAGAAATAAAAAAGTCATAGGAAAATATAGAAAAATTCCTCGGAAGCTACTGAATGTCAAACCCCAAATAGTTCCTAAGGAAGGAACCATAAACATACTTTTTTGGATAGAGTCTTCTTGATTTAACTGTTTGAGGAACAGCGAATTAGGAGTTTGAAATACTGAGCCTGTAATTGTTTGGTTATAGTACATAATGATTCCTACAAATATCGAGTAACCGAACAATAGCAACAAGATATTTGTCAACAGACTTGTGTAGTCTCTCTCTTGAATCATTAAATATATCCAAAATCCAATTAATAAAGATATTGGCACGATCGCAATATAATCAACAATTTGAGCAAAGCCCAAGGAAAGTCCAATATAAAACCCATTTGCTTGATGGATAATCAAATAAAAAGCTATAAAAATAAACGACATTGTATAGACATGAGACCAAATTCCATTAGTAGAGTAGAAGAAAACTAATGAACCGAAGATGAAGGTAAAAACGAGCCATAATTTCTTGACAAGATCATTCGTGAAATAATCTAAAGTCTTAAACATTATGACAGCGACAATTCCAAGAAGAGGAGCGCTAACACAAACGTTCGATAAGATATCAAATATTGACCAATAAACTTCTCCTTGTGGAATACCAATCAGCCTCATTAACATTTGGTGAAAAAAGTAAAGAGGAGCCAAAATAATTGGAATACCAGGCGGGATAACAGAGTAAGCATTATTATTAAGCAGCAAAATATCTATATGAGATCGGTATCCTTTTTGGAGTGCAAACGTACCAAAATTAACAAATGAGTGAATGGTATCAGTGTAGCGACTTGTTTGAGGCCCATCCGGTGTTGCATGAAGAGCAATCAAAATAAATACAGTGATGAATATTTTATGAAAAATGTGCTTTATCATTTTTAAATACTTGCCATTACAAAGTTTGCCCTATCGAAAGGATAGGTTACCAAAAGCTAGAGAACTAAATTGACAGCAGAACTTAGGAGTAAAGGCTTATACCTACTTTAAAGTGATAGTACTATGCATTTAAGAGTTGACTTTCTGACTAGATAGTCTACCAATTAACTAGTGAATAAGTATTCGCGGCTTACTTTCACCAGAACTGACCACTTAAAACTAGGTATAATTGATGCCACCTGGCGTCATGAGCAAATTATAACACTGTAATTATAAAAAAAATCGTTTGATTTACTCTTGACAAAATCCTAAACATTTAAAAAATATCGTTAACCCTTACTCTTATTCTTGACAAATAAAATTTTTTAGCTTATACAAGTCTGATTAAAATTTGGTTAACAGTTGATGTAAATTAGCATTTAATAATACGTTTTCTATAGGATAAAACTTTTGCTGAAGTTATTTATTTGATGCCCCAAGCGGTTTACCTTAGATAGTGTTTACGAATATGGGAAACTGTCGCCCAAAGCTAAAAAATTCATCTTGCATAAATCTCTAAATACTTTTCAATGATTAGAGTTGCAAAATGTGCGAATAGCCTCAGACAAAAAAATAAGATTTTTTGATAATTAGGTCTGATTTTGTGCCGATATACTTATCAAAAATGTCAAAATAATAAATGTGGTTTGCTTTTGAGAAACTGTGGTTACTGTAACTGTTGATGCTATTCTTGAGCGTGCCTTAACTGGGTATGATTTATTTCCGGAAGAGGCAGTGGTATTACTAAAACAAAATGACCAAAGTGCAGTTGCTGCTATTCGCGCTACAGCTGACAAACTGCGTCAACGGCAAGTGGGGGACACTGTTACTTACATTATTAACCGTAATATTAATTTTACCAACATCTGTGAACAACACTGTAGTTTCTGTGCTTTCCGGCGAGATGAGGGGGAGGAGGGTGCTTACTGGTTAGACTGGGCGCGTATTTTAGAAAAGGCGACAGATGCGGTGCAACGGGGTGCAACGGAAATCTGTATGCAGGGAGGCTTAAACCTACAGGCAAAGGTGAACGGAAAATCTCTGCCTTACTACCTCAAGGTTGTGGAAAAGATTAAACAAGAATTTCCTCAACTGCATCTACATGCTTTTTCTCCCCAAGAAGTGCAATTCATCGCACGAGAAGATGGACTGGAATATGCCGATGTGATTATCGCTTTGCAAGATGCTGGTGTTGATTCTATGCCAGGAACCGCAGCTGAAGTGTTAGATGATCAAGTGCGGCGCATTCTTTGTCCAGAAAAAATTAACACAAGCCTTTGGCTGGAAATTGTGAGTACAGCTCATAGACTTGGTTTATACACCACAAGCACAATTCTATCAGGGCATATTGAGACGCCAGAACAACAAATTAAACATTTGGAAAAATTGCGATCGCTCCAACAAACTGCGATTGATCGAGACTACCCTGCTCGCATCACTGAGTTTATTATATTACCTTTCGTTGGTAAAGAAGCCCCCAAACCTCTACGTCGTCGTGTAGGACACGATCAACCTATTTTGGCAGATGCACTGCTACTGACTGCTGTAGCGCGAATTTTTTTAGGAAACTGGATTCCTAACCATCAACCAAGTTGGGTAAAACTGGGTTTGGCAGGTGCAACAGAAGCTTTATTGTGGGGTTGCAACGATATTGGTGGCACATTAATGGAAGAACATATTACGACAATGGCAGGTGCTCAAGGTGGAACCAACATGGAAGTTGAAACCTTGAAAGCTGCTATCACCGATCTAGGGCGTCCTTACCAACAACGAGATACTTTATATCAAAGAGTGGGATGAGGGGGGAAGGATCTTGGGTAAGGGTGTAAGGGAGGGAGAGAGAGAGGGAGGGAAAAGTTAATGCGAAATCAGTCTTTTCCCTCACTCCCACACTCCTTCACTCCTTATTTCGCATACTCCTACACTCGTCCATCTCCCGATGAGATGATCCCCAAGATACCAATCCAGGATACGATGGACGTTGATTTAGGTATTGTTTCACTTTAATGTTTATGAAGCGCTATTGGTCACGTCTGCTTGCCCTAGTTTTGCTTGTCGTCGTTGGTTTGATGGGCTGTAACAACACTCCGG
Organism: Brasilonema sp. CT11; assembly: GCF_017982655.1. GTDB lineage: Bacteria > Cyanobacteriota > Cyanobacteriia > Cyanobacteriales > Nostocaceae > Brasilonema. The sequence goes on along the minus strand of NZ_JABXYX010000009.1, from coordinate 22,571 downwards.
CTACTTTAACAGGAGATTATCGCCAAGATACCCTAGCTGTCGTAAATACTTTGAGGACTACTATAGACTTACCACAAGATTCTCCAGATAGAGTATCACTTCAAGCACAAGCGCGTAAGAAAATCAATGATTTTGCAGCTCGCTATCAGCGAGATGACTCTGTTGCTGGTTTGGCTTCCTTTACAACCATGCGAACCGCCCTTAACTCCCTAGCCGGACACTATAGTTCTTATCCAAATCGTCCGGTGCCACAAAAACTCAAAGACCGATTAGAGCAGGAGTTTGAGCGGGTAGAAGTGGCGTTAAAGCGTGGTGCTTAACTATTGGGCGTAATTCCCACCACTAAACGGAGCACCGTTATAGCGGTGGGATATTAGCCAAAAGATGAGGAAAACATCCCCGAACTAAGCCTCAAAAACAAAACTCAGCTGACTCATAAGTCCAGATTTTAAAGTCTTGAGTGCTGAACTTTTACTTTATAGTAGTAATAATTTTACCACATATTTATAGTCAAAAAAGTCTTTTGATTTTTTGTAATTTTAAAATTTTGCATCGTAAAATCTTGTAGATACTATAGGATTCTTGCTCTGAATATAACAAACAGTCTGTTTATCAGGACGTTGTATGAAAATTTCATGTTACTTAAACTGAATCACAAAATTCGGCAACAGAAATCGGGGTTTGGCAGTCTATACCGTCTGGGCTTCAAAACCCCTATTTATCAATAATAGAATTTGATACATATTATCCTACGTAACGTCCGTTGGGATTGATGGCTGTTTTGTCTTTCTACTTGTACGTATGTCCAACCGTCCTTTGAATGTTGCAACAATATTCTTTTGGCAACGCCTGCTTGCGGCTCTGATTTTTAGCAGTAGTGTGCTAATTCCCTTTTTAAAAAATCAGCCAGCAGCCGCGCAAATGAATGGCTATTGCCAGTTATCACAACCTCAGGCGCAAGAAAAAGAAAACTTACGTTTGTCTGCACTTAAGGGTGATCAACAGGCACAAAGTCGTTACCAGCAATTGTTACAACAAAACGCACAAGTTTTGCAAGAATGCCGCAACCGTACTTGGCCTCAGTTGCAAGCAATTTGGTTGCGCTTGTATCCTTGTGATGTTCAACCGGGAATGGTTGACCAAATCATGGATCGGATTGTCAACCGAGGTTATAACGAAGTTTATTTGGAAGTTTTTTACGATGGTCAAGTACTTCTGCCAAAAGGGGCTAATCCCACCGTTTGGCCTTCTGTGATTCGCACACCAGGAACAGAAAACACCGATTTGCTCGCTACTGCAATTCAGAAAGGGCGGGAACGCGGTCTGAAGGTTTACACTTGGATGTTCACCACAAATTTTGGCTATACTTACGCCCAGCGTTCAGATAGAGAAGGGGCAGTTGCCCGCAACGGTAAGGGTCAAACCAGCCTCTACGTCGTAGATAACGGCTCTCAGGTCTTTATAGATCCCTATAACTTGCAAGCCAAACGAGACTACTATCAAATGTTACAGCAAGTCGTGCGCCGTCGCCCAGATGGGGTACTCTTCGACTATGTACGCTATCCACGGCAAGCAGGCACTGATTCGATCGCCACCAAAGTTACAGATTTATGGCTGTATAGTGACGCAACTCAACAGGCTTTATTCCGACGAGCACTAAATTACAAAGGATTGGAATTAATTAGACGCTTTTTAGCTAAGGGATATATCACAGCCGGAGATGTAAATGAGGCTGATAAACTCTATCCTCAAGAAGGAGAACCCTTATGGCAAGGTCGGACTCCACCCCAAGAGCAAAAGTCAATCCTTCCCCCAGAGCAAAGGCAACCGCAACTACAATTGGAGTTGTGGCACTTAGCAGTTGCTCACGCCATGCAAGGCATTGTAGATTTTTTAGCCTTAGCAGCTTATCCAGCACAGCAACAAGGTATTCCAGTGGGAGCGGTATTTTTTCCTGATGGTAACCAAATGGTCGGTCAAGGATATGATTCTCGCTTGCAGCCTTGGGACAAGTTCCCAAACACAATAGAGTGGCATCCTATGTCCTATGCAAATTGTGCTAGTGCCGATTGTATTGCGGCGCAGGTGCAGCGGGTTTTGAACATGTCAAAACCAGGTACCCAGGTGATTCCAGCTATAGCTGGTCAGTGGGGAGCATCAATAAGTAATCGTCCTCCCTTGGAAGTGCAAATGCAGGCACTGCGCAAACTTGCACCGCAAATCAGGGGAGTCAGTCATTTTGCTTTTTCTTGGCAAGATCCACAGTATGATAACCAGCGTAAGTTCTGCCGCCTCCAGTGATCAGGGAGTCGTGAGCAATACAGTTCAGATAAGATAGTTGACATTTTAGCGCCTATAGACTTATCCGAACTGTATTGAGGGAGGAGTTAACAATTCAAAATTCAAAATCACCGTTCGCGCAGCGTGCCCGTTAGGCGCAGCCGTGGCGTTAGCCATAGGGCATAGATTTGAGCCTCGCTCCGCGAGGAGCTATCGCTTACGGAGGAAACCTCCCGCAGTCGCCACAACGGTCAAAGCTCGCCTCTTGAAGCTTCCCCCGGCAGACTTTGGGGGAACCCCACGCCATATCGACACTGGGCACAGCCCGTGCCGAATGGCTCCGCAAGGCGCTGCTCTCCGCTCAAACTTCTCTCAAAACTTTTCGCAAAATTAAAGACAGTTTAAGTTGGAGATAATGTACGATCAAATTAGCCCCACACAATCTGTAAATCCAAAACAAAACAAAGTCTTGTGTCGCATTTCCACCCCGATATAAATAACATAAGTCTGTCAATTCATTTAATTTCTTGACAGACTTATTTCGGGGCTACCATGCTCCCGCGTGAATTAGCGTGTATATGCCATCAAAAAGACTTTGGAAAAATCACTCCGCCAGGTTGTACGCTTTTGTGTGTGTGTAAAAATCAAAGCTCAATCAAACTTTTGTCCGATCAGTCAAAATTTCGTATCCAGTTTCTGTCACCAACACAGTGTGCTCAAACTGAGCGGATAGAGAATTATCCACTGTTACAGCTGTCCAACGGTCAGATAATATGCGTGTATACTTGGAACCAGCATTCAAAATTGGCTCAATCGCCAGCGTCATACCTGCACGCAGTTTGACATTAGGCATTTCGCGAGTGCGGAAGTTAAAAACCGAGGGTTCTTCATGTAGGTTGCGACCAACACCGTGTCCGGTAAAATCTTCTACCACAGCAAACTTATTTGCTTTGACATGATCTTCAATTGCCCCAGCAATATCCATCAGGTCGTTTCCGGCTTTGACTTGTTCAATGCCTTTAAAAACAGTTTCTTCTGCAACACGAATCAGTCTGGCTGCCTCTGGGGTGACTTCGCCGACAGCGATTGTGATGCAAGAATCACCATGAAAGCCTTGGTAATATGCGCCAGTATCAACTTTTAAGACATCTCCAGTGCGGATAACTTTTTTTGGACTAGGGATGCCATGCACAACTTCATTGTTAATGCTAGAGCAGATAGAACCAGGGAAGCCGTGATATCCTTTAAAACTTGGTGTTGCGCCCATTTCCCGGATACGTTTTTCCGCATGAGCATCCAAGTCAGCAGTGGTCATACCTGGCTTGACCAGCTCAGAAATTTCTTTTAGCACAGTTGCCACTATTTTTGCTGATTGCCGCATAATGTCTATTTCACGCGGCGATTTAATTTCAATTCCTCTACGCTGTCTTTTTTGAGGGTTGTTTTGAGCTGGCAGAGAAAGCAGGTTACTAAGAATGTTCATGGGAAATTAATAATTATTTGTGCCTGGTCTGTTGTGTGTCAATAATTCTTCTAGCTTTGTTGAGAAATAATACTTGTATCTCAATATCTAAGGTAACTTATTTTTTGCTAGAAAATGTTCCAATGAACGGCTCCACCGTCGGGCGCGGATGGGGTTTCGTTCCCCGACTCCGCCGCACGATTAGCTTAAATCGACCACAAGCCCGACGCTGTACCTGTACAGGTACAAGTTGCTTTCATGAGTTATGCCGAAGCCTCACTTGTTACCAAAAATGACAGCATTTTATAGCAGTCGTCAGGTAGATTAGGACACGAAATAATGATAAAACACGCTCACCAAGAGACTTTCAAGTCTGTTAAGTGTTAAGCGTTAAGCGTTCCCTGCTATAGTATAATCTGTGGTATTAACCTGCACTTGGGCGAGTATTTACCTCTAACCAGTAACCTACAAATGCCTGGACTGTCTTTTGCAGTTCTTGAGTATCCATTGGCTTGATCAGATAGCCGTTTGCACCTTTCTGGTAGCACAGTTCAATATCTTTTGGATTAGATGATGTGGTAAAAACAATAATGGGGATTTCCCTAAAGCTATTATCTTGCTTCAGCCGTTCTAAGATGTCACGACCATCAATCCCTGGCAAATTGAGGTCAAGCAAGATAACACAAGGTCTTGGTGCTAAGTCAGGGTCTTGATAATTCCCCTCTTTATAGAGAAACTCTAAAACCTCATCCCCATTGGTACAGCGATATATGGGGTTTGAGACAGCCATTCGCCGCATCAGGCGTTGTAGCATCTTAAAATCCTCATTGCTGTCCTCAACAACCAGCAGTGGTTCATTGAGTTTTGTGATCATTGGTTTTCTTTACAAATCGTATTAAAAAAAAATATTTTGTAATGTTATTTTCAGCTATTGTAGCGTAAAGTATAGGGTTGAACCAATACCAACACACGATTCAACCCAAATAAGACCACCGTGACGCTCAACAATCTTCTTAGAAATAGCTAAGCCCGCACCTGTACCTCCACCATACTTTTCTTGAGAGTGGAGCCGCTTAAAGAGCCGGAAAATAGTTTGGTAGTGATGTTCTGGAATACCGATACCGTTATCCTGTACATAAAAGACATAAGCAACTGAAGTTTGCAGTTGCGGTTGTTGCAATCTCTTTTCTCGTTGCTCATTAATATCCAAAGAACCAATTTCAACCCATTTGTCTGGCTTATCATTGTATTTAAATGCATTGATAATCAAGTTACTAAAAACTTCGCTAACAAGAACTGGCTCACATTGAATCGTGGGCAAAGATCTAGGGATGCGAATATCTAACTGAGCGGGTGTTCGACTGGCACGTACAACTTCAATAACCTGGTAAAGCAACTTGTTGAGGTCAGTTGCTTGTACTTTCAGTTGACCTTGCCCTAACAAGGAAAGTCTCAGGAGTGAATTAATGAGAGTTTCCATACGTATAGATAAGGATACCACAGTCTTTAAGTAGTCCACTCCATCCTCATCCAGCAGTTGAGTATAATCTTCCAGCAAGACATTTGAGTAGTTGTAAATGCCTCGCAAAGGTTCCTTTAAATCATGAGAAGCGGCGAAGGCAAAAGAAGCGAGATCGTGGTTGCTGCGCTCTAAGTCTTGATTGATTTTGCGTAACTCATCTGCCTTAGAAAGTACAATGCCCACAATTGCATTTCTAAGAGCGATCGCACTCTCAACTTCACACGATTTCCAAGAGAACGAAGTCAATCGAACCGTTTCCTGCCACAGTTCAAAGGACACTCGCGGACAAAGGGTAATGCTACCATCAGCATTAACCTGAATTGGTTCATTGGGTTGACCTGCCCAGTTTACCGTTTGGATAACTTCGGGACGAAACCAGAGAATGTAATAGCGCCGAACTTTAGAAATTCGCAACAGTAGCAAACCACTTGCAGTATCTTTAAAAGCAACAGCCTCTGGATAAAGCTTGGGCAGAGAATCCGTGGAAAAGAGATTGTCAGTGATCTGGGTGTCTACCCATTCAATAAGGGCGCGAACTTCCTCAATTGTTGGTGTTGCACCTACAAGCGTAATGTCATTATCTAAACAAACTGCTGCTCCCTGAGCATTGACGATATCCAGTAAGCGAGGCTTAGGGTTAATAAGCGCTTCTCTAAAGTTATCTGCTTTAGATATGGACTCTATAAAATCTGCCTGTAGCGATTGAAGCTTGATTTTATAGTCTAATTCAGATTGATTGACTTTGTGTTCTAATTCTAAGGACACAATCTGTCCTAAAAATTCGCAAATTTTCCGCACTTCGTAAGGAATATGCTTTGGTGTTTGATTATGGCAGGAAATTAGTCCCCAAAGTTTTTCTTCCTTAATAAGCGCTATCACCAGGATGGCTGTTACACCCATGTTTTGATGATATTCAACACAGCAAGGATGAGTACTCCGAAGTACAGACAAGTTTAAGTCAACAGGTGTATAATGCGTTTCGGGATTTTCAACTGCCAGAAGCTCGACAGGTTGAGCATTCATATCAGGAATGAATCGAAGCAAACAGCGTTGATACAACTCCCTAGCTTGCTGGGGGATATCTGTAGCTGGATAGTGTAGTCCCAAATAAGGTGATAAATCCGAACGTTTCACTTCGGCAATTACGGAACCTGCTCCCATTTGATCGAATTGGTAGACCATGACCCGATCAAATTTTGTAACTTTTTGCATTTCAGATACAACCAGATGCAAGAAATCTGTGAGGTTTGATGTCGTTCGCATTTTGGCGATCGCCTCTTGCACCAAGGCATGGAAGTTCAAAAAGCTGATCTGGTTGATAGAATCAGTTGGTTCTAGCTCAAGAATCACAGTACTTTGCGTACGATGAGCGATCGCATCAAAATATTGCTCACCCTTTGAAGTTTGGATAGACAGCTTGAAAGAATAAACGCTACTTCCCTGGTGTTGGCAAAACTGCTCAATAGCTTTGACTTGTTCTGCATTAAGCAGAGTGCTGAGGGGTTGATTGAGTAATTCGCGTGGCTGTTTACCTAAGAAATTTTGAGTATTATTGCTCAGCCATCGAATTTCGAGCTGAGAACTAAGCCCCAATAGTACGCCATGAGGCTGAATCGAAGTAGGCAGGTAAATTGGTTCGTGGTGAATCAGGTTGATAGCTTGGGTAGGGGTAATATCAGAGTGGCTCATAGCTTGACTCACGAGAACCAAACTTATTTGTTTTACGATACCGCAATTAAACGTTATATTTTTTAAAATTTTAATCTTGCGTCAAAGGTAAACCCAACCAATCACTTAATTCATGAGCAAGCCATTCAATTTCCGGTTCAGATTTTATCGGACCAGGACCACCACCAAGCTGATATTTATGCACTCCGGCCCAAATGATTAATTGAGGCAGAATTTCAACTCTGTGACCCTGAGAATCTGTTTTAAAGGTCTTCGGTGAGTACACTAACTTAGTGATATCCTGTGTTGGTGCTGAAGCAACACGATTGAATTTCAAGCCAAAAAAATCCCAGACGAAGGCAATTTTTTCTCGATTTAAACGAAGTCGAGTCCTTCTGCACAAAGGAAAGAAAATCGAAGACAACATCTGAAAACCAGCACCCCAAAAAGGAAGCGAGAATAAAGCAAAGGGTATGTTTATTGGAAAAGGTGCAGCAAGGGCGTTGATTGTCCAAAAAAGAATAAAAGTATTCCAAGAAATAGCAAACAAAACCATGAACGTCATCGACGGCTGAAAACCAGTTGGTGGAATTAGAAGATCAAAAGAACTTTCATCTTGCTTGAGTGTGATTTTGCTTCCTGCTGGTTTCGTCATTTTAATGGTTAAACTATGACGCCCAGACTCACTTTTGGTGTTAAGCTTTTGCGAAACCTCTTGATCTTTAGTAATCCAATGTTGACCATCCCAATACCAACTCCCTCTCTTCCTGTCTGTGAGGAGCATTTCTTCTGAGTGCTGTTGTTGTAAAAGTAGTGGATGTTCTAAAGCTGCTAGTGCTTCACGCGCAGAACTCAACCGTCGTTCTAAACTAGGTTCGCTCATCCAGCGTAACCACTCAGTTAAGATAGGACTCAGAATTGCCGTTTGCTCAAATTGAATCCGTAAGTCCTTTTGAGGTAAATCTGCTGGTTGTATCCCCGTGACTAAGTAAATTAAAGTCGCACCCAAGCTGTAGAGATCAGATGCCGGAACCGTGCGTCCACCAAATTGCTCTGGTGGCATGTAGCCATAAGTTCCGACTACAGTCATTGTCCCGCCTTCACCTGCGGCTACAGTCTGCACTGAGCCAAAATCTACCAAGTAGATTTCACCGACACTATTGCCAGAGCGATTTGTCAGCAAAATATTACTAGGCTTAATATCTCGGTGGATTGTAGGAGGTTTTTGATCGTGTAAGTAGATAAGAATTTTTAAAAGTGCTTTAGCTATCTGTTTAACTTCTGCTTGTGTAAAAGTACGTCCAGCTTTGATGTATTGTTCTAAGGTTTGTGCTGGTATATAAGTTTGTACGAGAGCAAACCCTTTGATATTTGATGAATTTATCTCAAAATAGTCTAAATAGCAAGGAATACAGGGATGTGCTATCTTCTTTAAAGTTTCAGCTTCTCGCTCAAACAGCTTGAGATCATCCCACTCAAAGTCACTGCTAAAAGACAGTAACTTGACAACCACCATTTCGTCTGTCAGAAGATCACGAGCTAAAAGCGTCCGTCGCCCAGTCTTTTTCCCTAATTGCTGCTGTACTTCGTAGCGATCGCCTAATACTTGAGCATTCATTACGATTACTTATGGATATAAATTTAAAGCCTTTTTATTTATTCTATTTACCTAACCTAGCTAGAGACATATCTTTTTTTAAATTTTGAATAAGCGAATGGGTGAATTTGTCTATGCCCTGCCAACTTTGGCCTTATATTACTCCTGGTATTCCAGATGATTTATTTGAACGCTTGCCAGGAATTCCCCTCAGCAAGCGAGAAATTCGACTGCTGTTGCTTGCCCAACTGCGTCTTTTACCCAACACTGTGTTATGGGATATTGGTGCAGGTACAGGAACGATTCCTATTGAAGTGGGGCTACTGTGCGCAAATGGACGGATCATGGCTGTAGAACGAGATGAAGAAGTTGCCAACTTGATCCGCCACAATTGCGATCGCTTTGAGGTAAAAAATGTCGAAGTCATTGAAGGGAGCGCTCCTGAGTGCTTACATAACTTAAAACTTGCTCCTTCGCGTGTTTGTATTGAAGGAGGACATCCCATCCAAGAAATTATGAAAACAGTGTGGCATTACTTGCAACCCTCAGGTCGAGTTGTCGCCACAGCTGGTAATCTAGAAAGTCTGTATGCTATTTCTCAAAGCTTTGCTCAGTTGCAAGCCAGAAATGTTGAAGTCATCCAGTCGGCTGTGAACCGTTTGGAAACGCGAGGATCTTCTCAGACTTTTACTGCCGTTAATCCCATTTTTATTCTCAGTGGTGAGAAACTAGACTAGAAAACAGAATCATCGAAGAAAGAAGTACGAGGAAACAAAGATGTAAAAATTTCTTCTATCTTCATTTTTCTTTTTTAACTCTTGACTTTTTCGTTCTTTTGCCCATGCCTTGGTCTCGGATTTTTAGTGGAATTGTTGCAATAGCCCTTGCTTTGAGCGCCACCCTTTTGGGTGGATGGTCTTATACTCTTTTATTTGCGGTTATTGTTTTTCTAGGTCAACTAGAATATTTTGATTTGGTGCGAGCAAAAGGCATAGTTCCTACTGCTAAAACCACCATGTTTGTCAGTCAAGTCTTGCTCATTATTTGCACTTTAGATAGGAACTTGGCTGATGCCGTAATGCCACTGGCTGGCACCTTTATTTGTTTTTACCTGCTGTTTCAGCCAAAAATGGCAACAATTGCGGATATTGCCGCTTCCATTTTAGGACTATTTTACACAGGGTATCTGCCGAGTTATTGGGTGCGGTTGCGATCGCTCGACGGTGCGACTATCAGCAATCTACCTGTGAGTGATTACCTGTCCACAATTTGGACAAATATAGTTAACCAAAACTTTAGCGCTTTACCGCAAGGTCTGACCGGAACAGCACTCACCTTTGTATGTATTTGGGCAGCTGACATTGGTGCTTACTTTTTTGGGAAATTTTTTGGCAAAACCCCTTTATCAGATATCAGTCCGAAAAAAACAGTCGAAGGAGCGGTTTTTGGTATTGCTGGCAGTGTTGTCGTCGCTGTCGTCGCAGCATATTATCTCAATTGGCCTAAATTCGTTTTTACTGGTGTCGCATTAGGTTTGCTGATTGGCATTGCTAGTCTATTGGGCGATTTGACCGAATCTATGCTCAAGCGTGATGCTGGGGTAAAGGATTCCGGGCAGTTAATCCCCGGTCATGGAGGTATCTTGGATCGTACGGATAGTTATATTTTCACTGCTCCTTTGGTTTATTATTTTCTCACTCTCTTGTTGCCATTGGTGGGTAAGTAGGGAATAAACCTCTTGCAAAAGTGAATTACTATCAAATGAGTATTGATTTGATTGTGTCGCAGTCAAGGAACCGAAGTTCGAGATTGATGGGGTGTTTTTGCTAAATGCTCCCGAAATCCCACTCGTAACTGATTGGTGCCAAAATGACACCAATCAGTTAAAATTAGGAGAACATGACACCATTATCTCCATGTCTAATAATCACAAAAATACAGTTCGGATAACAGCGAGAATTGCTGTAAGTATTCAAGAAACTCTAGAAAGAGCGGCAGAATTATCAGGTGCTACCTTGAATCAGTTTATGATTCAGGCGGCGTTGAAAGAAGCAAAAAAAATCATAGAAGATGAACGAGTGATTATTTTGTCACAAAATGATGCTGATACGGTATTTAGCCTAATTGAGAATCCTCCTGTACCGAATGCCAAGTTAAAAGCAGCCTTGAAAAAGCACAAGGAATTTTTCAGTGAGAGTCATTGAATTATTAGGTAAGCAGCATGACCGCGATCGCTTTAACTGTGGCAATGAAGCATTAAATCAATTCCTTAAACAAACAGCAAGACAGCATATCCAAAAAGGTGTTTCCCGTACTTTCGTTCTAGTTAATACAGAGCAGCCAGAGGCGATAATTGGTTTCTTCACATTAACATTGTGTGAAGTGCGTGTAGACAATTTGAGCGCAAAATTTTTTAAGAAATATCCTTCAAAAGTTCCTGGTGTCAAGCTGGCAAGATTAGCAGTCGATCAAGCCTATCAGCGACAAGGAATTGGAGAAGTTTTGATGATTGAGGCAATGCAGCGTGCCTTAATTGTTGCGGAAAATGCGGGAAGCATTGGTTTATTTGTTGATGCAAAAGATGAAAGTGCAAAAACCTACTACTCTGGCTATGGTTTTGTCAGCTTGGAAGATGCGTCTTTAGAACTATTTTTGCCATTGTCAGTAATTGAGCAAATGCTTGAGTAATGGTTATGCTACGTCAAGGCGCGATTTACAGACGAATGAGGAACCTCAGAACGATTTATTGGTATCAGCTATTTCAGTGCAAGCGATCGCCTATTCAACTGATACACAGCTTTTTCTAATTCAAATAAATCCCAGACGGATGTTTTGTTGTAAGGAAATGCACCCGACTTGGGAACGGGAATCTCAGGAGCGTGATCGCTTCTCTTACACAGAAGAATCGAAGCGCCATCGCACACGGATAAAATAAATTAGCTATCTGAGGAAGGACGCAAAGCTTTGAGATCCTCCCTTAGTTCCTCTAATTTCTCACCCGATTCTTTGGCGATTTGAGAGCAAAGGGTTGTTGAAATTAAGCCGGTAGCGGTAGTCACGCTCCCTTCAGAGGCTTTACCAGAAATCAAAAGCCCAGCACCAATTACGCTTATCCCAAGGCTAGCTGCAACTGCTACAACAGAGAGGTTAAAAGTCTGTCGTGCCTGACGCAGATGCTCATGAAATACATCTAGCATCATTTTAAGGTAAGCGTCAGAGTGGGAATCGTCAGATGAAAAATTTTGAGATTTCATATGTGGTTTGGGGTGTGTTTGTTATCTCCTCTAGCATCCAGCTAAATTCCCCAAACAATGATTGCACAATCGTTTGGCTAAAATTATTCTATGATTGTCCTATGCTTGGCAAGTGATTGTGTACTATAGTCCATAAACCCTTAGCTGCAAGGTATGAGCAAGAACAGACTAACTGTCAAAGCAACTGATGAAGGTTTAGCAAAAGCTAAGATGGCTTTGAAGAGATTGCATGGAACACAGTTAGACCTAGCAAATAATTTAACAGGTTTAGTTGGTCGCAGCACTATCCAGAAGTTTTTTAAAGGTGAAGAAATTCAAGTTGATAAGTTTAAGGAGATTTGTAAAGCGCTAACGCTTGAATCGCAGTGGGAGGCGATCGCAGGTTTAACAGATTTACCTAGCTCAGTTGATGTACCAGATAATAATTTATCTGAGTCAGTCAAGGAAGTAGAGGATAACAGTATTGATGTAGATGCCTTAGTGCAAGAGGTACGTGAAAAGGTAAAACTTTATATTAAAGAGCGCTGCGGTACAATGCGGGTGCTAGATATGACCCAGCCTATTGGGTTAGGTAAGATTTACACTGATGTCAATATTTTTGAAAAAATAACAGGACGCACGCGACGAGAGATTGCTGAACTACTACAAAACTTTGACGTAGAGGATTTTGACCGCTCTGAACTGAGTAAAGTAACCCAAGAGCGTGTACCAGGACTCCAAGCAGTAGAGCAACACAGCAAGCTGATGGTGTTGGGTAAACCAGGAGCGGGAAAGACCACATTTCTGAAATACTTGGCAATGCAGTGTATTGAAGGGAAGTTTCAAGAAGAACGCTTCCCCATTTTCATTACCCTCAAAGATTTTGCAGAATCACTGAAACAGCCAAATATTCTGAAGTATATTGCTCAACAGTTATCTAAATGTAAAGTAACGGATGCTAACTTGAAAACAGAGCAACTGTTAGAACAAGGTAAGGCATTAATTTTACTAGATGGGCTGGATGAAGTCCGAGAAGAAGATACCAAGAAGGTTCTAGATCAAGTTCAGGAATTTTCCTACCAGTTTCACAATAATCAATTCATCATCACCTGTCGAATTGCTGCCAAAGAATATACTTTTCAAGGGTTTACTGAAGTAGAAGTAGCAGATTTTGACCCTAAGCAGATAGCTACCTTTGCTAAAAACTGGTTTCAATCAAGAAAAGACCCAGTCAAAGGTAAGCGCTTCATCGAGAAACTGGAAGAAAATAAACCAATTCAAGAACTCGCAACCAATCCCCTACTTTTAACTCTACTTTGTTTGGTATTCGGTGAAGCTGGGGATTTTCCTGCCAATCGTTCTGAGCTTTACACCGAAGGTGTAGATGTGTTATTGAAAAAATGGGATGTTGGGCGTAACATTGAGCGAGATAAAGTCTACAAAGACTTGTCTTTGCAGGGCAAGGAAAACTTACTCTCGCATATTGCCTTAACTACTTTCGAGCAGAAAAACTATTTCTTTAAGAAAAAGACGGTTGAAGAATACATTGCTGATTTTATCCGCAACTTACGTAATGCTAACACTGCACCAGAAGCATTAGAACTAGATAGCGAAGCCATTTTGAAATCAATTGAAGCGCAACATGGGTTACTAGTAGCACGAGCAACGGGCATCTACTCCTTTTCTCACCTAACATTTCACGAGTATTTCGCCGCTAGGGAAATAAAAGAAAGGTTTGCTTGGGCAAGATTGGCAGAGCATGTCGCCCAAAAACGCTGGAGAGAAGTCTTTTTGTTGACCACAGGAATGGTGCGGAGTGCTGATGATTTATTAAAGTCAATGAAACACCAAATTGATGCTCTTTTAGCAAAAGATGAAAAATTGCAGAAATTCCTCGTTTGGGCTGAGCAAAAGTCAAAATCTGTAGAGGCGCGTTATAAACCTGCTGCTATTCGAGCATTCTACCAATACCTCGACCTCGCCCTCGACCTCGCCCTCGCCATCGCCCGAGCTTTCGACCTCGCCCTCGCCCTCGACCTCGACCAAGACCTCCGCCTCGTCCGAGCCCGACGAGCCCTCGACCGAGACCTCGACCGAGACCTCGTCCTCTCCCGAGCCATCGCCCGAGCCCTCGCCCTCGACCTCGACCTCGACCTCGACCTAGCCCTCGCCCGAGCCATCGCCCGAGCCCGAGACCTCGACTTCGCCCTCGACCGAGACCTCGCCCTCGACCTAAACCCAGAGTTAAGGCGATGGCTTCAACAACTCAACGACCAACTGCCCAACCGAAAAGACAAAAAAGCATACAAACAATGGTGGCAGGAAAACGGTTCAACTTGGACTGAACAACTTAGAGCCGTCATGATTGAACATCGTAATATTAGTCATGATTGGCAATTCACTGATGCTCAAAAGAAACTCCTGGATCAGTACTACAATGCTAATAAACTGCTAGTTGATTGCCTCAACAGCGATTGCTACGTAAGTCGGGAAGTTCGCCAGGAGATTGAGGATACATTGCTGCTGCCAAATGCTGACTTGAAAATTGGTGTAGGGGTGTAGGGGTGTAGGACTTATATCATGTCCGGCAAATTACTTGTGATATGTCATTGCGTTAGCGTAGCGTGCCCGAAGGGCATACGCAACGAAGACAAGCGTTGCAATTCGCTTGCGGCTGGAGATTGCTTCACTCCGCTATCGCTCCGTTCGCAATGACTACTATTCAACCGGACATAATATTACGCATGGAAACGAGAAATCAAGGGTTTGGGCAAGGGGTATAGGGGTATAGGGGCAACGCCTAGAGCGCGAGCGCTGAATTGTGTAGGTGTTCAAACCCTTACACCCCTACACCCTTACCCTTTCAAGGGTAGGTTTTTTGGAATCTCGAAAATAGTTGAGAAAATTCTCAGGTATTTAACGTAGTTTGGTCGTTTCAGGATTTAAGGGTCGGCTGAAATCGTCAAAAAATGACCAAATCCAAAATACCTACCTTTGTAAGTACACCCTTACCCCCTTACACCCCTAGTTATTGACTCAGTGGCATTAATGCCTGTAACTGAAAAGATGTACTAATAAGTGTTGGTTCAACACTACCCACCAAAACTTTATCCTGTTGAGTTGTAGGTTCTGCAACCAAACTTGATTGATAGTCTTTCACAATTAACAAAGGCTGTAACCGCTCTATATTGCGGAAAATCAATTGTGTTTGTTCGTAAGTTCCGATAATTTCAATATTGATACTACTGCGTTTTAGTTTCCCATTCACCAATGAACCAAGACTACCATCAGTAATGGGTTCAGTTTTTCCAGTCGGCACATATTTCTTCAGTTTAGCTTTTACTGCATCAGCAGAAACTTGAGTGTTACTAGACTCAACCAAGCGATTCAAATCCAGCAGTAAAGTATCCAAAGTTTTCTCGTTAGCAAATAAAGCTAAAATTTGAATTTGTTGCTGTTTAGCAAGCGCTTGCTCCTGTTGAACTTTGTCAATTTGTTTGATGTAAGTTTTCTTTTGGTCTATAGTCTGTTGTAATTCGTTCTGTTTTGTTTGCTGCTGTTGAAAATTATCCCACGCTGGCATCACGAAATTCATCAGCATATAAGCTGCTCCAGCAAGCCCTAAAACTCCTAAAATAAGACCGATCACTTTTGGTGTTAAGGTGATGCCAAAAGCAACAGGATAACTTGAGGAACTTGTCTCAAATTGCGTGTCTTCTACAAAATCGAAATCATCACCCACCGTCATTTTGGAATGACTCCTGTCTGTTGCATACTGCGAATCCGAGTCACAAGTCCTACTGTGCCTTTTTGCTCTAATTCACGAATGAATTCAGAGGCGGGAATATCACTCAGACTAGATTGAATTGTGTATTTGACTATTTGGGGTGGTTTGATTTGTAAGCTTGTTGCAGATGTAGTACCTGGTTGTATGGGTGCATCTACTAATTCTGCTGTGATAATTTTTGTTTGTGCAGCTTTGAAGAAACGAGATTGTTGTAAAGTCAACGTGAAATCGTTGACATCGCTAAAGGAACGAGCAAACCCAGATATTTCTACACTTCCAGCAGGATTGGATGCTGATTGTCGTTGTGTTGGTGTAGTGGGTGCAATTTGTTTGATGCTATCAATTTGGACTGTTGTGGGGATGCGATCGCGCAAATCTTGTAACATAGCTGACCAAGGACGAATTTGGTCAAACACACTCACTAAAGCTTGAGTTTCCTGCTTAATTTTACTTGTTTCGACTTGGATTTTATTAACACTTTCTATTTCTACTTCTAATCTTTTCTTTTCCTGTTCCATTTGTGCGATGTTCTGCTCTAATACTGTATTTTTACTTTGCACAAACCACCAACCAACTCCCACCAACGCTGGAAACAATAGACCAACGACTAGTCCTATATACACTGGTGTTAAATTGGCTGTAGGTAGAGATATTCCTAGTTGCTTCTCTTCAAAATTATTCTCAATTTGGCGGTTTTTGAGAAAGTTAATATTTATACTATACATTTATATAGAAATCCGGTTTTATTTCTGAATTGACTCGTAGAGGTAGGGAACAGGGAACAGGGAACAGGGAACAGAAAGTGTACCTAGCTTCGTCAAAAATCAAATATGAGTTCTATATTTATTTTTTTTGATAGCGTAGCGTGCCCGTAGGGCATACTTTGAATTTTGAATTTTGAATTGTTATTCTGCCTCTCGCATTCCTAAACCAAGCACAATTCCCAATCCAGAACGTTCTACTAAGGAGTATTTATCTTCATCAATTTGCAATGACAAAGCCGCTACTGGATCAATTTGAGAAGTTGGTAAATTCAATTGTTGTGTCAAAAAATCATCAAGTTGTCTGAGTCCGCCTCCAGGTCCAGCCAGCATAATTTGCGCCACCTGCAAATTTTCATTTTGGCTGAGATAAAAATCAATGGAACGGCGCAGTTCATCAGTGAGTTCTTCCAACACTTTCATCAGTGCTACTACGCCTGAATTGATTTCAGGAATCTCATCATGATCGTCCGTTTTTTCTCCATTTATATTACTTAAAGGAATAGATATTTCATACAACAGTTCTATATCTTGTGAAACAGGTAAGTTCATGGCTTCAGAGAAGACAGTTTGCATGAGATCTATTCCAATAGGAACTGTACGCAAAAAGTGTGGAATTCCGTTAACAATAATCGCTATTTCTGTACAATCAAATTCTATATCCACGAGTACGACTGCTTCTTGCGAATCAAATTCTCGAAGTTGTTCACGAAGTGTGCGAATCAAAGCAAAAATGTTAATATCTAGAACATCGATTCGCAATCCGACTAGTTCAAATGTATTTATATATGTATCAGTAATTTCTTTTCGTGTAGCGACTAACAGTATCTGTATTTTTTCAATGCCGTCATCATCTACAAAGTACCCAAGTTTCTGATAATCTAAATCAGCTTCTTCACAAGGAAAAGGTAAATACAAACCTGCTTCGTGGTTTAGTACCATGTGGCGTAGTTCTTTATCATCTAACTCCGCTGGCACAGATATGGTGCGTATAATTGATTCTCGCCCCGGTATAGCAGTAGCAACACGAGAAGCTTTGATGTTACTTTCAGCTAACGCTTGCTGAATAAATTGCGCCATTGTTGCGGAGTCAACGATTTGACTATTCACGAAAACTCCCTCAGGAAGAGATACCGATGTTAAAGTTTCTAGTTTCAAACCTTGACGTAACTTACGCAGTTGAACTAAATTCACACGTTGCGGTGACAGTTCTATACCAACCCCTTTCTGGAATTTACCAAACAAATTATTGAATAGCTTCACTACAGTTTTGCTCGTTGGATTGCAAATTTAAAAATGAAATGATATTAAGGATTGATATCATTACGAAGAAATTGTTTTAGCTTATAATCTCCACAATTGTTTCATAAGTACCTTGAACCCAATAGACTTAGATAAAATACAAGCACGATGGTTAGCATTCAAAAATTCAAAAAATTAATTATTTGGGCACTACTCGGTGTATTAACCAGTTGGATGGTTAGTTGTGGTACAGGCAATGTTGGTAATAGCACAAAACAAGCATCAGGAATCGCAAATGTTCAATTTTGGACTATGCAACTCCAACCCCAATTTACTGACTATTTTAAAAGCCTGATAACATCTTTTGAATCAAAAAACCCTGGTATAAAAGTCAGTTGGGTTGACGTGCCTTGGACGGCAATGGAGAGCAAAATTTTAACAGCCGTTTCAGGAAAAACACCGCCTGATGTTGTTAACCTCAATCCAGATTTTGCCTCCCAACTTGCAGGCAGAAATGCCTGGTTAGATTTAGATGCAAAAGTCCCAAAACAAGTGCGTTCCTCATATTTACCGAACATCTGGCAAGCAAGCACGCTCAATAACAAGAGTTTTGGGATTCCCTGGTACCTCACCACGCAACTAACCATTTATAACACTGATTTATTGAAACAGGCAGGTATCAATAAAGCACCTGTCACCTACGCGGAATTAGCACAGGCTGCTCAACAAATTAAGGACAAAACTGGTAAATATGCCTTTTTTGTAACCTTCGTTCCCCAAGATGCTGCAGAGGTGTTAGAGTCCTTGGTACAAATGGGGGTGACTTTAGTGGATGCTGAAGGTAAAGCAGCATTTAACTCCCCACAAGGTAAAGCAGCATTTCAGTATTGGGTAGACTTATACAAAAAAGGACTTATTCCTAAAGAAACATTGACACAAGGGCATCGTCGTGCTGTGGATTTGTACCAAGCTGGAGAAACAGCGTTCCTGTTTTCTGGAGGAGAGTTTCTGGAGAACATTAATAAAAATGCGCCAGGCATAGCCAAAGTTTCTGCGATCGCACCGCAAGTCACTGGTGAAACTGGCAAGAAAAATGTCGCTGTCATGAACGTTGTGATTCCTCGCGACAGCAAACAACCCGACGCCGCCCTCAAATTCGCCTTGTTCCTGACAAATGACGAGAACCAACTCAGTTTTGCCAAAGCAGCGAATGTTCTTCCATCCACAACGAAGTCTCTTGCTGACAGCTACTTCAAAGATTCACCCGCCAACGCCTCGACTTTAGATAAGGCGCGAGTGATGAGTGCGCAAGAACTGCAAAAGGCAGAGATATTAACTCCAGTGCTTAAGGATATAAAACTTTTGCAAAAAGCAATTTACGAGAACTTGCAAGCGGCTATGCTGGGTGAGAAGACTGTGGATAAAGCTGTGGAGGATGCAGCACAAGAGTGGAATAGCACGAGAACTTAGGAGTTATTACAATCTCGTTTCCAGGTTCCACCTGGAAATGCTGAGATCTTGTACCATTCTCAATAATCGGGAGGCAGAGCCTCCCAACCCTCGTTCCCAGGCTGAGCCTGGGAACGAGATATCGAGGCTCTGCCTCGTTGTTGATACTGGTGCAAGATCTGAGGTACAAACGGATTTGATATAACAACATACTTTGCTTGTACTTTGTTCCCTGTTCCCTGTTAAGCGTTCCCTGTTCCCTGTATATAAGTTCCCACCATTAACTATGAGCTACTTTCGTCCTGCTATTGATGCCATGACTGGCTACATTCCTGGTGAACAACCCAAACCAGGAACAAAAATTATCAAACTCAACACAAATGAGAATCCTTATCCGCCCTCCCCAAAAGCGATGGAGGTACTCCACAATTTAGATGGTGAATGGCTACGACGCTACCCTGATCCATTTGCCAGAGAGTTTTGTCAGGCGGTGAGTGATGCGTTGGGAGTACCTGCAGATTGGATTATTGTAGGTAATGGGAGCGATGATGTGTTGAATGTGTTGGTGCGTTCCTGTGCGGAGGGGAGTGATCGCAAAGTCGTGTATCCCATGCCAACCTACGTGCTATATCGGACTTTATCAGCTATACAACCTGCACAAGTGGTTGAAGTTCCTTACCCTGCCGATTTTCAGTTACCAATTAAAGAACTGGTTGCGGCGAATGGAGCAATTACGTTTATTGCTTCTCCCAATAGTCCCTCTGGTCATGTGGTACCTTTAGATGATCTGCGGGAATTGGCGCAGCAAGTGTCAGGAATTGTGGCGATTGATGAAGCTTACACTGACTTTGCTGAGTATAGCGCGTTGCGCTTGGTACAAGAATTCGAGAACGTGATTGTCTTACGTACTTTGTCCAAAGGGTATTCCTTGGCAGGGTTGCGGATGGGTTTTGGGGTGGCAAATCCAAAACTGCTGGCTGGGTTATTTAAGGTAAAAGATAGTTACAACATTGATGCGATCGCAACAGCAGTCGGTACAGCTGCAATGCGAGATCAAGCTTACAAGAATGCTTGTGCAGATAAAGTGAAAATCTCGCGGGCGAAGCTAGCGCAAGATTTGAATAATCTGGGATGGAAAGTGCTTGATTCTCAAGCTAACTTTGTTTTAGCAACTCCAACTCAGCCAAATGCAGAGTCTATTTACTTGGGTTTGAAGGAACGAGGAATTTTGGTGCGTTATTTTAACCAACCTGGGTTAGAGGATAAGCTGCGGATTACAGTTGGGACGGATGAGCAAAATCAGATGTTGATAGAAGCGTTAGTTAGCGTAAACAAATAAGTACAGGACTTAGCCAAAATAATGAAAAAATGAAAAAATAAACCGTATATACAAGGGAGTAGTGAGACAGCGCGAATGGCGGCTTTGCCTCACTTGGCGACTGCAAACCCAAAGGTAGCAGTGGGAGCATCTTGCTCCCTACTTTACACACCGCCATCCCTTCAGCGCCCAGTATTGCTTATCTGAAATAACTTCCTTTTTGGTTACTTTAACAGTAGTAGAAGGGGATGTTTTGTTAGGAGTATTTTGCATTTTTTCCTTGTCTTGTTTATATTTCGTTGTTCTCAATATATCCAAGAACTCCCAACACTGAACTCCACCCATTGATTTAATACTATCTCTATCTTGAGCAATATTATCCTCTCCTGCCTGACCGAATCAGTGAACAATGAACAGTGAACAAGGGGTGGACGAATCCGTTTCCTACCTGATAACTGATAACTGATAACTGATAACTGTTAAACCCGACAGCGCTCTAAGCATTTGTACTTCGTGACATACTCCCAGCGCTGACCTGAGTACAGGTACAGCATGGGCTTCTCAGCGACTCCTCTATGAGGACATTGACTGAGCTTTAAGACCGTGTGCCCCACGGTTCTTTATGTTTATAGCCGCGTTTAAATCTCTGCATAAGCTGAGATGACAAGCAGGACAGCTATGCATTCTTTGAGATAGCGACTTTTTAACTTTATGACTACAGCTAGAGCATTCTTGACTCGTCCCGTTTGGGTTTACAGCTATAACTTTCAAACCAACATTTTCGGCTTTGTTTGAAAGTATTGATATGAAGTGTCCCCATCCAGCATCGTTAATGCTTTTGCTTAGTCGCGTCTTAGCAAGTCCTTTGATATTTAACTTTTCAACGGCTACAACATCATATTTTTGTAGTAGAATTTTAGCCGTTTTGAAGTTAAAATCTTTCCGAGTATCTGCAACCTTCTTGTGTTGCTTACTCAATTGGACAATTGCTTTTTTACGACGATTTGAACCTTTCTTTCTTCTAGATACTCTACGCTGTAAAGATTTTAATTTGCGTTCTGCCTTACGTAAAAACTTCGGTGCGCCTATCCTTTCATTGTCAGAGTTAACAAGAAAATCAATCAATCCTACATCGATACCGACAATATTGTTACAGTTAAAATCAGGCTTAATTGCGGGTACTGTCTTGTCATCCAGACTTAGGGTTACGTAATACCCGTTGGCTTTTCTAGTGACAGATACAGTTTTTATATCAAATCCATCTGGTATTGGACGATGAACAATGACTTTTACATCACCAATTTTTGAAAGCGTAATTTTGTTATTAGTAAAATGATAACGCTTAAAACTTGGATAGGTAAGAGTCTTGTATTGACCCTGCCCTTTAAACCGTGGCTTACGGCGAAAAAGCTAAAAAATGCCCAACTAAATACAGCGAACCACACAAAATTACCAAATCATCTGTCGAGGCAAAAGCTGCCTCAAGGGCTGATAATAATTCTGGGTAAGTATGACAAAAGCTCAATTCTGGGCAGATACTTGATCGCAGTTTTGCTAATTCCTCAGGATTGGCTGAACTATGATCAGGAACTGGCACTAAATATAATCGGTCATTTGGTTGCAGTAAAGCTTGGAATATCTCCCCATGCTCTTTTGTGGAAAGCATTCCCATCACCCAACTAACCGATTTCACATTGAGTGTGTTTACATAATCTCGCAAAACTTGGGCGGCTGCTGGATTATGAGCACCATCTAGCAACAATTTATGGTTTTTCCAAGTTGTCCATTGCATCCGCCCCAGCCATTTAGTATTTGCCATTCCTTGAATAATGGCTGATTCAGATATCTTCCAACCCTGCGTTTGTAAAATTTCTATAGCGCCTAAAGCCAAAGCTGAATTTGTTAATTGAATTTGTCCCTGTAACGGCAAAGGGTATTTAATTAAATTTGAATTTCTAAAGAGTGAATTTTGTGTTTGATACTCCGCCCATCCTGGAGAAATGACTTTTGAAGGTTGAGGCGTAATCACAGGACATTGCAATTCTAAAGCACGCGATCGCACAACTTCTTGTGCTTCCCTTGGCAATGATCCCACAACAGCAGGACACCCAAGTTTAAGAATACCAGCTTTTTCTCTGGCAATATCAGCAACAGTAGGACCGAGAACCTGCCAATGTTCACGGCTAATTGAAGTGATAATAGTAACAAGAGGTTTTGAGCAGACGTTTGTTGCATCCAAGCGTCCTCCTAAT
>NZ_JABXYX010000091.1 GCF_017982655.1 Brasilonema sp. CT11 | reverse complement strand
CTTTAGCTTGGCGGTAAAGCTGTTCTAATTCAGAAATCTTTGAATGCGGAGCTATACTGATTCGTTTTGGCATAGGTCATATTTGCACTGCCTGCTTTTATCATAAGCGATTAGGCGGACATGATATGACTAATGGTACGTGCGGAAGTCTGCGCAACGGTTAGCGTGGCGGTATTTGGGCAACGGCAACGTTGTGAAACGCCGCGATCCACCACCGACCGTCCTCTTTGGTCAGGATCTCCTGCAGTTTTGTGTGCAGCGCTCCATCGCTGCCCAGTTTGGCACTCGGGGGCACCTGTTGCA
Source organism: Brasilonema sp. CT11 (assembly GCF_017982655.1). GTDB lineage: Bacteria > Cyanobacteriota > Cyanobacteriia > Cyanobacteriales > Nostocaceae > Brasilonema. The sequence continues at coordinate 31,080 of NZ_JABXYX010000091.1, read as the reverse complement.
CGTTGACGAGCGTCGCATCAATGTCCGCCACAGCAACATCGGGCCGCAGAAAGTGGATCCTGCCGAGGGTGAAGGTGATGTGACTGCCGGCGAAGATGGTGCGGAAGATCTGCGCGTGCTCTTCCACAAACCCCGCTTTGCCGTAGATCTGGATGCCGACGATGTTGGTGAAGGTTCCGTCTTGGGCGTAGTGCTCGGCAAAGGTCTCGGCGTCTGCGCGATTCCACGCCTCTGCTTGGCTTTGCACAACGGCAGTGATGGCGGCGCGGTCGTCCGCACCGGGTATGGTTGTTTGAGAGTTCATAACGCACTTCCTTTGGCGATGATGTTCTCGAAGTAGGTGGAGACGGCGTGCCAGTCGCCGGACTTTGCCGAGAGCGCGGTATACCCGTCAGGACGGACGACCCACAGCCCCTCCGGAGTGAAGGGTTCCCGGAGTGAAGGCTCCAACAGACTTCCAAAGCGCAACAGCAGATCGGTAGGGATGCCCTCAGCCTTGCCAAAGATCGCGAACCGCGGTGCGCCCCCGACCCCGACAGGTGATTCCTGCTGGCGAATGGGCGCGCGCTCTCCTGGGTGCGGAGCCAGATGCATTCCGCGTGCGTTGAGCGGACTGTGGGAATAGGCAATAGAGAGCTCGCCGGCGAGGTTTGAAGCGAACTTGCGAGCCGGAGACATCCCAAGGATGAGCGAGGCGGTGTGATTGCGGAGCGCCTGGCCCAGCTTGTTCTTGACCGTGGCCACGGAAGTGATCCGACCGGTCACTTTGAGCACGGCCTCCGCAACCGGGCTGCGCTCGGGGCTGTAGGTGTCGAGCAGCTTCGCTGAGGCTCTGCCATGAACGACCAGAGCAAGCTTCCAGGCGAGATTGCAGACGTCCTGCATGCCAGTGTTCATGCCCTGGCCGCCCATGGGGCTGTGTACATGGGCCGCATCGCCGGCGAGAAACGCTCGGCCGCCACGGTAATCTGCGACTTTGCGCTCGTTGATGCGAAATGAGGAGAGCCAGACAGCATCAGTAGCGCGCGCGCCGCCAGGGAAGCGTTTGTCGAGGACCGTCTGCACGTCCGCCAGCGTTGGCTCTGAGGGACGGGCGGATCTGCTGTGCGCCGATCCGACGTCGGCCACGATGCGGTAGCGGTTTTCCGAGATGGGAAAGGTCGCCAGCACACCGTCAGAGTGCCAGCCGATGTTGATCTCCGGTGTGCGGGGCACATCGACGAGGTGGATGTCGGCCAGCAGCCAATCAATGAGGGAGGTCTCGCCGTGGAACTCTTTGCCCAGCAGATGGCGCACGGTACTATGGGCACCATCACAGCCGATCAGCCACGATGTTTCGACCATCTCTTCGGTGCCGTCAGCGTGGCAAAGTCTCGCATCGACCTTTTCGCCGGTGTCATTGAAGTTGAGGAGCTCGACTTGGCGATCGACTTGGACGCCCAGATCGTTCAGGAACTCCTCAAGGACACGCTCCGTGTCACTCTGGGGAAGCATGAGTGCGAAGGGGTAAGCGGACGGAAGCCCGTCCATGGTGAGCCGCCCGATGGGGCGTTGGTCGGCCGATATCGTGACGCCTTCGACCTTGTATCCCGCGTCAACCAAGTGTTGGCTCACGCGGGAGCGCTCCAGAAGCTCAAGCGAGCGGCTCCAGAGGACGAGCGCCTTGGACTTGTCGGTGCGCTGGGGCGCTTTGTCGATGATACGCATAGGGACGCCGAAGCGCGCGAGTTCGATGGCCAGGGTGAGTCCGACCGGACCCGCTCCTACGATCAACGCAGAGGTTTTCATCGTGACTCCTTGTTGCAAAATAAAAAAGATGTTTTCATTTTGTCTCATAAAAAAAGAATATTCTTTCTTTTATTATTCTTATTATATTATAATGATGGAGAGTCAAGCAGGATGCCGAAAATTTCTGAAGAGCAGCGTCAGGCGCGTCGCGACCAGATTTTGGCTGCGGTGTGGCGATGCTTTATTCGCAAGGGCGTTCACGGAACGTCTATGGAGGACATCATCCGTGAGTCGGGTCTCTCGGCAGGGGCGGTGTACCTCTACTTCACCGGGAAGCAGGAGCTGATCCTGGCCGCGATCTCGACCTATATGGGCCAGTTACGGGGACTTCTGCAGGCGGTGCTGATGCAGGAGGAGACACTTGCTCCGCTGCCTTTTGTGCAGGAGATGGTGTCCGCGTTTACCAAACACACCAAACGCCAGGGCATCGATCTAAACTCGGTCATCCTGATGGGTTGGAGTGAGGCGCAGACGAATAGTGACGTGAAGGCGCTGGTGACAAACTTCCAGACCGGGTACCTGGACGCCCTGACCAATGTGGTCCGGCAGTGGCAGCAGCGTAAGTACGTGCGCTCCGAGGCAGATGCGGAGGATATCGCAAAGGCGTTGCTCTCTTTCTTTTTGGGCTCCATCGTGCAAGAGGCTCTGCTGGGAGGTGCTGATTCGGCGACGCTCACCCGCGGTATCGAGGGCCTGCTTGGGGCGAGTGTTCCGCAGGATCCGTCTGGCGGCCATTCGTGAGAGGTGAAAACAAAACAAGATTTGTCAATTAGTAATTATGCTTAATTATTCCAGGAAACTCAGTACCAAGTTAACTTTAGTACTGAGTTTTTGACGCAAGAAAGAATGATGCATTGAAACATTAAGCAATCGCCTCCACAAAAATTGGATTTTCGACCCCGATTATCGGTAAAAATTTAAGTACCATTATTTATTGACAAATGGTCTATTATCTCTCACTAATGGGGGTTGTCTAAAAGTATAATTTATCATTCTGCTGAGAAACAACGCCAGCTAGATTTGAAATTAGTGATTAAAATGACTGTATCTGTGGATTTGTATGGCAGATACTTATATGTGCTAATACATGGTCGGTAGAACACGTGTCAAGTCAAGATTGATTGATCACTAAAAATCCGTAAACTGCACTTCTACCAACTCAGTCAAAATCCTAAATCTAAAATCGAACATCTAAAATCAATATGACGCTTGCTCATAACCCTTGTGTATTGCTAATTGAAAGCGATGAAAATCTCGCCAATCAGCTTGCTTTCGATTTAAAAGAAGCTGGTTATGATCCCATCGTGGCTCATGATGGGACAAATGGTATACAATATAGTCGCGATCGCGAACCTGCTTTAGTTGTGATTGACCGAATGCTAGCAGGAGAATCAGGACTGTCGTTATGTAAAAATTTTAGAACGACTGGAATGCGATCGCCTGTCTTAGTGCTTATGGCACGCGATACAGTGGATGATCGCGTAGCTTGCTTAGATGCTGGGGCTGATGATTACTTTCTCAAACCTTACCGGGGTGAGGATTTTTTGAACCTGGTTCGCTTATACTTAAAACCTGAAGTCGATACTTCCGAGCACTTACGTTTTGGTGATCTCGTTTTAGATATAGCAACCCGCCGCGCCATACTTAATGAACGGGCGATTGACTTAACAATGAAGGAATTTGACCTGCTTAAGTATATGATGGAACATCCCCGTGAGGTATTAACCCGCGAACAAATACTGGAAAATGTTTGGGGTTACGACTTTATGGGCGAGTCGAATGTGATTGAAGTCTACATTCGCTACTTGCGACTCAAAATTGAAGATGAAGGTCAAAAGCGACTCATTCAAACGGTGCGAGGTGTAGGCTATGTATTGAGAGAAACTTGAACACAAGTGGGAAGAGTCGAGGAAGTGAGGTGAATAACAAAACAAATAGCTAATGACTAAAATTTATATGATTAATTGGCTAAGTTTGCTATCAATAGTTTTGAGCATTTTGCTAGCGGGCTGTTCTGTTCCTACACAAGCAGTTCTTCCCACGGCTACGCCTAGTTCTCAATCCCAAGCACCAATGTCTTCAAAGCTAACTAAGAATGCAGGTCAACAACTACCAATTTCAGCTGTGGCGGTTGTTCCCGATGGTACAAAAATTGAATTAGAAGTCGCACAAACACCCCAACAGCAAGAGATGGGGTTGATGTATCGCCCAGCTTTACCTGATAACCGTGGGATGCTATTTGAGTTTCGATCACCGTTGTCAGCCAGTTTCTGGATGAAGAATGTACCAGTAGCACTGGATATGGTTTTTATGCTAAATGGGAAAGTGCAGTACATTGCTGCTTCCGCACCTCCTTGCAACACCACTCCTTGTCCTACTTACGGTCCCCAGACACCAATTAATCAAGTTATAGAACTGCGTTCGGGGCGGGCTGCACAGTTGGGCTTGAAGGTTGGCGATTCTGTAAAAATTGAGCCTTTAAAATCAGGCAATATACGGCAATAAAGATTGAGATCCTGCCCACGGGGTCTTACACCTAAAATTTCTTTTGTCATATTTATGTAAAGATTTATTACATTTTTAGGAAAGAAAAGAAATTTAAGACATTCTTTAACTTGTTAAGGAATAAAAGCCTTAGTCGCCAGAATGGACTGCGTCCCGCTCCGCTAACAGTATAAATTCTGTGCGACTTGCGACTTCCAACTTCTGTGTTAACTCAATACACATTCTTAAAAGCTTTATTGTTCCTAGACTAGATAACTAATTTTATCCTAGATAACAAAAAATATTCCTTTTGACATACGTGTAAAGAGTAGTCAATAAGAGAATATTAGGCTAAGGAATCTTTCTTACAACAGTTGTAGCTAACTCAAGCACTGAAGTAAAAAAGATAAAGTAATAAATTCATCTAAATATTGTGCGGCTTAAGACTTATAAGATAAGTTGTATTACTGTCTATTTTTGATACAAAAGCATTCCTTGAGCAACACCAGACAAACTTTCCTGAGTTATCTATTAAGCAAAGGCACAGTGATAGAAGAATTATTGGTTACTTACAACTACACCAAAAGTGGTGAATTGAAATATAAATATACACACCATGTGAGGAGACCCAATACAAAATGTCACCATTAACCTATTCTAGATTTATTAGCTTTCTACAGGAAGATTTGGCAATTTCTACAGCTTCCATAGCAGTCGCTTTGCGTCGCAGTGAGCAAGATCCAGGTCCTTTGCCAATGATTCTTTGGCAATATGGATTAGTTACCATAGAACAGTTAGATAAAATATATGATTGGCTGGAGACAATATAGGAAATAATCAGCTAGTTTAGGAGTGTCGAACTGTGCTTATATATGGAGTAAGCCTGTTACAAAGGCTTGTGTCTAAAATAAAAAAGATAAAATTTAATTTATTTGTCAAGGATAGCGAGTTCATACATTAACTCGCTTTTTTGATTGTAGATTTGTGAGACTCACGTCTGTTTAATATTGAGGAGTGGCTGTAGCTACCATCAGCCCCCACACGATATAGAAACGAACTCTAGTTGCACGGCGAATCGTAAAATTTGTAGCTGCAAGAAAGTGATGAAACTCATCTTGGGTATAACACTGTTTATAAGCCGGGTCAAATAACTTTAATACAATATCGCTAATTTTCCAAAAAAAAATAATTTTTGCACCAATCCAGAATGACAACGATCATACACAGATGACATCTGATCATATTGCTGACGAACTATTGTTTCAGTCATCCTGTACTTCCTGTGATCATGGATGATTTTTGCTACCTCCAATAACTATAGCGATTCTCGTTTGAATCAAATACACAACGTCTCGGCTGTATTGCAGGCAATTGATAACTGCTATTTTCTAATACGGTTCTGTTAAGAATAATTCCAGGTTGGGGATTTTTAGCCTTAACAGAACCGTATTGGGTTATAAGGAATGCGAACGATAAAAAAAGTCTTGTTTGATTTACTCAGCAGCAATATGCTTAGTGTTGAGATGATTGAGCGACCAACGGTGGTCAATATTAAAAGACGATTGGCAAACTTCTTCTAGATGCTTTTGTTGTACAGCCGCTTTACGCAGGGTAATAATCAGCTGATTTACCTGATGCCGCAAATTCGGATCATTGCTAACCGCTACCATAGTTTGTCTCTCTAACAGTTGCAGTATAAGTTCGTAGTGAACAGGCGAAGGCAGAGGAATTTGCTCCATGAAATTAATATTTTTTTTCAGATTTTGGATAATTTAGAAGTTGCTTGTCATTAAATGAATTGTTACACAAGCATCAACCAATTGCCTAAAGCTAAAATTATTCATGGGGTGAGGATTTGCCAAAGAGGTTGGCGATCGCCTCCTCTGGATCTGGGTGTTTAATTAGAGACTCTCCAATCAGAACAGCTGATGCGCCAGCTTGTTCTACTAAAGTCAGATCATCTAAGTTATGTAATCCTGACTCACTCACAACCACAATATTTCTTTGCTGTAATTCCTTGCCTCTTGCTGCTAAGAGTTGGCAAGTCGTTTGTACATCAACAGAGAAATCTTCTAAGTTGCGATTATTTATACCTACCAGTGAAACACCATCTATGGTTAACACGCGATCGAGTTCTGCTAAACTATGGACTTCAATCAATGCCGCCATTTTTAAAGCTTTGGCAATTTTGACAAAGTATTGTAAATCTTGATCGCTTAGTATAGCCGCAATCAACAATACTGCATCTGCGCCTCGAACACGCGCCATATACATTTGGTAAGGATATATGACAAAATCCTTGCATAGTAACGGTAAATCTACTTGAGCGCGGATTTTAGCTAAGTTTTCAAAGCTACCAGAGAAAAACTTTTCATCTGTAAGTACCGAAATACAGCTAGCACCTGCTTTTTGATACTTTAAGGCAATTTCCACCGGATGAAAATCTTCTCGTAAAATTCCTTTACTGGGAGACGCTTTTTTAACTTCAGCGATCAATGCTGGCTTTGTTTTGCCTTGCTGCAATCCTGCTACAAAATTACGGACGGGAGGCGCTTCAACCACCTGACGCTGCAATTCCTGCAAAGAAAGCTTTTCGCGCATTCGTTCAACTTCTTTTTCCTTATGCCAAACAATTTCTTCTAAAATGTTGTTTGGCTGGGCATCAGGCGTAGCGACTTGATAGCGTATTGTGGATACAGCAATCGGTGGACTAGGTCTACAGCGACGGATTTGCATAATTAGTTATTAGTCATTGGTCATTAGTCATTAGTTATTAGTCTTTTCTCTTCCTCTGCGTTCTCCCTCTTGAAAAGATATGAGCCTCGCTCCGCGAGGAGCTTGCGCTAACGGAGGAAACGTCCGCTCATACTTTCCGCTGCTTCCTCTGCGGGTTTTTCATCATTGAGATTCCATTTGTCAAGTACAAAGGACACAGAAGATCGCAAATCTGCCAATTCATGATTGTACAGTGCGAGTATCTTACTCGTATACTACAGCGAGCAAGATGCTCGCACTACTCTTGTAAAATTGGGATCTTCCCCAAAGGACAAATGACTAACTAGCAATTGCTCGTTTGTAAGCTTCATCCAGCACTTCCGAAAGTGTTGGATGGGCGTGAACTAAATGAGCAAGGGTGTGGACAGATTGGCGGTTGGCGATCGCCGCTGACGCTTCGTGAATTAAATCTGAAGCGTGTATCCCAAAGATGTGAACGCCTAAAACTTCGCCTGTGTCTTTGCGATAAATGACTTTTGCCATTCCGTCTGCTTCACCTTCTGCCAAAGCTTTGGAATTCCCTTTGAAGTAACTTTTTGCCGTCCCAACTTCAAATCCTTCAGCGCTACCTTTTTCTTTGGCTGCGCCTTCCGTCATACCCACATAACTGATTTCTGGATGAGTAAAAGCTGCTGCGGGGATACTGTGATAATCTACTTCCTTGTGCCGCCCACAGATATTTTCTACTGCGATGATACCTTGAGCAGAAGCAGCGTGTGCTAGCATCATCTTGCCATTAGCGTCACCAATCGACCAGAGATGCGGGACGACTTCACCTGCTGATAGCACAGCCATGCTGTCGTTGACTGGGATAAAGTTTCGACGATCAAGTTCCACACCAATAGACTCTAAACCCAGGTTTTGCGTCGCTGGAATACGTCCTGTTGCAACCAGACATGCATCGACTTCCAGCACCTCCACGTCTTCTTTGGTTTTGAAGTTGGCTAGTTCAATCACGACGGGTGAACCAGGAGTGACTTTTTTGGCGTATATGCCCACATGAGTTTCAACATCACGCGCAGTGATCAGAACTCGTTCAGCTAGTTTAGCAATATCGCGGTCAAATCCTGGCATCAACTGGTCTAGGGCTTCTATCATCGTGATTTCACTACCCAAAGCTGAGTAAACATCGGAAAATTCTAAGCCGATGTATCCACTGCCAACAATTGCTACCCAATCTGGTAATGATTCTAGCTTTACGCCCTGGTCACTAGTAAATACCGTTTTGCCATCAACTTCAATACCCGGAGGAACGAAGGGTACAGAACCGGGTGAAAGAATAATATCTTTTGCCGTAATGGTTTTTTCGCCGCTGTCTGTTGTCACAGAGACTTTTTGTGTTCCTGCGATTTTACCCCAACCTCGGATGATATCGACTCCCAAGCGTTTGAGGCTATTGGTTAAGTCGCCTTGTATTTTGGATACGAGATTGTTTGCATGGTTGGCGATCGCTTGTCGATCAAATTCCACACTTCCGAGTTGAATTCCCAGTGACTTGAGATGATGGGCGTCTCTTAACTCTCGCACACGTCCAGATGCCGCCAGCAGTGCTTTAGATGGAATGCAGCCTCGGTTAACACAAGTTCCTCCCATATCAGCTGCTTCGATTATGGCTGTTTTCAAACCACAGCTAACGGCGTGTAAGGCAGCTCCGTGTCCGCCTACTCCAGCGCCTACAATTACTAAATCGTAATCAAATTCATGACTCACCTTAGTTTCCCCGTCTGCTTCCGCCTATTTATTCTGAGATTGACCAAGCAATCAGTGCAAGTTTCTTAATTTTAGGCTGTTGTCATCTCAAATTTCTGATTTGTGTTCATTCAAAACAAGAATTCACACGATATCGCCTACATTTCACCCATCCAATCACAGGTTGATGGACTTTGTACTTTCATTAGACCTCTTGCATAAATACTTAAAATGTCATGTTGAGCGGAGCGAAACATCTCGCGAGATTCTTCACTGCACTACGTTTCGTTCAGAATGACATCCGCAACTTTTGGACTTTTGCAAGAGGTCTATTTACAAGATGTAGAATTCAACCAAGAACCATGAGGTGTCGTAGTAGGTGCTTGGGCGACCAAAATCACATCGCCATTGCTATCTACCACCCACCCCTGCGCTTCTACAATCTCATTCGCTGGAGGATTGACATCTTTCTTCTTTTTTGCAACTTCTCTATTTCTCTGCCTTTGTATCTCTCTACTTGAAGTACCAGAAGAATTATTTGCATCTTCTGCCAAAGACACCCAATCTACCTGTACATTGTTGCTTCTAAGAACTTCCCTAGGGTTAGGTGGTATACCACCGCGTCCGGTGATGATGAATTCGCTTTGATTTTGGGCGACACCTGCATTACATCCTTGTGCCAATCTTGGTTCCTCTGGTTCAACTGGCAAGTTGATGAATCCACGTTTGACATCAACCTCGGGTGTATTGATATTTACTACGCCGTTTAAAGTCGGATTAGTTTGAGAAATTGCCGTGATATCGTTTGTGATTAGGTTTTGCGGGTCTAGTTTTATTGGATCATGAGTTCCCAATTGTCTTGCCAAGTCTTCTCGACTACGCGCTGCTATGCCAAAAATACCAGTAGCATTGATTTGAACTCTGCCGCCAGAACCCGTGAAAGCATTGGCAGTGATGTCACTGTTTTCTTTTGGTTTGGCGACGATGAAGCCCGACGGGGCATTGATGAAGATATTACCCCCATCGCCAAGAGCCTGTAGCTTGCCTGCATTGGTGGAAATTTGACTGTTGCGGCGTAGTAGTAATAAGTCCCCCACTTGTAGGTTGATATTTCCGCCTTGACCGGAGTTCGTTTCAGATGTGAGTTTTCCTTTATTATCCAGAAGTATCGAGCGAGCAGTGATATTGAGTTCGCCTGCTTTACCGAAATTGCGTGGATTCACTAAGTAAATAGCATTTTCCCGAACTTCACTACTTACAGTTACTGCAGCCCTGTCCTGAACAATCAATTGTCCTGTGGTGATTGTCACTTTTCCAGCATCTCCAGAACCGTTAGTCGAAGCAAGTAACCTGCTGGGAGACCCTGTTACTGAAGTTCCAATCAGTTCTACAGACTTGGAGGCGTTCACCGTCAAATTTCCTCCTTGTCCTGTAGCTGGTATAAATTCCCTAGAAGTTATTTGCAACTGTTGTCCACTAGATTGTGTTGATGCCAGTGCTCCATCTTGAATACGTAGCCTTCCAGTGTTGATTGTTAAGTTACCTGCCTTTCCCGCAGAGGCGGTTACAGTCGATAATGCACTAAAGAAATTATTAACCTTACCAATGAGATCCACAGACTCGGAGGCGTTTACGGTTAAATTTCCCGCTGCACCGTCATTGCCAGTATAAATTAATGCTTGCCCCCCATCCCGAATACTTAATTTTTTTGAGGTAATTGTTAAGTCTCCGCTTTGTCCGGCACCTAGAGTTGCAGTCTGTATTAATGTGTTAGAACCAACTAGTTCCACAGACTCTGAAGCATTCACTCTTAAATCACCTCCTGACTTTGAACCCAAAGTTCTAGCCAAAATCTTTGAATTAGTCACCATTAGATGACTGCCTTGTACCTGGATGTTGCCGCCTCCCTCACCACTGGCATCCACAATAGAGTAAATCTCAGAGTTATTAACAATTCGCGGGATGAGTTGAATATTTTGGAAATTCTGAACACTTTCATACCCTAAAGTCCAACCTTGGTTTGTTGGGCTTAAATTGACCAGACTATTGCCAGCAACACTTCCTAGCTCAATTCGTCCCCCATCTACCGTTAAATTTCCACCTTCTAAGGTCACATCACCACCCACAAGTGCTAAGGTTTTACCTGGCTGTACCTGTAGACCAATGGGGGCTCTAAACCTAGTAGTTGCTCCATTTGGACTAGCTTGAGATTGGTTGCGGATAGGTGCCGCAGTTGCCCCAAATTGTAAGCCTATGGGAACATTGATAGTCAGCAGGGGTGTGCTTTGGGGATCTATGGCACTAAATTTACTACCATCGGCAAAGTTCAAACTACTTGCGGTGCTTGCTAAAAATGAACCACCAATGTTCAAAGAAGCATTGGGACCAAAAAGAATTCCGTTAGGATTAATCAGAAATAGGTTCGCTGTGCCGTTAGCTCGAAGTATGCCATTAATATCAGAGACAGACTTGCCCGTCACCCGGCTAATAATGTTTTGAATATCAAGAGCATTATTAAAGTAAGCTGTAGTCCCAGTAGGTACAGAAAATTGCTCAAAACTGTGGAACAGATTACTTCCTGCTTGAGTTCCACCTGAAATAATTTTGATATTGTCTTGTGTTATAACGCGAGAATTGTTAGGTAAAGTAGCATCCGGGGTGATTTGCGCAATAGCACAGTTGGTAGAAAAAGTTATTGCAACAAGTGGTGCAATTCCTAGCCCTTGAACCCAGTTCCAAAGAGTACTCATCTCGAATAGTGGACTTCTCCAAGCAAAGTAATAGTTGCAAAACAACGCTAATTCTGCAACTATATTACTTGCTTTTCGGTACTGAATTTCCTAAATTTAGTAGGTTAGGTTTTATTTCTCAACCCAAGCCTACTCTGTGCTTAGACCTTTCAAAGGTCAACAACAGTGCCCCCCCGGACATATGGCGCAACCCGCTATCACAATTTCACGACCTGGTATTGCTCCTAAAGAATCCTTTATTTCCGGGTCTTTTAGAGCATCGCTAGAGCGGATTTTATCTAGATCGAATTTAACATGAATCTGGATTAATCTGTCTCCTAAACCGTATTTTTCAAGCACATCGCCTAACTTGGAGCTTTCCACTCCATCATATACTGCCTTCTGAATCTCTTGTTGTAACTGATCTAGCTTGACCAAATTCATAACTTTTTGTTCTTCTGCTACTGTAGTATCCATGAGTTTTTTCTCCTTAAAATTCACGAAATTGATGAACGGATATTGCATCCATTAAGATGTGTAATATAGCAATCCTATTTAAGTTGTGAAAAAGGACTTTTTTAGTCTTCAGACTGCACGTTGTTTTGAGACAACTTTTTTTTCACAAATTGTTGATGACTGCAATACTATGTATTAATGGATAAGTCTCTGAGGAAAGTAATTAATACTAAAGGCGTTTGCAGTTTAGCTTTACCGCTTTCCTTCTACTTCTTAATAAGTGCTAGTAAAATTAACTTATGCACTTGGAAAAGAAAAATTTGAAACGACTTTTTCCTTTTCCGTCTCAACAGTAGTCGTCATGAAACAGAAAATGCTTATTTTTTAGGATAGAACTGGCACCATACCCATTCGAGTCATACGTTTATCTTTCCTTGTGGTGCGATAAGCCGGAGGCTTGACGCAGCAGCGAAGCGATCGCCATCCCCAAAAGACTCAACATTAGGCAAAATGAGTAATACCCAATAAATCCTTCAGCGCTACCTTTTTCTTTGGCTGCGCCTTCAGTCATACCCACATAACTGATTTCTGGATGAGTAAACGCTGCTGCGGGGATACTACGATTTATTCTGAGATTGACCAAGCAATCAGTGCAAGTTTCTTAATTTTAGGCTCTTGTCACCCCTTCGGGGAATTCAAAGTTCAAAATTCAAAATTCAAAATTAAGAACCACCAAAATAAATGGAGTGTAAGCCGCCTGGCGGTCATGTAATTAAGTAGCGTTAAGATGGACTTTGTACTTTCATTTACAAGATGTAGAATTCAACCAAGAACCATGAGGTGTCGTAGTAGGTGCTTGTGCGACCAAAATCACATCGCCATTACTGTCTACCACCCACCCCTGTGCTTCTACAATCTCATCCGCTGGAGGATTGACATTTTTATTCTTTTTTGAAACTTCTCTATTTCTGGGCCTTGATGTCTCTGTGCTTGAAGTACTCGAAGGATTCTTTGCATCTTCTGCCAAAGACACCCAATCTACCTGTACATTGTTGTTTCTAAGAACTTCCCTAGGGTTAGATGGTATACCACCGCGTCCGGTGATGATAAATTCGCTTTGATTTCGCGCGACACTTGTATCACATCCTTGTGCCAGTTTCGGTTCCTCTGGTTCCACGGGCAAGTTGATTAATCCACGGTTGACATCAACCTCGGGTGTATTGATATTTACTACGCCGTTAAAAGTTGGGTTCGTTTGAGAAATTGCCGTGATATCATTTGTGAGTAGGTTTTGCGGGTCTAGTTTTATTGGGTCATTAGTTCCCAATTGTCTCGCCAAGTCTTCTCGACTACGCGCTGCTATGCCAAAAATACCAGTAGCATTGATTTGAACTCTGCCACCAGAACCTGTGAAAGCATTGGCAGTGATGTCGCTGTTTTCTTGTGGTTTGGCGACGATGAAGCCATTGGGAGCGTTGATGAAGATATTACCGCCATCGCCAATAGCCTGTACCTTGCCCGCATTGGTAGATATTTGACTGTTGCGGCGCAGCTGTAATAAATCCCCCACTTGTAGGTTAATATTTCCGCCTTGACCAGTGTCAGTTTCAGATGTCAGTTTTGCTTGGTTGTCCAGAAGTATCGAGCGAGCATTGATATTGAGTTCGCCCGCTTTTCCTAGATTCAGTGGATTTCCCAGGTAAATATAATTCTTCAGAGCTTGACTGCTTACAGTTACTGCAGCTTTGTCCTGAACAATCAATTGTCCTGTAGTGATTGTCAATTTTCCTGCATCGGCAGAACCTATAGTCGAAGCAAACAAACCACCAGCTCTACCATCCGGTAAGGTTCCAACAATTTCTACAGACTTAGAAGCATTAACAATCAAACGACCTCCTTGTCCTGTAGCTGGTATCAATTGTTGACGATTTAACGGCAAGTTTAGCTTCCCACTAGATTCTGCTGAGATCTCTGCCCCATCTTGAATACGCAATCTCCCAGTATTGATTATTAAGTCACCCGCCTTACCAGCGGCAAATGTGGAACTAGACAATAGACTAGGAAAAATCGTACTTTCAGTAACAGTATAACTACCAATTAATTCTACAGATTCAGAGGCATTTACAGTTAAATTTCCCCCTGCACCCTCACCTGATGTAGAGTTGAATACTTGTGCACCATTGCGCACAATTAATTTTTCAGCAGTAATCGTTAAGTCTCCACTATCTCCAACACCTGTAGTTCCAGCTAGCAAGGTTACAATGTAACCACTCAATTCTACGGTTTTTCCCCGCACTTGAATAGAACCACCCCCATCTTTACCATACACATCTACAATAGATGGAATACTAGAACCGTTGGTTGTCACCTGGGTAAGTCGAATGTTCTGGAAAGTCTGGACACCCTCATAGCCCATTGTCCAACCTTGATTTGTTGGGTTCAAACTGACGAAACTATTACCTGCGACACTCCCTAGCTCAATTCGTCCGCTTTGTGCCAATAAACTTCCGCCTAAGAGCGTTACATCACCGCCTATAAGTGCCAAAGTTTTGCCTATAGGTACTTGTAAACCAGCAGGTTCCTCAAAAAAATTAGTTGCGCCATCTGGACTTGCTTGAGATTGATTACGGATGGGTGCTGCTGTTGCACCAAATTGTAAGCCAATAGGAACATTGACTGTTAGCAGCGGTGTGGTTTGGGGTTCTGTAGCACTAAACTTGGTACCATCAGCAAAGTTGAGACTACTGGCAGTACTGGCTACAAATGAACCGCCAATGTTCAAAGAAGCATTGGGGCCAAAAATAATACCGTTAGGATTGATTAGAAATAGGTTCGCTGTGCCGTTAGCTCGAACTATGCCATCAATATTAGAGATAGATTTACCTGTTACCCGGCTAATAATGTTTTGAATATCAACAGCATTTTGAAAGTAAGCTGTAGTCCCAGTAGGTACAGAAAATTGCTCAAAACTGTGAAAAAGATTATTTCCCGCTCGGGTTCCACCTTCAATAGTTCTGATGTTATTTTGTGTTGTAACGCGAGAATTATTAGGTAGAGTTGCATCTGGAATGATTTGGGCAATAGCACAGTTGGCACACAACAGGTTTGTACAACCTATTGCCATTCCTAGCCCTTTAAACCAATTCTGAAGAGAACTCATCCCAGATATTGGACTCCTTTACGCAAAGTAGTTGTTACTGAACATATAGTGACACTACATCATTCTGTGAACTATATCAAGATAATATTTTTTTCATTCTTCCCAAAGCTGCTCTCATGCACAATATTATCAACTTAATTTCTGAGAGCAAAAACTAGTGAATTGACAATGACAAAAAATTAAGATTTATTGCCCGAGAAAGTATATTCTCGGGTTTTGTTACTTGGGATATGCTTAATGAGTTGAGCTTATGGTCTTTAGGTTGATAGAACTGCTATACAGTTTACTATTAACAACAACCCGTCCCACACCAAACACAATTAACCATGACAAGCTCCTGGCCTGGAATTTCTTGCAAAGCATCTTTAATTTCCTGAACTACAGTAGCATCCTCAGATTGAACGTTCTTCAGATTGAGCATACACTGAAATTTTAGGACATTACCTTCCATTAAACCGTAATTTTGGCAAATCTCTAATAACTTAGGGTTATAAAGAGCGTCTATTACTGCTTGTTGAAACTCTTGTGTGAACTGCTCTAATTTTGTAGAAGTCATATCTTTTTATTCTCCTGAAAAATTGATAAATTTGTGAACTTTAGTTGCACAATTGAGTGCGTATTGTGCTATCCATTAAGGGATAACCAATAGGGAAAGTAGTTAATACTAAAGGCGTTTGCGGTTTAGCTTTACCGCTTTCCTTCTACCCCTTAATAGGTGCTAGTGAAATTAACTTATGCACTTGGAAAAGAAAAATGTGAAACGACTTTTTCCTTTTCCGTCTCAACAGTAGTCGTCATGAAACAGAAAAGGCTTATTTTTTAGGAAAAAACTGGCAGCATACCCATTCGAGTCATACGTTTATCTTTCCTTGTGCTGCGATAAGCCGGAGGACTTCGGCGTGAGCGCTCAGTCGAACGCTTGACGCTACGCGTATCGCGCAAAGCAAGAGACGCAATCATGCGTATCGCCATATTTCTCTTGCTTAAGAAGCCACAGTCGGTTGTAAAAGATGACTTGGAAGGTACAAAACTGCTATATCTTGAAGTACTGATACCAAGTTGCGTTCTGTTGTAGTAATTAGTGGTTAGGGGAGATTGCTTCGCTCCACTTCGTTTCGCTCGCAATGACAGATGCTACGTTTGATTGCAACTTGGTATGAACTTCTATCTGGCTATGCCTTGCTTTGGATACAGCATTGACTTGACCGAAAAAAGCGATCTGCCGTTCGCGTAGCGTGCGCTTTGCGCGTGAGGCAAGCGAAGCGATCGCCATCCCCAAAAAACTCAACCCTTCTGGTTTGTGAGTCGTAAACAGGTGGGTACTGGGAACTTTCAGCTATTACTATCGTCAATTGACACCAATGCAGGTCAATAGCATTTTGCGATATCGCACACAGAGGAGAGGAGCTTGCACAAGATTAACCGTATAGTTTTAGTATTTATTTACGCGGTAATTCATAAACTCAAGAGTGAGAGCCAAGAAGCATATATGATCCATAACTAACAAGTCCGGCAGGTGGAAACTGATGTCATTCTTGGCGAACATTTCTTATTTTTCTTTGAAACAAATAGCTATTCAGAATGTTTATTTTGAGTCAGAAGTTGGTAACTGTTGGATTGGATTGAGTTTGGCAGCCGACTGCGGATTCATGGATTCTTCCGTATACACCCAAAGATGTTCTGTATCGCTCGGCTTACCGCTTGCTACGCCGAAGCGATTCGGACTTAGGAGTAGGACGTGCTGAACGATGCGCCCAAAGGGAACCGCCCTTTGGCGATGTCTGACAACAAAGCCCAACCCGAAAGCAGTCGCCTGTCTGTCTTCGAGTTACCCTCCCTTTGAACATTGTCCCTGTGCAATCTTATCTACGCAGTTGGGTGGACAGCGACAACAATTTCCGCAATTCCAACTTTTTCACTTGAGTGGTGACTTTTTCGCCAACAATATTAGGCAAAATGAGTAATACCCAATGGAGCTGCAATCTTATGGACTTGTATGGAGATGCCTTAAACATCCTCAAGGAAACGAGTCGGACTTTCTACATTCCAATCATCAAGTTACCACTGGGCTTGCAAGAAGCAGTCGCATCAGCGTACTTGTGTTTGCGAGCTATTGATGAAATTGAGGATCATCCAGAACTAGATAACTTTACTAAAGCAAAGCTGTTACGAACAATTAGCTTGACATTACAGGCAGGGGGTGATGGCTTTGCCATCGATGCTTTCTACAAAGGATTTCACTCACATGAACATCTCCTACCCGAGGTTTCTGTGCGGATTCGAGAATGGGCAATTCTTGCACCTGCAACCATTGCTCCTCGGATTTGGGATGCGACTGCGGCAATGGCAGATAGAATGGCTTACTGGGCCCAAAACGATTGGAAAATCCGTAGCGAGTCCGATTTAGATCGTTACACATTTGGAGTTGCTGGTGCCGTTGGCTTGATGCTCTCAGATTTATGGGCTTGGTACGATGGGACACAGACAAACCGTATTCATGCAATTGGGTTTGGTCGTGGTTTACAGGCTGTGAATATCATCCGGAACCACACTGAGGACTTGGTGCGTGGAGTGGACTTCTTTCCGGAGGGCTGGAGTGCCGAAGATTTGCATCATTATGCCCGTCGCAATTTGACGCTGGCAGATGCATACATTAGCGCTCTTGCTCCGGGTCCGGCTTTGGACTTTTGTCAAATTCCCTTAACCTTAGCTTATGGCACCCTTGATGCTCTTGCCAACGGTAAAAGTAAACTCAGTCGCAGTGATGTTCTTGCACTACTGGAGCAATTGACTAACACCAGTAAATAAAACACCTGTTGTCAAGCTTTTCGCTTATGGAAAGTTCCACGGGTGTTTACATCCACCCATACCTCAATAAACTATCAACTCTGTTTATTTAGGTCTGACTAAGCGTCCACAGGTTCTACTTAACACTACTCCTCACACTTACTCACACACCTCAACCCGCATCGCGCATCTGTATCTTTACAGTCAGCTGTGCAGCGTTTACACCAACTGAACAACTGTTCTTAATAGGACTAGAAATACCAACGTTGCAAAATTATTTTTTCTTATACACCTCTGGATGATATTCAAAGATATACTCAGCCACAGTAATGTTTTTGCATTCATTGCATGATTGAGTACTCAGTTTTTCTGATAATTTCGATTGCTACAGACTATATAAAACCTTGCAATTGACTGTATTGTCTTACTTAAAAAAAGGAGAAATATTTCGTGAAAAAAACCCTTTTTCTTAGTCCTCCTTCCTTTGATGGATTTGACGGTGGTGCAGGTTCCCGATACCAAGCCAAGCGCGAAATTACCTCATTCTGGTATCCTACATGGCTAGCACAGCCCGCCGCACTCGTCCCTGGAAGTAAGCTTGTAGATGCTCCTCCACATAATCAGACAGTGGAAGATGTGCTGAAAATCGCCAAAGATTACGAACTGATTATCATGCACACCAGCACACCCTCTCTGGCAAATGATGTCGCATGTGCTCTTGCAATCAAAGAACAAAACCCTGATGTACAAATTGGTTTTGTTGGGGCGCACGTCGCTGTCTTACCAGAGGAAACGCTGCGTGACAACCCTGTGATAGACTTTGTGTGTCGCAACGAATTTGACTACACCTGTCAGGAGTTGGCACAAGACAATCCTTGGGATCAGATTAAGGGACTCAGCTACCGAGATAAAGACGGTAACTTACACCACAATGCTGAGCGTGACTTGATCCACGATTGGGATGTGATGCCCAGCGTACTACCAGTCTACGGGCGCGACTTAGATATTACGAAATATTTCATAGGATATCTACTACATCCTTACGTGTCATTTTACACTGGTCGTGGGTGTCCAGCCAAATGTAGCTTCTGTCTCTGGCCTCAAACAATTGGCGGTCACCAGTACCGTACCAAAAGCCCAGAAGCAGTTGGGCGAGACATGGAAGAAGCCAAAGCCATCTTTGGTGACAAGGTGCAGGAATATATGTTTGATGATGACACCTTCACAATTGACAAGCAACGAGCGATCGCCATCAGCCAACACATGAAACGGCTCAAGCTCACTTGGAGCTGTAACGCCCGCGCCAACTTAGACTACGATACTCTCAAGCAACTGCGTGACAACGGCTTGCGCCTGTTGCTGGTAGGATTTGAATCAGGTAACCAACAAGTTCTCGACGGGATCAAGAAAGGCATTAAGTTAGAGGTGGCGCGGAAGTTTATGGAAAATTGCCATAAACTCGGCATTACCGTACACGGTACATTCATCATCGGCTTGCCAAACGAAAGTCAACAGACAATTGAAGAAACAATTCGTTTTGCTTGCGATGTCAGTCCCCATACCATCCAAGTTTCTATCGCCGCCCCTTATCCTGGAACTGAACTTTATCGACAAGCTCAGACTAACGGTTGGTTTAGCGATAATTCGCTAGTTGCCTCATCTGGGATTCAAATGTCTACACTACAGTATCCGAACCTCTCAAGCGCCCAAATTGAGGATGCAGTTGAGCAGATGTATCGTCGCTTCTACTTTCGACCCAAAGCCATTATCCCGATTGTCGGCGAAATGTTGACTAATCCCCAAATGCTCGTGCGTCGCCTGCGTGAAGGACGCGAATTTTTCTCTTACCTAAAAGAGCGTCATACACAAGCGGCTGCTAAAGAGCAATCAGTTGTCAGTGGTTAGTTAGGTTATAGAATAGTTAGCGTACTGCCTTTTTATCCCCAAGACCTCAACGACTACACACGGCATTGTCCTCTCTAACGTACTGGCTTGGGTACACGAGCCTGGACGAACTATGACAACTAACAAATAAATTGTTGCCATATTATGATGAAACTTGGAAGCGAAGAACACAAAGAACTTTTTTGCCGTAGCTTTATTGACAGCCACCTGGAGTTTGAGCCAGAAAAACTGCCTTGGCCCGTTCTCGATAGCGTAGCTCTCGAACGCATACGGAGCATTCCCTTTTGGAAAGAAGCTCTCAGTACAGAGCGACAGGCTGGGGCGATGGTCAGCGCCTTTGCAGCAACAATAAGTGATCCCCTGTTGCGAGAGGCGATCGCCCTTCAAGCTATGGAGGAAACCCGCCACTCCCGACTAATTGAGTTTTTGATCAATCATTACGATATTCAAATTTCTCAACCTCCTGAGCCAGTGCTCCCTAGTAATATCAAAACTGCCTTCATTGATTTTGGCTTTGGGGAATGCCTCGATTCTTTCTTAGCCTTTGGATTGTTTGGAATTGCCCGCCAGGCTAACTATATGCCTGAAGCAATATTCGACATTTTCGATCCAATTCTTAACGAAGAAGCGCGACATATTATGTTCTTTGTGAATTGGGTAACTTACCAACAAATCCATGAAGGTCGTAGGGCGAATTGGTTACGTGGGTTTCATGCTGTTTGGCATTACTACAGAGCGCTGCAAGATAAAATCAAAGCCTTTGGTGGCTCAGATGAAGAAAAACAGGAGGGTTTCACTGCCACTGGGGCTATGAACTTCATGGACAATTTGACTCCAGAACTATTTTTATCGACTTGCCTTCAAGAAAACGCCAAACGGATCAGCGTTTTTGACCAACAACTTCTCCAGCCGCAACTGTTACCTAGACTTGCCAAAATCGCCCGACGCATTATCAGACTGACGCCTCAGCGACAGTCCAACTCAACCCCTCAGTTGTTGGAACAATAAATCAGAACTTATGCAGGCTCAGAAATTCGCCATTATCAATGGTGATGACTTCGGCTTTTCACATGGCGTTAACCAAGCAATTATCAAAGCGCACAAAGAAGGAGTACTGACGAGTACCAGCTTAATGGTTACAGGTGAGGCATTTGATGAAGCGGTTGACTTAGCACACGCTCACCCCAGCCTAGCAGTTGGTTTGCACTTGGTTTTGGTGTGTGGTCGAGCTGCGCTGCCACCCTCACAAATCCCTCACTTGGTTGATGATGCAGGTAACTTTCCATACAGTCCGGAAAAAAGCGGGTTGCGCTATCAGTTCAATCGGTCAACTCACGAGGAATTGCAGCGAGAAATCCGTGCTCAATTAGAAAAATTTCGCTCAACTGGGTTGCGCCTTTCCCATGTAGATGGGCATTTGCATATGCACATGCATCCGTTGGTACTGCGTATCCTAGTTGATTTAGCCGATGAATTCCACATTCAAGTTATCCGTCTTCCTCATGAAGAGCTGGGGATGAGCCTGCGGCTTGATCGTCAGAACTTACTAACTAAACTGGTTTGGGCGGGTGTGTTTGGTAGACTGCGTCGCTACGGTGAGAACTTGCTCAAATCAAAGGGTATTGGTTTTGCTGACCGCGTTTACGGGTTGCTGCAAACTGGTTCTGTGACTGAGGAATACTTGCTTGGTCTCATACCCCAAATTCAGGCAACGAGAGTGGAAATTTATTGTCATCCAGCGATCGCTATACCTGGCGAACCGCTAAATGGTCCATCAGGGGCAGGTGAAGCTGAACTTGCGGCTATCTTGAGTGGGCAGGTGCGTGAGGTGCTGGCGGCTTCGGGATTTCAATTGACGAATTTTGATCAACTTCTAAGAAACACGCTTAACAGGGTTCGGTGAAACCATGACAAAATCGGACTTTGTTCTCCTACGAGTACGTTTGAAGTAGTCTCAGCGATGTGATTCAACGCATGGCACGAGAAAAGCTACCCAAGAATGAGTAGCTATCTCGTTGCTTTGTCTACAAATTAACTTGCGACTTCAAACCTCTAAGTTGTTCGTATCCTTTGCAAGACAATGAAGCTTAAAAAGAGGATGATCCCAATGGTCGTGGCAAGTATTTGTACCAAGGTCATATTTTGTAGTCTCATTGCCAATACGTTGCAAATCAAAGCAATTGACCAAAGAGTAAGCGCAGCATGGCGTTGAGACAAGCCCCAAGCTAACAAACGGTGGTGCAGGTGGTCTTTGCCAGGGGTACTAAGAGGATTTTTCCCCGCCATCAGGCGTCGGATAAACACTTGAGTGGTATCGAGTACTGGTAATAGCAAAAATAGAACTGGTGCTAACAGAGAGACAGCCGTGGGTGCTTGGAGATTACCTAAAATACTAGTAGCAGCTAGTACATAACCAAAAAAGTAGGCTCCGGCATCACCCATAATAATGCGCGAAGGATGGAAATTATGGCGCAAGAAACCCAACGCCGCACCTGCCAATGCTGCTAGAACTAACGTAGCTGCCGCACGGTTGGGAACCTGAGCTGAAACTGCTAATAAACTTATAGCGGTGATAAAGCTTACTCCCCCCGCCAAACCGTCCATGCCATCCATTAAGTTGATGGCATTCGTGATCCCGACTACCCACAAGACTGTTAGTATTACTGATAGTGTAGAGTCGATGGGAGTCCCAAAAGAGAATTCTATGGTAATACGATTAGCAACCAGTAACAGAGCTGTGAGTATCTGAATTAACAATCGAACCAGAGGGGGTAAGCCAAATTGGTCATCAATAAAGCCCACAAGAACGAGTATTGATCCCCCTAGAAGAATCGTCTGTACCTCAGCCAGTACTCTTTCGAGTTCAATAGGTCGTAAGAGACTGGCTAATACCACGGCAGCAATCACTCCTGCATAAATAGCTAGACCTCCTGCATTAGGCAAAGGTTCTCGGTTCAGCCGTCGCGCATTCGGTTGGTCAGCCCAACCTACTCGCAGGGCAAACTTGCGAACTGCTGGAATCAAACGCCAAGTGACAGTACCAGCTAAAAGAAATGTAAATACTACCGCCAACCAGCCGGAACCGCTAGGGTCAGCAATACCGAGGGCATGAAGGGAGCTGTATATGTTCATCTCCCGATTTAACCATTAGTGTCAGTGTCAATAAGCATCAACTGTATGTTAGTGAATTTTTTCCTAACTTTTTGTAACTTCATAAGAAGTTGCTTCTAATATAGAGTCATTCTGTGAGGATAAAGTGTCTGAGTAAGGGCATAACACCTTACGTCTGTGCTGGAGTGGGGTGTAGAGTAGAAAGATTATTTTTTATTTTGTCTTTTGAAATTTAAATTGTCACTGGTCTTTAGTCCCGAACTTCAACTAATTCCGCAAGGACTTATCCAGCGCTAAATTGTTCCAAGGCAACTAACTGCAAAGTTGCTGCATTTTATCCCACTCATAATGCTTAGGCGGTCTTCCCTCAGGGCGTAGCCGTGCTGTAGGCATAGCGCTTAGGATATATCCGAAGGATGATTTAATTCTGAACCCAGAAGTCAGAATTCAGGAGCAAAACGCTGGATAGCTCCGCGCCCGGAGTCAGAATCAATTAACATTGAGCTGCGTCGAAACGTTGGATAGGGGATTTAAACCGTTCGGCTGACCCTCACGGCCCAAGCCCCAACCCGATGTCGCCACCCCCATTGATGGTGGTGATTTCAACCCCCTACTGATCTGCGCGTCGCTACTATATTCATTCTGACTTCTGAGTCCTGATTTAGTGAGTTCTTTTTTTAAAGTGATTAGCACTCTTGGCCAGTGAGTGCTAAATTGTCTATTGGAAGCGCACGAGAGTACACAAAACATGGCAAAAATTGTTGCATTTGATGAAGATTCGCGGCGGGCTTTAGAACGAGGCATCAACGCTCTTGCCGATGCGGTGAAGATTACCTTAGGACCAAAAGGTCGCAATGTTCTTTTGGAGAAAAAATTTGGGGCACCCCAAATTGTTAACGATGGTATCACCGTTGCCAAAGAAATTGAACTAGAAGACCCCTTAGAAAACACTGGCGCAAAACTGGTTCAGGAAGTGGCGTCAAAAACTAAAGATGTGGCTGGGGATGGCACCACCACTGCTACTGTGTTGGCGCAAGCATTGATCAAAGAAGGTTTGAAGAATGTTGCCGCAGGTACCAACCCTATAGCCCTGAAGCGGGGAATTGACAAAACCGTCGAGGCGTTGGTAAAGGAAATTGCAGCAGTAGCTAAGCCAGTAGAAGGTGCAGCGATCGCCCAAGTTGCGACAGTCTCAGCTGGGAACGACGAAGAAGTCGGTCAAATGCTGGCTGAAGCAATGGAGAAAGTTACCAAAGACGGTGTGATCACTGTTGAAGAATCTAAGTCCCTGACAACGGATTTAGAAGTTGTAGAAGGGATGCAGTTAGACAGGGGTTACATCTCCCCCTACTTCATCACCAACAACGAACGGTTGACGGTAGAATTTGAAAATGCCCGCATCCTGATTACTGATAAGAAAATTAGCAACATCAGCGAGTTAATTCCAGTTTTGGAAAAAGTCGCCCGTTCCGGTCAACCCTTACTGATTATTGCTGAAGATGTAGAAGGAGAAGCTTTAGCAACTTTGGTTGTGAACAAAGCGCGGGGAGTGCTTGCTGTCGCCGCGATCAAAGCCCCTGGGTTTGGCGATCGCCGCAAAGCATTGTTGCAAGATATTGCTATTCTCACCGACGGACAGTTGATTTCTGAAGAAATTGGCTTAACCTTGGATACCGCTTCTTTGGAAACCCTGGGAACTGCGCGGAAAATCACAATTGACAAAGAAAACACCATCATCGTTGCTGCTGGTGACAACACAAAAGCGGACGTGCAAAAGCGAATTGGTCAAATTCGTAAACAACTAGAAGAAACCGATTCAGACTACGATAAAGAAAAACTCCAAGAGCGCATTGCTAAACTAGCTGGTGGAGTTGCGGTGATAAAAGTGGGTGCGGCAACAGAAACCGAACTCAAAGATCGCAAACTGCGGATTGAAGATGCTCTTAATGCTACCAAAGCGGCTGTGGAAGAAGGTATTGTTCCTGGTGGTGGAACAACACTGATTCATTTGGCGAAAAAAGTACAAGAGGTTAAAAACACTCTTGAAGCAGAAGAACAGATTGGCGCTGATATTGTGGCGCGATCGCTCGAAGCCCCCTTGCGTCAAATTGCAGATAATGCTGGCGTTGAAGGGTCGGTTATTGTCGCCAGAGTGCAAGACACTGATTTCAACATCGGTTATAACGCCGCTACTGGAGAATTTGAGGACTTGATTGCTGCTGGTATTATTGATCCTGCAAAAGTAGTGCGTTCAGCTATCCAAAACGCTGCTTCCATCGCTGGAATGGTTTTAACCACTGAAGCAGTCGTGGTCGAAAAACCTGAGAAGAAACCCGCAGGTGGTGCGCCTGACATGGGCGGCATGGGCGGCATGGGCGGTATGGGCGGCATGGGCGGCATGGGCGGCATGGGCATGATGTAGTTCTGTTGACCATATAAATGTCACCCTTGGTGGGCAGTGCCCACCTTTTTTGTTAACTACTGAGCGATCGCCCGTATACGCCCAACCAAGCTGAGTCCTGCGGACACGCTACGCGAACGCTTGGTTCCCTGAACGAAGTTCAGGGGAGGCACAAAGTGCCTCGGGCGTAGGGCGCACGCCTTGGGCGATCATGGTCGAAAAACTTGCTATGCCAAAATTGGACTCTATCATTAAGACTAATTAATTTCCCCTATACCCCTATTCCCTTACCCCCTTTTTCTTGACATACTATTTATTTAGTAAACTAAATGACAAAATTAGCACTTGCACACGCAGCTATGTTGATGATTTAATAGCCATGTCCAAAGCTAACTCATCGCTAATTTCATGTCATTTTTTTCCAGAGTCTTGCCTTGAACCACAACTTGTGATAGGTACATTACACATTCTGGATATTAGACTGAAGATAGGACATAGTGTTAGTGCTATGTTCTTAGGGCTAATTTCGCCAAATGTTAAATAGGAGAATATATGGAACCAATTATTGCCATAGTCTTAGTGCTTATAGGGTATGCATTAGGATCGGCAAAGCTTATTAATCAGGGAAATGAAGCTTTGGTTGAACGTTTGGGGCAGAAGCATCGCATACTTAAACCAGGACTCAACTTTATTGTTCCCTTGCTCGATCAAATTGTCATGGAGGACACGACCCGAGAGCAAGTTTTAGACATCAAGCCTCAGAATGTAATCACCAGAGATAATATCTACTTGGAAGTGGATGGAGTTGTTTACTGGCGCGTCAGAGATATAGAGAAAAGCTTTTATGAAATTGACGACTTGCAGCAAGCACTAACAAACTTGACTACAACTACGCTTAGGGAAGTCATTGCCCAGAATACCTTGGAAGATGCCAACGCCGCCAGAGCAGGCATGAACACTGCCTTTCTGGCTCAGTTGAATCACACAACGGCGCAGTGGGGAGTTGAAATTCTGCGGGTAGATATTCAGAGTATTACACCACCAGAAAGTGTTCGCAAATCAATGGAAGAGCAGCGAGCTGCTGAAATTACTAGCCGTGCTGCGATTTTAGAAGCAGAAGGGCAGCAGCAAGCTGCAATTAAGAAAGCACAAGGAACAAAAGCCTCAATGCAGCTCATTTCTGAGGCTTTACGTTCTAATCCTGAAAGTAAGGAAATTCTGCGCTATCTCGTGGCTCAAGATTACATCAATGCCAGCTACAGACTGGGTGAAAGCGAGAATGCCAAAGTTGTCTTTGTAGACCCAGGCAAAGGTGCTGAGATGATGGATTTGATTTCTTCGATGACACACGAAGAACATGCCAACAATGGTGACAATGGTTCTACTTAGTCTGATGGCTGGACTTGCGAAGATTGTCGCAAAATTGCATCAGCAACCAATGATACATCGCGCATTTCTTTAACATCGTGAACTCGCAGGATATCAGCACCATTAAAGATAGCAGCACAACACGCAGCTGCTGTTCCCCAGACTCGTGCTTTCGGATCTGGCTGATTTAAAATACGACCAATGAAACTTTTACGAGATGCTCCTACTAAAATAGGACACTTAAGTTGACGCAATTGGGGTAAGCGGCGCAAAATTTCTAAATTTTGCTCATAGTTCTTGGCAAAGCCAATCCCTGGATCGATGATAATTTTTCTTTCGTCAATACCTACAGCACTAGCTGTAGCGATTTGCTTTGCCAAAAAACTATAAATCTCTCCCATCAAATCTTGATAATCAGTAAACTGTTGCATTATTTGCGGGTTTCCCCGGATGTGCATTAATATAATAGGCACATTCAACCTTGCCACTGTCAGTAACATTTCTGGGTCTAAGGTAGCCCCGGAAATGTCATTAACTATATCCGCACCTGCTTCTACAGCAGCCTGGGCAACAGATGCCCTTGTTGTGTCTACAGAAATTGGCACTGGTATCTCTTTTCGCAGTACTTGCAATACTGGCAGAACTCGGTTAAGTTCTTCTGCAAGAGTGATTTGCTCTGCCCCTGGTCGAGTTGATTGACCACCGACATCGATAATATCTACACCGCCTGCTACCATTGCTTGTGCTTGTGCTAAAGCAGCAGTGACTGTATTGAATTCGCCACCATCACTGAAACTGTCAGGTGTGAGATTGAGAATCCCCATGAGGTATGTTCGCTGTCCCCACTCAAAACAGCGTTCTCGAATGATTAAATTGGCTGTCATAAGATTCGCACTCTACAACTCGTTCCTAGGGCTTTGCCTAGGAACGCTTGACTAGAGGCTCCGCCTCCAGATTTCAAAATGACTTTTGCGATTTTTACGTGAGACAGAGTCTCACTGTATGCATTCCCTGGCTGAGCCAGGGAACGAGAGGAACGAGAGAAGCCAGGAAACGAAAGGACTTTGGTTACTGAACATTCACTTATAATTCACAAGTCTGGCGAAACTTGCGGGTTCCAAACTTGCTCCTCCCACCAGAACGCCGTCAATTTCCCTTTGAGCCATGATTTCGTCTATATTATTCGGCTTTACCGAACCACCATATTGAATTGGCACATTAGGATTGGTCAATTGGTTGCGAATTATACCGATAACACGATTGGCTTCTTTGGTTTCACAAGTGTCACCAGTGCCGATCGCCCAAATGGGTTCATAAGCAATAACCAAATTCTCCTGATCAATATCCACAAGGCCTTTTTCGAGTTGGGTGATAATCAGTGATTCTGTTTCCAGCGCATCTCGTTGTTGTTTGGTTTCACCTACACATAGAATAGGCGTAAGACCAAACTTTTGAGCAGCTTTCAGGCGCAGGTTGACGGTGTGATCAGTTTCACCAAAGTATTGCCGGCGTTCGCTATGACCGACAATAACATAGCGCACACCAATCTCGGTGAGCATAGGTCCGGAAATTTCACCCGTGTAGGCTCCACTCCCCTCCCAGTGAATATTTTGCGCCCCCAATTGTATACGACTTCCATGCAAACTCTTGGAAAAAACGCTTAAATCAGTGAAGGGGACGCATAATACCACTTCTCGCTCTTGAGGAGTTTCGCCCAAGCTGGGCAGAAATCCTTTTAAAAACTCCAGGGATTCAGCCTGGGTTTTGAACATTTTCCAATTACCGGCAATAACTATTTTTCGCACAGGTGATTTCGTCAAGAACTATAACGCTACTACATGCATTTTTCAGTTTATGACTTTAAGGGGTCATCACGAAAGATGAAGATCGCTACTGTCTATTTACCGTTGTAGATTCTGCCATTTTTCACGATCTGGTCGTCGTCGCTTCATGGAGGTCATGATAGTAAACAAGAGATATATAAAATTTGAAAATCGAAAACTGATATGACTCCAACATTACCCTTACCCGAGCCACATCGTAATGATTCGCCCAGCAGTAGCGAAAACTCTCTCAATTGGGACGAACAGCTAGATAGTGCGATTTTTACTTTTGAAGATATTCAAGCAGAACTCAACTATAAACAAGCGCGAACCGCACTGCGAAATTTGGTAGATAAGCTTGATCTGACTCCCCAGGAAAAAGACGGACTGGAGATGGAAATTGGCGATTTGGAAACAATGCTGTTGAAATTAGAACGCATGGTAGTTCAGATAGCCGCCTTTGGTATGGTGGGACGAGGCAAATCATCTCTACTCAATGCTTTGGTAGGACAACCAGTATTTGAAACAGGTCCCTTGCATGGTGTCACGCGCAATTCTCAAACTGCAAATTGGACTATCACAGAAGAAGAGATTGGGGAAACACAACGTGCTTTGCGAGTGACTCTACCGGGAAGTGGTCAATCTCAAGTGGAATTGATTGATACCCCAGGGTTAGACGAAGTTAATGGTGAAACCCGCGCCACACTAGCACAACAAATCGCAAAACAGGCGGATTTGATTTTGTTTGTCGTTGCTGGCGATATGACGAAAGTTGAACATGATGCACTTTCCCAATTGCGGGAAGCGGGTAAACCTATTTTGCTGGTGTTTAACAAAACAGACCAGTATCCTGAAGCAGATCGCATGGCAATTTACGAAAAAATTCGGGATGAAAGGGTACGAGAATTACTTTCACCTGATGAAATTGTGATGGCTGCAGCATCGCCATTGGTGAGGAGAATGGTTCATCGTCCCGATGGTACCAGGGGTGTGCAGCTGAGTACTGGAGTTGCCCAAGTTGAAGAACTGAAGCTGAAAATTTTGGAAATTCTACATCGTGAAGGCAAAGCTTTGGTCGCCCTCAACACAATGCTTTATGCTGACAACGTTAATGAGCAGTTGGTGCAGCGAAAACTCAAGATTCGAGATACCAGTGCCAATCAGTTGATTTGGAAAGCGACGATGACCAAAGCAATGGCGATCGCCTTCAATCCTGTCATGCTAGTAGATGTTCTTGCTGGTGCGGTGATA
The DNA here is from genome assembly GCF_017982655.1 of Brasilonema sp. CT11. GTDB lineage: Bacteria > Cyanobacteriota > Cyanobacteriia > Cyanobacteriales > Nostocaceae > Brasilonema. The sequence goes on along the minus strand of NZ_JABXYX010000091.1, from coordinate 1,353 downwards.
GACATTATCCTGATTCTCGGCTTATCAAAACTTTATGGCATTCCCATGACCGAAACCGGAGCCGTAAAATTATTACAAAGAATTGCCTTGAGTATGGGTGGTATCAGTGCTAGCGAATTATTGGCAAATTTGGGCTTGAGTTCGCTGAAAACATTACTTGGTCTGTCTGCACCTGCGACTGGCGGCGCTTCCTTGGGTGCTTATCTTTCGGTAGCACTAACTCAAGCGGGTGTGGCAGGTGTTTCTTGCTACGGTCTTGGATATGTGACCAAAGCATACTTAGCCAATGGGGCAAATTGGGGACCGAATGGTCCTAAAGCTGTGATTAGTCAAATTTTGGCAACCCTTGATGAAGGTTCAATTCTCAACCGGATAAAAGATGAATTGCGATTGAAGATAAAACAGAAAATATAACTTCTTTAACCACCCATCTTTAACCAACCAAAAACTTGATTGACGCTTAGCGCAAGTTCTATTTCTTTATTCTAGCAAAACGGGGTTTCCTCGCTCATTTAAAGCGCGATTGCGCAGAGCGCCCGCTTCGCGATCGCCCCAAAGGGGCGGCATAAAATTAAGTCATCCTAAAAATGATACCTTCGCCAAAATGAGGTATCACAAAAACACGGCAAAATCATACGATTTGAAGTCATACACAGTTATGCAACCTGATTTACAAGGTTTATATATTACACAAGACGACTTAAAACAAATAGCTGGTCTGGGTCGTAGAGATTTTAAAGCTCATGAAAATTAAAATCTTCACGTAACGCTCGTTTATTACTTTTAGGCGTATATACAGAGCAGATATTGTTTTTTTGCTGGGGATTAATTCCAATTGCTTACTTAGTTAAGTGGAAATGGTTTAGAGAACGTCAGAGACATATTCTCAGGCAAATTGATGGTTATAATGCAGTGTTAAAAGCAATAGATATTAATGACCAGCGAGAAGCGGCTGGAAACCAAGGAGTCAGTTTAACTGATAGAGAAAAAGTCATTGGCGTTTTAAAAATCATAAGAGCCAATTTAATTTGTGCGTTAAAAACAGAGCGTATTTTGAGGAAGAATAAGGAATTCATTACTCGAAATATGGAACTTTTGGAGAGCAATGTCACTGCTATGCAAGGCATAAAAGTCAGCCATGAGGCGAGAGAATATGCACGACGAGTGGATGATGCTTTGCAAATTGCACAACAGGTGCAAGTAGAAATGAGAAAGTTAGAAGAGGATTACAGCGGTTTTCACATGAATAGACCACAGTGAGCAAACCAGCCCAAAGCATCATCACAGGAGATTTGCTCAGAAATGATTTCGGTTAAGGCTTGGTTGAGTGTCTCAGTAGTTCTAGCTTTTACA
>NZ_JABXYX010000323.1 GCF_017982655.1 Brasilonema sp. CT11 | reverse complement strand
CAAGTAATTACATAAATTGTTACAAAGTAAATTAATTTTTCGCAGATCCAACATCGTACTATGGGACAGTTGTGCAGATGGTGGCTTACTTGAATAGCTCTATGATGTAAGTTTCATACATTCTAATTTTGTGATATTACCTACTAATAATTGCGTCAGGGTAGTACCCGAAGCACCGCAGGAGGCGATCAAGTACTTATCGTGAAAGTCGAACTAGTTGGAGACCCTGAAGAGCCTTCAATTCAATATCCATGCAAATATATTATTATTACCAAATTCGAAGATTGGAAAATAGTGACATTGAGCGAAGCAATGAAAGAAGTACAACAGATTCAGGGATGCGAATCACTCAACTCGTCCTCTTGTTGCTAAGATATAAATAATGATTTATTAAAAATTAAATTATATTTGTAGCCATACTAAGGCACTAGAATCCACAAAACTACTGTCCACTGCGGATACGGTAAATGAATCCAAAGTCTGGGTAAATTTGCCGTAACTAACCTGAAAACACGGCAGGGAAAAAAAAACACGGTAAATTTTACCTTTACCAACAAGTTGGACGACCATCGTAACGAGTTCTCACAAAGATTTTGTTTTTTTTTATGGCATTTTTTTAAATTTTTTTCGTTTTGCACAGCACAAGAGCAATGGTTTCTCTCCGGTTATTTTTCTTCTTTTTTATGTATTTCTTTTTTTGTTACACAAAGAACAATGGATATCCTCCACAAATTGGAAGTGGCTTTCTTTCGCAAAGTGGGTCGACAATTATCACGTATCTTGGGCAAACAGGAATGATGACGTATGGTTCATTTAATGAAACATTTGGCGATCTTATTATAGCAAAATTACTACCTGCAACTAAAAATAATCCAAACTGTAAGGATATTCAAGTTTCCTCATCAACTGGAATGCTCTCTTTATCGGCAAGTAGTGGTTGTATAGCAGCAATATGCCCACTATATATTGATATTCTCAATATATTTGGGTACAGTTTGAAGCAGACAGGCAACCACAATTTTTTTGGATTTATGTTTATATTTCAAAAGCAAATGTAATATCAGCGTAACCTTGATTTTCGCACAATGCGATTTTTGGTAGTAAAGTGGGTAGTTTAATAGAAAATAAAGAGATCTGTTCCCTGCAGTTTTTCTCCCTTATTATCACACAATGATTGACACAGCTTGCACAATATCATTTATTTATTTGTCATCAACGCTTTATGCGTGTCCCCGCCGAATCACCTGATATTTGAAGTAATGGAAAATGATGCATATGTACTGTTAATAATCGATATTGTTGAAAGCATGCTCAAGCTCAATAGTTCTTTCTCAAAAAAAGATTGGCGACGCCCACGGTCCTTGCCTGGGAGATACCACCATTACTCGATTCAACTACTACTGCACTCTTGGCTAGGACTCAATGCACTCCCTGGCAGAAGGGGTTTCGGAATGCAACGGCGTGCATGCCCAACAAGACCAAGAGAGCACCACCCCCAAAGGCACTAATTGCCCCTGAACATCCTCTTCCTCTACAGAGCACGGACTACACAACTGTGCCTCCCCACTTACGACATCAAGACACTGCACGACATCCAACACACACATGTGGTCACACTATGATGCGCTGCTTTGGGTGTATTATCACCGTATCTGTCTCGTCAATTCTGCACAGGCACCACATTGAGTGATCACAAGACACAGAGCGCAGTTTCCACTTGTCGCTTACTCTCGCTGGGTTTATTGTCGCGCAATCACTCTAGCAAAAAGTTCGGGTAGTGACTATACAGCCTTCAATACACTGTTGCACTACATTTACGTGCAACTACTGGTTCCCTGGTTGACCACCACCGCGCAGTACCCCAAGAAGCTCGCAGACAAGAGTGGCACTGCCATCACCATACTCGCTGCCTACACGCACCTGTCAACACAACTCACTGCACTGTGCAAAGTGTTGATGCACGTGCCTGCCTCGAGCAGCATGCGACAACAGTAGTTGTGGAGCGAAGTTTTGCGCCTGTGCAAACAACTGCTCACTGCTCGCAGCAGTCGACGACGAGGACGCAGATCTGTAGGCCCGACAGCCTCGCTTGCCCCCAATGTGGCGCAGAAAGAGCGCAATGATGTCAAGCCACAGCTCGTGCTCTGATGTGGAGTCTGGGCACGCAACGCAATGTCCCCTTATCAGCACAGAGTGTATTGACCACACTGTTGCAGCACAGACTCCATGCCCGCTGCGTCCCTCCAAGCTGCGCGTACTGGCAGCCATATTGCATGGCTACGCAGAGAGCGTGGAGGGGATGCTGTGCTGAGTGAACTGACAGTGATGAAGATACAACTGATGTGCAGACCACGGCTCTATCGCGCCGGCCTCGCCCTCTCAACGCATGTTGAGTGCACTACAGTACGATCACGGTGCCGTGCCGTCAGCCTACTTGACACCCATCGCACTGCTTAACAGACTTGGGGTTGCACTGTGCATCACCATGGCCTTTGGACCGCGATTGGCGGCGCAGTCCTCTCGGTTTCGAGGCCCAATATACCTACTGTGTAGTGAAGCAAACTCAGAAACAAGGGCACGAATCCTATTAACATCAGACGTACAATGTTTAGCAGAGCATAATAAAATCTAACAGTCGATCTCATTAATAATACACCAGAAATTGCTTAAAAATTGTAACGGTCATGTTATTCTTGTAAATTCATGGTTAGAATTCATAATTGACATTACCTGTAAGAGATGAATATATTTAGAATCCCTGAACTACAAAGTTAGACAATAACAGCGGAACCCAATTTGGGGTTACTGTGAATTTGCAGTCTCTTAATGCAAGACTAAATATAGTCAATGATGTGAACTGCTTGGAAGTTCTATTAAGAGCATTTTTATTTTATCGAAAACCTACTTGCGTTAAATTGTTATAGTCTCATGGGGTCAAGACTGACTGCAACCCGTCAATGTTAAGTCAATCTTATTCCGTGGGCATTAA
>NZ_JABXYX010000090.1 GCF_017982655.1 Brasilonema sp. CT11 | reverse complement strand
TTTTTTGTTTGATTTGTTCTAACCTTAGATGCGGTTGAACCCTGCTTACCCTTGCCATAACCTTGTAATTCTTTTAACTTATATCCATTTTACTATTTTTACGCTTCAGAACGCGGATTGGTATCACACTTCAACGCAATTCGCCTTTGACTTGTTTTGCGTTGGTTTTGGTTTTGGTTTGTATCCTTGACAAAAGCCCCAGTACTTTTTGGCGCATTCGTCTAATGTTTTACCCAGTCCTAGAAAAGCCGGATGCCCGCAGAGAAAAACAATGCAATACAATAAATAAGTGCGGCTCAGGTGCTCAGTTGAGTCAGGAATTGGCAATGGAAGTTTTAAAATTTACGGCTATGATTGACGAATCAGGATATTTGAATCTTAATATTCCAACGCAGTTAGCTGCACAAAAGGTCAACATTGTTGTTGTTTTGAATCCGGTTTCGTCATCTGGAAAGCAAAAACTTAACTATGATTTCTCCGACTTGGTAGGACGGTTAACTTGGAGAGGGGATGCACTCTGTATGCAGAGGACTCTACGGGATGAGTGGTAATCGCTACGTGTTGGATACGAATGCAATCGTGGCTTTGCTTCAAGGGAATTATCAACTGGTTCAATTACTTCAAAATGCTGATTGGATTGGAGTTTGAGTTATTAGCCAAATTGAATTTCTGGCTTTTTCTGGCTTGAGTCAAGATGATCGTCAGCTTTTTCAACTATTTCTTCAGCGAGTGGAGATTGTCGGTTTAGTGGGGGGTGATGCTGCGTTAATAGAGAAAATCACTGAAATTCGCTTGCAATATCGATTGAAATTACCGGATGCTATTATTGCAGCAATGGCAACCCAGAATTCAGCAAGTTTAGTGACAAATGATCAAGAGTTCGCGAAGGTAACAATGTTAACGGTGATTAATTGGTGAGGCAATCTTAGTAGCATCAGTTGAAGCAAAAAAATCGAAATCACTTCTTTACCATGTCCACAAACCCTTACGCTTGGATCGAAGAATCCCTGGCCACAATTCACCGCGCTGACTGGTATCGCTCAGTACAAATAATTCACGGTCTTCCAGGAGCAACTGTCTTTTTGGAAGGACGGGAGGTGATCAATTTTGCCAGTAATGACTATTTGGGATTGGCTGGGGATGAACGGCTGATTGTAGCAGCGACTACTGCTATTCAAGAATTTGGTGCGGGTGCTACAGGTTCTAGATTACTCAGCGGGCATAGAGAATTACACAAAGATTTAGAAAGGGTGATCGCATCACTTAAACAAACAGAAGACGCTCTGGTTTTTAGTTCTGGCTATCTGGCGAATCTAGGGACAATAACTGCTATTGTAGGCAAGCGCGATTTGATTTTATCTGACCAGTATAATCATTCTAGTTTGAAAAATGGGGCAATCCTTAGTGGTGCTGAGATTCTTGAATATCCTCATTGTGATCTTGAGGCATTAAGAACCAAGCTAAGTCAACAAAGGCACAATTATCGACGTTGCTTAATCATCACTGATAGCGTCTTCAGCATGGACGGTGATTTGTGTCCTTTGCCAGCACTGTTGGAGATAGCGGACGAATTTAGCTGTATGCTGCTGATTGATGAAGCGCATGCCACTGGCGTACTTGGAAACACTGGTGCTGGATGTGTAGAACATTTTGAATGTAGAGGAAGCCAGTTGATTCAAATTGGCACTTTGAGTAAAGCTTTAGGTAGTCTAGGGGGGTATGTGGCTGGAAGTACAGCCATAATAGATTTTTTGCGGAATCGCGCACCAACTTGGATTTACACTACTGCACTTTCTCCGGCTGATGTGGCAGCAGCACTTACAGCCATAAAAATAGTACAGCAAGAACCACAACGCCGCATTCAATTATGGCAGAATGTCGCCCAACTCAAACAGATGATACAACAGCAACTACCTCAGCTAAAATTGTTACCGTCCTCATCACCCATTCTCTGTTTTGAATTATCAAGTGCTGCAGATGCACTCAATACTGGGCAACACCTCAAATCATCTGGTATTTTTGCTCCTGCTATTCGTCCCCCTACTGTTCCTACCAGTCGGATACGAATTTCTATTATGGCAACTCATAACTTGACTCATATTGAGAAATTGGTAGAAGCTTTGAGCAGTATCTAAGCTTAATATGATTAATTTTTTTTGCTTGAGCTAAGAATAACAATACTACTATTACTCCAATCGTCAAATATTTTTTATCACTTGATAATTTGGTACATCCTAAAATTTTTCTCATAGCTAGTATGAATTTATTTCATCAAATTATACATTTTTTTAAATCAAGTTCTAAAAGACAAAACCCAGCAATCATAGGATTTCTGGAGAATCTGGGTGATACCTGTGGAGTGATCAAATAAGGGTAGAGGTCAATTGACCAAAGCAGATAGCCAGTGAAGAATGCTGTTCATTATTCGTTAGTTGATAACTTCTGTATTCAGTCAGTAGTGCTGCTCGTATAGTTGTACTGAATAAATTTGAATAATAGTCATCCTTCTGTGAGCATCCAAAGTGCACACTAAAATTGTGATTATGGTCACAGCATGATATTTCAAATACTTGATATAAATAATTTAACTAACAGTTATTCTCAGCACATTTAAAATAAGCATAACAACTTGAAACACTAATTTATACATTTTTATGTAAAAAATTAGAATAACTAAGTTAATAAGCTGTTACGCCTACAACTTGGAAATTTCTTACTCCCATCAAGAGTGTAAGATTACCGATGTCATTTCTTCTCCCTTGCTCTCCTGCACAGCTTACGGCAATCTACCCTACGGGAATGCCTAGCGGCGAACGGGCACCGAAAGGAGTAATTGGGGGAGTCAACACTTAAAAGCACAGATGCTCAGCTTCTGCTTTTAAGTTAGCCAGTGTTTGACTAGGGCTTAGGCCGTGAGCTCAGCCGAACGGTTTTCCGGCAAAGACGTGCACCTTAGTCAACTGATGTTAATTGAACAAAGAGTACTTGTTCGTATCTTTTCCATAAGAGGCTGCTTTAAACACCTTTGCGATTAACCGTTGCCTAAAGCATAGGTTAGTGGTAATGCTTAAAAGAACTCAAGACTGTTGACTTGAAGCAGAAAAGTGCAAGATTTACACGCATCTGCTTAGCATATTTTTCAAAAATTTTATCAAAACAAACCAAAGCAAACAATAGTAACTATACTTAAAACTGTCATGAATCAACTATAGACTCTTTAAATTAGATAACTAATTTCTGTTTTATGTCAATATTCAACCCGTAGAGTTGTTAAACATAACTCATATACGGATATCCTGTAGACATTTAGAACAAGGAATGCATTGTCCTGAGAGCGCAAAGTCTCTAAAATCTAATCTCCGGAAACTTTATATAAACTTCAATTTTTCTTCATAAAAAATGTTTTATTCAATTCCTTTTTACTCAATACTAATAGTAAAAACACTTAAATCTCATTAATAACTTCAAAATTTTCTTTATACAAAGAATTCAAAAAAGTCTTGTTTTTAATAAAAAAAAGGTAAGTAAGGAGAAATTTGACTCTCGTTCCATATTTCTACAAAAAAATATGTATTATTTCAAGTATTCTGATTAATAGATTTTTTCATAGATTCTTTTTAAAGATTTATAGGGACTTTATCTAAATCTGGAAACAATGTCTGAATAATTGTATATAGGTGCAACTCAAGAAATAAACATATCCTCTGATCAAAGGTATTTTGACAAAAACTTATACGTAAAGAGTATGAATAGAATTTCTCGTTTACTTACTACATTTAGTATTTCTATATCTGCGGTTGCTGTTATACCTTGCTTCGCAATAGCGCAACAGACTCCAACAGTTCCGGAACAACAAATGACGCAGAAAATTTGCTCTTCCGATGCAGTGGAAGATTTGTTACCTCCGGCTGTCAGTCAAGAAAGTCCTTCTCCACTTTCTTACTTGGAGCAGCAAGGTTTTACACAAAATTCAGATGGTTCTTGGACTTGTTATGTCAGTGATTCTAGGAAGCAAGGACGTTACTATACCCTTTTTAAAGTGCAACAGGTCAATGGAAAGCTTGTAGCCAGTTCTTTTCTAGATGGGGGTGTTCTCCCGGAAGGGCAAAACAACCGCAGCTTAGACTTCTTCATGATGCTTATAGAAAAGCATACAAAAGCAAATCAAGGGAACCGTGAAAGTATACGCAGATATCTAGATACCTTCTTTTCTTTTGTCAAACAAGGAAAAGTACAACTCTCTAATCGTGGTTACCTCTTTGATCAACCAAGCGGTGGAGTTGTTATGTACCACTCTGTTACAGGCGGAAAACTCAAGGGAGCAGCAATCACCATTAATATCCGCTCACCTGAGAATTTATCTTCCTCTCCTGTCTCATAAGCTGCATTAAAAATTAGTTGTTGGAGGTAAATCCCTTGAAGTCAAAAGTTAAAACAGTCGCCGTCACTTTATCATCCATAGCAACTGTAGTTAATACATCTCAATCTGCTTCTGCTCAATTGCATGTTGGAAACTATGGTGTTCAACCAGGACTTGAGCAAAACTATCTCCAATACCAGATCTCGGGCAGAGATTTGACCCAAATGCGAGGTATTCCTGGATGTAGTGTAGGATTTGGTGCTGCTTGTAACAAAGCAGGAGCAGTGTTTCAGAAGTTAGTTGAGTCAAATGGTGGACCAAACCATGAGCAGTTGTTGATGCAAGCAGCTGGCGGGGAACAGAACTACCAGAATTTTGCGAAATTTTACGCAAATGACCCTAATCTGACTCAGATACCCTACGCCTCATTCTGGCAGAACGACAATCCCAGTATCGTGGACGGGTATCGCTATCTTCTTGGGCAAACAGTCAATCAAAGTTCCCTAGAAGGTTTGGGACAGGTGACCAAAAACTTTTACTGGGCACCAGAAGGAAGCGGGAACTCACTTGACTCCCGTAATGGCTTACTGGATTTGAAATACTCTTATGGACGTCTGTTGCTTCAGGAGGTGGCAAAAATTCCTGATGCACAGCAGCAGATTCAAGCTTTGGGTTTAGCGCCAGAACTGACCAAGTTTTACTCGGAAAAACTTTCCAGTTCGATGCGTGTGTTGAAATCTGGGAATGAGGAGTCTCTTAAACAGACAATTCTCAAAGATCTCTCAATGCCGTATTCACCAGATGGGGCAGAACTTGGACGTCCAAATCTTGGCATTCCTCCAATTAGTTCGTTGAGTGAGGATACTCTGGCTGGAGATGTCGTTTCCTGGGACACCCCTGTAGCGCTAGATCCAGAAGCGATGAACCTTGAGGTTCCTCCCAGCCTTGCAGAAGTTGCTTTATTCCCGGAAACAGGAGGAAGTTCTTTTCCAACTGGCTGGCTTGCTGCCCTTCCTCTGTTAGCCTTACTTCTTCTTGCCTTTGGTGGTGGTGGAGATCGCTCTTCTGGTCACAATAACGGATCAAATATTGTCTCAAGTGGACCTCCAGTTGGTTCTTTTGGTGGTGGTTCTCCTTCTGGATCAGGCGGTGGTGGTGGTTCTGGTGGTAACAACCAAATCATTGATGTACCGCCCAATCATGTTGTAACTCCCCCGGGACAGGAAATCAAGAAGGTACCAGAGCCAACAACAATAACGCCGCTTGTGTTGTTGATCATTGTGCTTTACGTACTTAATCGCAAGCAGTGGCGCATACAAACTAGAACACCGATCCAGTAATCGGAATCATGAGGAAAAAACCAGGTTTCATTCGGTTACAACAAGAAATGTTTGGTTGTAAAAGATGTTAAAACAGGGTTTATTAGTCTTGTGTTTTAATCAATCAGTGTTCTAAAGGTTAAATTCTTTGTTTGTGTATTCAGATGAGTCGGGGTGTAGAAAACGCTCGCATTCTTGTATTTGCTTAAAGAATGCGAGCGTTCGTTATTGAAATTTGTGCTAGGTAGATACTACCGTCAGCTTATGAACAACAAAAGTTCTTACTGAGGTTTGTTATTTGTATTTGATGAAGGTTTTGCGGGAGCAACTTTTGCATTCACCTTCACACTTTTGACACCTTTAATTTCTTGTGCCAAAGTGGGAATTTTATTGAGTTGTTCTTGTGTCGGAACTGTTCCAGCCACTGTTACAGCACCTTCTTTCGCGTCAACTGTTAACTGACTGGCTGGTAAATTCGCCTCTAACTTACCGCGAACTTCGCTTTTTAAATCATTATCATTTCTTTTGGCATCACCACCACTCGCGTTGTTACGTTGTTCGCGTGCTCTAATATCAGATTCTATTTGGCCTTTACGAGCTTGACTCGTGGCGTCTTCTTGAGTTTTCTGAGCAGTGTCTTGCGTTGGAGCATTAACATTTTCATTTGTGCCTGAGGGAGCATCTGCACTTGTTTTTGAAGGGGTTTCGCAACCAAACGCACCAACAGCGATGACACCGCTAATGATCAATGGAATAAACTTGTTCATCTTCTGTCTCCAACTAAAATTTTTCAAAAAATTCATTGACACAAGTAGCGATTAACAGCAAACAGTTGCCCTTTGATCTAAAACATGGAGACAAGAACACATTTCAGTGGCTTTATGCCTCCTAAATGGATACATTTAAACAAATCTTTCTTGAAATCTCCAGACTTTAGTTAAGGGAATTTACTGATAAGTGAGTACTGTTAATTGTGTGTGAGGTAATTGTGTGTGAGGTTCAGGAGCGAATCTTTGCAAGTGCACACCAAAGCAGTTTTTTGATGATAACTTATGAATTACTAAACAGTTGTATCCCGATTGTCAACAATTGTTACCGAAGGCTGATTATTCACAACCCCTGTTACCGGAAGCTGAGGATTGACAACGCCGCTAGAGTAATCTGTGTGAGTATCTACAACACCAGGTTGATTATAAATACCAAACTCTTGAATACCTTGGTTTGTCAAAACAGTTTCGGCACGACGAATTTCCTCATCTGTCCCGTCTACTATCACCAGATAATCACCACGGGATACTCGTTCATTGTATATTCTGGCTCGTTCTTCAGGAATTCCCAAACCAACGAGTGCACCCAATAGCCCACCAGCAGCTGCACCAATTCCGGCACCTGCTGCAGCTGTCGCCAGAGTTGTGGCGATTTCACCTGCGAGTAATATAGGACCTACACCAGGGATTGCCAAGGTTCCTAAGCCTACGAGTAAACCGGTAATGCCTCCGACTGTTGCACCTGTTACTGCGCCAGCAGCAGCTCCTTCATCAGCTTTGTTACCAACACGCTCTTGCGTTTCGACACCAGCAATATCACCGGTACCATCAGCATCTTTGGCAATGATAGAAACCTTATTCATTGGAAAACCGGCGTCTCTGAGTTCGGTAAGTGCATACTCAGCTTCACGACGGCTAGGAAACACGCCGACTGCACGCTTGTTGTGTTTACTCAAAGCCATTTTACTCCTCCATTAAATAGCTAAAAAAAGCACACAAATATATAGCTTTTGCTTTGCTTCGTGCTTATATTACAGTTTTGCCTTGCTTTGCTCTAATTTTCATCATCCGCAAGTTAAGCTAACTATCTATCAATGGATTGGTTCTTTGCCCAAATAGAAATTTGGAAAAATCATAACCTGATTTCACATCTTTCGTCTTTACAAGGGGGAATTGCGCTTGTATTGTTCGGTTATACTACTTTCATTAACAAACAAATACTTATAACCTCATAAATAGTAGTAGATGCCTGCCTAAGACACTGTCGGTCGGTCTTTATTCAGGGGGTAAAAACTTGTGTACAAATGGATCTTGCCAAGTCTAAGCGAAGTTTTAGCAAATAGTCAATCAACAGTGGCTGTATGTTCATCTGCCAAAGCAGAACAGCAGTGGCGCGTCAGCGTAGCAGCCATAGAACAACTCTTATTAAAAATTTTAGCAACCGCTTCACCTGAAGAAGCTGCACAAGGATTAGTTTTAGCCGCGCCAGCACCTGTTTTCAGCGATTCAAGACTGGCTGGAAACTTGCAAACTGTCAGTTTTACGGCAAAGCCATTTAACCCCTTGGCACTCATGCCATTTCAAATGCCAACTGAAGTGGTTGTAGCAGATGCACTTGCTCCTGGTGAGTTGGTTTTACCTGTATTAACAATAGATCCGTTGGCAAGTGAGCAGTTTTGTTTGGTTTTCACCAAGCAATTCAGATTAGTGTTGGTTTTAGCAGAAGACATTGATGGTAATAAGACTTTTTCATTTTCTTTTGAGCCAGAGGTTGTTGAGTTAGCATGGCGATCGCTGGGAGCAAGAGTTGTAGTCAGCAATCCGGATCTGTTTGCCGATTTACAAGAGTTAGTACATAATTATTCGACCGTAGCTCCGGATTACCGCGTAGTGATGGAGTTTAGTCGTTTATTGTTAACACAATTTCCAGAACAAGAAGAAAACACAGAAATAGCAAAAAGCGCTGATGTAGGGACGTCGGTACGTTCAGAGTTTGCACAAAGCCTTCCAGCCTCGCCACATTTGTCTTTGGGTGCCTCATCACAAGCGCATACTCGTCCTGATGTAGAACTACTGCAAGCTTTTGCTCACGAAGTTCGCACTCCTTTAACAACGATTCGCACTATCACTCGTTTACTTCTCAAACAGCGTGACTTACCTGCAAATGTGATCAAACGTTTGCAGCTTATTGATCATGAATGCACCGATCAAATTGATCGTATGGAGTTGCTCTTTAGAGCTGCAGAATTACAAACATCTGCTACTGTAAAATCTACAAATACTCAACTCACACCAATGTCTCTGGAGCAAGTGTTGCAGCAGAGTATTCCGCGTTGGGAACAAGCAGCCAATCGACGAAACTTAACTATAGATGTTATTTTACCTCAGCACTTACCTACTGTGGTAAGTAATCCTGCTATGTTAGATCGGGTTCTCACGGGTTTGATGGAGAATTTTACCCGTAGTTTACCGGCTGGTAGCCATATTCAAGTACAGGCTATTCCGGCTGGGGATCAACTTAAATTACAATTATTACCCTTAACTCAGGCGGGAGACAATGGAAAAGTGTCATGCTCTCCATGCACACCACCTATTCGTAAAGCCTTGGGTCAACTGCTAATGTTTCAACCAGAAACAGGTACGATAAGTTTGAATCTTAACGCAACCAAGCATTTATTTCAAGCGATTGGGGGTAAACTTATTGTTCGCGATCGCCCACGTCATGGAGAAGTGCTAACGATTTTTCTTCCTTTGGAAGTCAGCAGCCAGTGAAGAAAATCAACGTTGTGCCTTCTTCTCAAAATACTGTTGATGCTCTTGTGTTGCTAAATAATATTCAACAGCGGGTGCAATCTCGGTCACAATATTTTTATCAAATCTACCAGAATTCTGTTGCTTTGCCTTTGACCGCTTTGCGGCTTCTTCCTGTTGACTATTATGGAAAAATATAACAGATCTGTACTGTTCCCCTCGATCTGGTCCTTGACGATTTAGCGTGGTGGGATCATGGATATCCCAGAATACCTCCAATAAGTCATCATAACTTACATATTGTGGGTCATACTCCAGCTGTACTACCTCAGCATGACCCGTTATTCTTGATAACACATCCAGATAAGAAGGGTTAGGAAAATGCCCTCCCATGTATCCAACTGAGGTAGAAACAACTCCCATTATCTTACGAAACGCCGCCTCCACCCCCCAAAAACAACCAGCCCCAAAAGTAGCCAAATTCATTGCTGTTATGCGCTGCTTTTCATTTATTAGAGATCATATAGGAATCCGGTTTGGTTTTTGTTAGCTTGCGTGGCAAAGCCATACGAACTCGTTGAGCTAGGGAACGCTTAACGCTTAACTCTTAACGTTTAACATAAACTGTACACAGTTCTGTCTTGGGAAAACTAAAAGAAATTCCCAGGCATAATCCTGGGAACGAGGATTTCTTTTCACTTCCTAGCCACAAGCAGGGAGGAAGTGAAATACAAATTAATATCCCTCTTCTTCGTATTCTGGCTGTCTCTCTTTGACTTTCTTAGGAATATTTACTGGCTTTGCTGGCTCATCATCCCAAGCATCGCGAGCTAAATCCTCGTCGTAGTCGTCATAATCCTCATCGTATGGCTTTTTGTTGTAAGAGCCAGAGTCATACTTTGACTGTGGTTGATACTTGTCTTTACCTGTTGCTTCACTCCAGTTGTCTTCTTCATCGTCTTCATCGTATTGCACTGGCTCATACTGCCGTGCTTTCATAACTTGACGCTGAGGACGTTCTTCTTCGTAGTAGTCCTCATCCCATTCTTGTGCTACAGGTTCGGGTGTACGAACAATTTTTGGCTTAGGTTGTTCTAATGGTACTCCGCTTGGCAGTTGCTTGTCTGGTGTGACTGTACGAGGAGTGTAGCTAGAGTATTCTTCGTCAGCATCTCGTTCCCACGGTGCTTTACCAATACCCAAGCGCTCAAGTACACCAACAGTTAATTGATTTAGCCGCTCTTCAGCGCCTTCAAAAACAATCAATCTGTTGGGGCCTGTGCTGACGATTTCATCTACTGAGAACTCGTAGGTACTCAAGAATTGGTCGGGAATTTGTGGTAATCCAAAAGAAGCGATCGCAATTGAGTAAAGCTTGCCTGTTTCGGTATTAAATTTGAAGCCCCGCACTTTGCCTAGGACTTCACCAGTTTCTGTAATAACTTCCCAGTTTATCAGGTTGCTGTAAGCCTCAACCTCAACATCATCAATGACATCCTCGTTATCCACAAGGATGACATCGCCGATTTGGTTGATGCTGTTGAGATACATATAACGTGGCACCCCAGAAATAGAGATCAGGTTGTCTCGCATGCCAAGCGCCACAACCTCTCGCTGATCTACATCAACCCAAACTTGACTCACGATTCCTAATCGCTTGCCGTTGTCACGAGTGATTACCTGGGTGTTTAAAATATCGGAACGTCTAATACTTTGTTCAGAGGTCATCCTGTACCGAGTCCTGATCTCGAATCCGGTTTATCTATACACTATTATTAACAAAAACTCAAGCACTTGTTTGGTCAGATTGTAGCTTAATCCCCAAAACTTGGGTATAAGCTCCTCTTGCTTGAGTAACGCCTATTGTACGTTCGGCTGATTCTATCATCGGGCGACGCAAACTGACAACGATAAATTGTGCTTGTTGCGCCTGTTGCTTAATCATTTTAGCTAATCGTTCTACGTTTGCTCCATCTAAAAACATATCTACTTCATCAAAGGCATAAAATGGCGATGGACGGTAGCGTTGCAAAGCAAAAATAAAACTTAATGCAGTCAGAGATTTTTCTCCTCCTGACATAGAAGCGAGTCGCTGTACAGGTTTGCCTTTCGGGTGTGCAACCAAGTTTAATCCACTATTGAATGGATCTTCTGGATTGTCCAGTTGCAGGTATCCATCGCCCTCAGAAAGGACAGCAAAAATTGATTGAAAGTTTTGATTGACAGCATCGAAGGCTTCTTTAAATGCGCGTTGACGCAAAGTGGTAAAATTTTCTATTCTTAAGAGTAATTCTGTACGCTCTCCTTCTAAGGTTTGCAACTTTTGAGTGAGTTCTTCAAGACGTTTTTGCGTGCGCTCATATTGTTCTAATGCGAGCATATTCACAGGTTCCATTGCTTGGAGGCGTTTGGCAAGAGAACGCAATTCTTTTTGCAATTCTTCTAAATTGACTTTGTCTGGTACTTCCGGCAAAGGATTGGGTAATTCCGCTGACATCGTTCGCAATTGGGTTTGCAATGCAGCAAGTTCTTCTCGCCGCGTCTGCTGGGTTTCTTGCAATTTTTGCAGTTCCCATTCCAACTGTTGCTGACGCATTGTGTGCGATCGCAATTCTTGTTCTGTTGCGTCCCGTTTTTGCTTCTCCTCTCCCAAATTTTGTTCCATTTGACTCAAAGCCGCGCGAGTTTCAGCAATTGCAGTGCTGAGTGTTGAGTGCTGAGTGCTGAGTGCTGTACGTTTATTTTGCTGATTTATCTGTTCTTTATGGTATTCTTCAATACGCTGTTCCCCAACAGTAATTTTTTCTTGCAACCGCTGCTGCTGATTTTCCAAGTTCTTCAGGCTTTGTTCTGCTTCCCTTAAAACTGTTTCCCTTTGTTGCAATTGTTGCTCTTGATTTTTTATCCTTGCCTGGATTTGTTGCCATTCTTGGGGAGTTTGGGACTGTTCCAACTCAGTCAAAGCGTGTCGCAGTTGTTGTAATTGCTGCTCTTGGTCAGGTAATTCCCGAACCAAAATTTCTAAACGCGATTGGACGGTAATTAATTTTTCTGTGTTTTGCGAAAGCTGCGAGCGCGTTGTTTCCAATTGCGTCGTCAAACTTTTTATCTCTTTGCGTAACTGTTCCAAGCGCAGTTGTTGTTCTCGCCGCGCTTGTCGTGCTTCCGTTACCTGTTGTGTGAGTTGTTTTGTTTTGGTAGAAAGAGAAGAAATTGCTGAACTACAACGTTCTAAAATTCGCTCTATATCAGTTAACCGACTTTTTAAAGAAGAAACTTCCTCAGATTCCGCAGCCTCTAGCGTACCAAATCGTAACGATGAACGCTGGTTCGTACTACCACCAGTCATTGCACCACTGGTTTCCAACAATTCCCCATCTAAAGTGACAATGCGATAAAGTTTCATATGCTGACGTGCGTCAGCGAGATTTGCAAAAACAACTGTGTTACCAAAAACGTAGTTGAACACATCTTTATAGCGGCGATCGCACTCGATTAAGTTCACAGCATAATCCACAAACCCATTCACATATCGCAGCGTAAAATCTTGGGTAAATTTGGAAGCCTGAATTTTATTCAGCGGTAAAAAAGTCGCTCGTCCACCACGTTTCTGTTTGAGTAGTTCAATTCCTGCGGCTGCTATGCTGTCATCTTCGACGACAATATGTCCCAAACGCGCCCCTGCAGAAGTTTCCAAAGCCAATTGATAGCGGGGTTCCACACGTCCTAACTGTACAACTAATCCACAAACTCCCGGCATTCCCGATTGGAGGATAATTTTGCTCGCTTGGGTTCCTTGAACTTCTTGCTGTGCTGCTTGTTGCGCCTCTAGTTTATCCAATTGGCGTTGTTTTTCTCGTTGTTCCTGCAACAAGCGCTTTTGAGTTTCCTGCTGGATTTGTAGTTCTTGTTCTGTAGCTGATAGCGTTTCGGCTAAGTTTTGAATCGGTTCGCCAGAAGTGTTAAATTCTGTTTCAACTTGTTGACATTCAGTTTGTCTTTCTGATTGCTGAGGTTCTAAAGTTTGAACAAGTTGAGTTTGTTCTTGAATTTGCTGCTGGAGTTGGTTATTACGTTCTGTGAGTTGTGCTTGTTCTGTACGTTGAGGTTCAAGAATTTGCAGTAAAGTTTCAATTTGGCGGTTCAGGGCTGTTTGTTGTTGTACCCAAGCTTCTGAGGCGGAAGCAATTTCTGCAGCAGCTTCACGGGAGTTTTCTAATTCTTGTCGCGTTTGATCTCGTTCGGTTTGTCGCGAGGTGATAAGTTGCGTTTGTTCAACTTGTTGTTGTGCGAGTTGTTCTAAAGAATGGTGATGCTGTTGAATGTCCTCTTGAGTTTGTTGCAGGCGCTTAACGGTTTCTTGTGCGGCTGTTTCTAATTCTTTTTGCTGACGCTGAAGCTGTTTACGTTCTGCTTCTTGAGTGGCGAGGGTAGATTGTACCGCTAAAAGTTCTTCTTCTCCCAAGGCTTTGACATGGGCGTTGAGTTGTTCAAGTTCGGCGGTTTTTTGGCTGATTTCTGAATTGAGGCTGGTGAGTTGAGTTGTGAGTTCAGTCGAAGTGCGATCGCCAATTTGAATTTGCGTCGCTAACTTTTCTTGCTGTGCTTGCAGGGAACGCCAAGATAAAACTGCTTCCCACTGTTGTTTGTCTTGAAATTCAGTCCGGAGTTTTTGGTATTTTTCCGCTTTGGCGCGATCCTGGGAAAGGCGATCGCGTTGTCCAGTTAACTCTGTCTCAACAATACGACAGCTGTCTTCCTTCTCCTTAACTTCATCTAAAGTTCCTTTTGCCTGATGGATTTTGCGATCAAACGCCGCCACCCCTGCCAACTCATCAATAATTTCGCGTCTTTCGCGGGGGTTCATCGAGATAATACTGGTGACATCTCCTTGCAGAACAACGTTGTACCCTTCAGGATAAACACGTAATTCTTCTAGTTCTTCGTGTAATTCTGTGAGAGTGCAGGAGACACCGTTAATGTAGTAATTTGATGTATAAGTTGCTTGCGGAGTCACTCGCAGCCTTCTGGTGACACTCCACTCGCTACCTGGTTTGGCACGGATTTTTTCTTTGCGATTTCTATCATCCTCGCTTTCTTCTTCCGGTGACTCTGATTTCTCGACTTCCTCATCTTCAACGATAGAAACGACAGGTGAGATTTCCTCAAATTCATCATCCAGTTTATGGTCTGATAAATCAAACGTCACCGTGACGGAAGCTTCGACAGCGGAACGAGATTTCGTGGTTTGAGTCGTGTTGACTAAATCAGGAAGGCGATCGGCACGCATTCCCTTGGAACTCGCAAGCCCCAGGCAAAACAGCAGCGAGTCTAGAATATTGGATTTTCCGGAACCATTCGGTCCAGAAATGACAGTAAACTCCGGCAGCAAGGGGACAGACGTTGTACCGCCGAAGGATTTGAAGTTTGTGAGTTGTACGCGCTTTATATGAACCATCGCGCTGTTTTACCGGGCTTGTGCAGTTCAAGTGTATCAACAAAGCTGTCAACAGGTTAGCGTGAAAGATTATGAACCGCCAAGAGGTGAAAAGCGCAAAGGCTGATTGGTTGGAGTGGAGTCACAGGATGCAGGAAGAACGACGACGTAATCCTCCACCAGTTGTCGTCAAATTGATGAAGTTAAAAACCGAAACAGAAGCAATGAAAAAAACAAATGACTCTCAAATATCTTCTTGATAAAAATGTGGATAAAGTTTATCAGCAGATTTTTATGCCAATTCCTATGCCAAAGGCAGCGAAAATCGAAACGTAGTTCCCTTATTTAGCTCACTTTCTACTAAAATTTCGCCTCCCTGCAGCTTAACAAGACGATGGGAGATAGCTAGACCCATTCCAGAACCACCAGGGTTACGCTCCCGAGAGCGCTCAGAGCGCCAAAATCGATTAAAAACAAAGGGTAAATCCTCTGCTTTCATACCATGACCTGTGTCAATCACCGCAATCCATAATTTCGGAGGTTCGCTCCAAACTCGCACAGTGATAGAACCATTCACAGTGTAGCGTACTGCATTGCCAAGTAAGTTGACCAGAATCTGCTCAACTCGCTCAGGATCAGCACACACCAAGGGAGGATTGGGTGGGCACTCCAAACGCAACACAGGACCCTCTTCTAGTAGTTGATCACTAAACCGTTTAATAAGGGAGAGCAGAAGTGGGTGTAGATCAACCCGTTGAATCTTGATGGGTAAATATCCCCCCTCTGCCTTGGAAAGTTCTTGTGTATCATTTACCAACCGACCTAATCGAGCTGTCTCTGCCACTAATCGCTCAAACAGTTCTGGTTTTGCTTCAATCGCCCCATCTGCTAAACCCTCCAGATAACCCTCCAAGATTGTCAACGGTGTACGTAGTTCATGAGTCAAATCTTCCATGAGTTCTCGACGGCGCTGTTCTACCCCTTCAAGGTTTAATGCCATTCGGTTAAAATTTATAGCAAGGCGGTTCAACTCTGGAATTTCACTCTTAGGTACACGCGCGCTCAAGTTCCCCTCAGCAAACTTTTGAGTAATTTTCTCCATCTGAATTAGAGGTTGTACAATCCGCTTAGCAAACAAGTAACTCAAACTACCTGCTACGGTTGCACCAACAAGCATTGACCACCAAACTCCTTGGTTCCAAACTACATCACACTTGTCAATCAACTCATTGCCAGTTGTACCCATATTAAACTGTCGTCCTTCTAAAAGCGTTAAGTCCAACCCAAACAGTTGGTGCGAGAAGAACCAGTCCACAATGAGTGGGGTACTCAATCCAACTAGCATCACAATAATGTTGCACAACAGTAATCGCGATAGGAGGCTAAGCTTACTCACAATTCGTCCTAAATAACTTAGTCGTCAAACTTATAACCTACTCCAACCACAGTTTTGATAAAAGTTGGATTAGCTGGATCGGGTTCAATCTTTTTTCGTAGACGTGCGATGTGGGTATCAACAACTCGCTCATCGCCATAAAAGTCACTACCCCAAAGTTTCTTAATCAGTTGAGTTCGATGCCAAACCCGACCAGGATCACTCATAAATGTTGCTACTAGTTCAAACTCCAAAGCCGTTAGGTCTAAAGGAGTCAATTCATTTGTACTCAGAACTCGGCTGGCTGAGTGTTGCTTGATATCAATAACAAAGTGTTGCGTACGATAAGTGTGATATTGCTTGCTATCACCTTGCATTCGTCGTTGGAGTGCTCGCACACGAGCTACCAGTTCCTTTAGGCTGAAGGGCTTGACTACGTAGTCATCTGCTCCAGTCGATAAACCGATGATCCGATCATTTTCCTCACCCTTAGCCGTCAATATCAAGATGTAAGGATCACTATAGCTTGCTTGCTGTCGAATGCGAGCACAAACTTCCAGTCCATCCAAACCGGGAATCTTTAAATCTAGGATTATTAACTCAGGCGAATACTCTTGAAACTCTTGAAGTGCACTTAATCCATCAGCGCAGTGGCGACAAGAAAATCCTTCTCTTTCCAAATACAGTTGAATTAACTGAGCAATTTCAACTTCATCTTCAACAATTAAAATCTCCATTAACCTGATAAAAAGCTTTTTTACCAAGCATTATTTTAACAAGCATTAATAGTAAACCACTTTATCAGACCATATCATCTAAGGACGAAGTTTTAAGCTAACTTTAACTAGCAAAAGCGCGCATATTCAACAGTCTTGTCACAGAACTTTACACCTTTTTCACAAAGTGTGGCATCTCTTTCAACAAATCTTCGGCAAAATGTCACATTTTCGCCACATGATTGACATACAATCGCTACGTTTTTGCTACAAAGTGTAAATTCACAGAGAAACAAATTGATTGAATCATCTATACGAATCTTGTCATTCTCTTTAAAGTTGTATACGTATACTTTGTGGTATATGTTTAAAAATTCGCTAACCATTGTACCTTTTCGGACATCTACCTTCATATGTTCAAAGACGCTCGTTTAATCTCTGCAGACCAAGTTATTGAAACTGAAGTTTGTATTGTTGGTGCAGGCGCAGCTGGAATCACGCTAGCCCGTGAATTTATTGGACATAAAACAAAAGTTTGCCTTGTGGAGAGTGGCGGACTTGAGTTTGATCCACAAACTCAAGCGCTTTCTGAAGCATCAACTGTTGGAGATCCCTTTTTGCCACTCAAAGACATCCGACATCGAATGTTCGGGGGCAATTCAAATCTTTGGGCGATTAAGATTGGTAAAGGCGAAAAGGGTGTGCGGTATGCCCCTTTGGACGAAATTGATTTTGAGAAGCGAGACGGGTTACCTTACAGCGGTTGGCCAATTGAGCGATCGCACTTAGAACCGTATTACAAACGTGCCCAGTCAGTTTGTCAAGCAGGTCCATTTGCTTATGATTCTGACACATGGGAAAACGAACAAGCCAAGCGCTTACCCCTAAATGAGCAGCAAATGCTTAGTGCAGTGTTCCACTTTGGACGTGGCAATGTATTCAGCCAGGAGTATCGCGACGAACTTATTAAAGCTGATAACATTACTGTTTTGCTCAACCTGAATGCAGTTGAGATTGAAACCAATGAGTCTGTGAAAACGGCAACTCGTCTGCGGGTTGCTTCTTTGCAGGGTAATCAGTTTTGGATCGTTGCCAAGGTGTTTATACTCGCACAAGGTGGACTAGAAAATCCGCGTACGCTGTTGATGTCCAATCGTCAGCAAACGGCTGGCTTGGGTAACCAACACGATGTAGTCGGCAGATATTTTATGGATCATCCCTTAGTCCAAGGTGGCGATTTTATCCCTGCTGACGCTAACTTATTTAACAAGATGTCTCTGTACGATCTACGTCGTGTGAACGATGTTCCAGTGTTGGGCTATTTCAAACTCCCGCAAGAGCTTATGCGGCGTGAGCAATTAGTCAATATTAGCACTGTTCTGTTTCCACGACCTAGTAAGCGACAACTCAAGGCAATTGAATCATTCAAAACTGTCGCTGAACCGCTTGTTCATCGTAAATTTTCACAGTTGCTTTCCGTCAAAGAGTTTGTCAATATCATCGGTGGTATTGATTACGTGATGCTTGCCAGTTACTTGGCTGCTACTAAAAATCAGTCCTTACTGCATGGATTCCACAGAGGCGGATGGTCAGAATTGCCAAACAACCAAAAAAGGTTTAAGGTTTTCGAGGTGATTCATCAAGTGGAACAATTGCCCAATCCTGCTAATCGAGTTGTGTTGAGCAAAGAGCGAGATCCACTCGGCTGTCAAAAGCTAGAACTTCACTGGCGGTGGGATACTGACAATGCCCTCAACATTCAGCGTTCTCAAAAAATCGTAGCTCAAGAATTTGCGAGTTCTGGGTTAGGTGAATATAGAATACAGTACAAAGAAGGTCTTCCCAAACTTGGTGTACCTTCTGGTACTGCCCATCATATGGGCACAACCCGAATGCATATTGACCCGAAACAGGGAGTTGTTGATGAAAATTGCCAAGTTCATGGTATTTCTAACTTATTCATAGCAGGTAGCTCCGTTTTCCCTACAGGAGGATATGCTAACCCTACCTTGACAATTGTTGCACTTTCTATACGCTTGGCAGATTGGATTAAGAACTCAACAGAATTAGTCGGGACTACTAATTTTGGGAGTGGTATTCGCACAATGGAAAAGTCAAAATAGAAGATAGAGGCTGTATACAATTAAGCCTTGTCTTTCAAATACGGAGTTTGTTATCAGTGGTATTACAAGTACAAACAAGCACCTACGAAGCAAAAACCCAAGAAATTGCTAAACAACTTCTCGCCGCGACACAGGAGAATCGTTCGTTCTTTGGTGCACTGCGAGATCAAATGCGCTGGGACGATAAGTTGTTAGCTTGGGCGATGAGCAATCCTGGGTTACGGGTGCAATTGTTTCGCTTTATTGATACTCTTCCTGCTTTACGTAGTAAACCAGAAATTGCCGCCCATTTACAAGAATATCTGGGTGATGAATCCGTAGAATTACCCACAGCCCTCAAGGGAATGTTGGGCTTTGCTAATCCAGATTCTATGCCTGGACAAGTTGCGGCGACAACTGTTTCCACAGGTGTAGAAACATTAGCTCATAAATATATTTCTGGGGAAAACATTAAACAGGCGCTGAAAACAATTGAGCGACTGCGTAAGGAAAAAATGGCTTTCACTGTAGACTTATTGGGTGAAGCTGTGATTACCGAAGCAGAAGCTCAATCTTATTTGGAACGCTATCTAGATTTGATGCAACAATTGGTGGAAGCATCGAAGAGTTGGACGCCAGTTGGGTTGATTGACGAAGCTGATGGAGAAAGTTTGTCAAAAGTCCAGGTTTCTGTGAAGTTAACGGCGTTTTACTCGCAGTTTGACCCGTTGGATGCTAAAGGTAGTGAAGAACGGGTGAGCGATCGCATCCGCACTCTGTTACGTCGTGCCAAGGAACTTGGTGCTTCTGTTCATTTTGACATAGAACAGTATGCATACAAAGACCTGACTTTCAGTATTTTGAAAAAACTTTTAATAGAAGAAGAGTTTCGCTCTCGTACAGATATTGGGATCACAATCCAAGCATATTTACGCGACAGTGAACAAGATGCACAAAACTTAATTAATTGGGCGAAACAGCGTGGTTATCCGCTGACAATTCGTTTGGTGAAAGGCGCGTATTGGGATCAAGAAACTATAAAAGCAGAACAAAAGCATTGGCAACAGCCAGTTTATAACGATAAAGCCGCAACAGACGCAAATTTTGAAAGAATAACTGAATTATTGCTTGAAAATCATCAATATGTGTATGCTGCGATTGGTAGCCATAATGTGCGATCGCAAGCTCATGCAATAGCAATCGCTGAAACCTTAAATGTCCCTCGCCGTTGCTTTGAGATGCAAGTTCTCTACGGTATGGGGGATAAACTAGCAAAAGCGTTAGTTGATCGGGGCTATCGAGTTCGAGTTTACTGTCCTTATGGCGAACTGCTTCCAGGAATGGCGTATCTGATTCGCCGCTTGCTGGAAAATACGGCGAATAGTTCTTTCTTGCGCCAAAATATGGAGAATCGTCCCGTTGAGGAATTATTAGCACCGCCAGTCGTGGGAGACGACAAGCAGACAAGGGGACAGGAAGAAAATCCTTCATCCTTCCTTGGTGCAGCTGATACAGATTATGCTGAGGAGGAAGAGAGGAAGGAGGCGAATCTTGCTTTCCAAAATGTTCGTCAGCAATTAGGAAGAACTTATCTGCCTTTAATTAACGGTGAGTATGTTCAGACACAACAAGTTGTCGATTCTGTCAACCCCTCGAATTTTAGTGAGGTGGTTGGTAAGATAGGACTTCTGAGTGTTGAACAAGCCGAACAAGCGATGCAAGCTGCAAAGGCTGCGTTTCCTGCTTGGCGTAAAACACCTGTAAAAGAACGCGCTGGGATATTACGAAAAGCGGCTGATTTGATGGAACAACGCCGCGCGGAACTTTCGGTTTGGATAGTTTTGGAAGTTGGGAAGCCAGTACGGGAGGCGGATGCTGAGGTTTCGGAAGCGATAGACTTTTGTCGTTACTACGCTTCGGAGATGGAACGCTTGGATCAGGGTTTCAATTATGACGTAGCTGGTGAAACGAATCGTTATATTTACCAGCCTAGGGGAATTGCTGTCGTGATTTCTCCTTGGAATTTCCCTCTGGCGATCGCAACGGGAATGACTGTTGCAGCCTTGGTTACTGGTAATTGTACTTTGCTCAAACCAGCGGAAACATCTTCTGTGATTGCGGCGAAGCTGACGGAAGTTTTGGTAGATGCTGGATTTCCTAAAGGTGTTTTTCAATACGTACCTGGTAAGGGTTCACAAGTTGGGGCTTATTTGGTGAATCACGCGGATACTCATGTGATTGCTTTTACTGGTTCACAAGAGGTAGGCTGTCGGATTTATGCAGATGCAGCAATCCTCAAACCTGGTCAAAAGCATATGAAACGAGTAATTGCTGAGATGGGCGGGAAGAATGCCATCATTGTGGATGAAAGTGCTGATTTAGACTCTGCTGTTGTTGGGATCGTGCAGTCGGCGTTTGGTTACAGCGGACAAAAATGTTCTGCTTGTTCACGAGTGGTGGTGTTGGAACCGGTATATGATACCTTTGTGCAGCGATTTGTAGAAGCGACGAAATCGCTCAATATTGGGGAGACAGAGTTACCGAGTACGCAAGTTGGACCAGTGATTGATGCAAATGCACGCGATCGCATTCGTGAGTATATCGAAAAAGGTAAGGCAGAAGCAAAAGTGGCTTTGGAAATGCCAGCACCTGATAATGGGTATTTTATCGGTCCTGTTATCTTTAAGGATGTACCAGCAAATGGGGTTATAGCCCAAGAAGAAATTTTTGGTCCAGTTGTGGCGGTGATTAAGGTAAAGAATTTCAAAGAGGCGCTGGAAGTTGCTAACGGAACTAACTACGCTTTGACTGGAGGACTTTACTCTAGAACTCCTTCGCACATTGAGAAGGCGCAGGATGAGTTTGAAGTCGGAAATTTGTACATTAACCGCAACATTACGGGTGCGATCGTTGCACGACAGCCGTTTGGTGGTTTCAAACTTTCTGGTGTTGGTTCTAAGGCTGGGGGACCAGATTACCTGCTACAATTCACAGAACCGCGTACGGTGACGGAAAATATTCAGCGTCAAGGTTTTGCACCAATTGAGGGAGCGGAGTAATGATTCAAAATTCATGGTTGCTGAGCGTAGTCGAAGCAAAATTCAAAGTTCAAAATTAAAGACAACAGAACCAGAGTAAGTTAGTAGGGTGGGCAAAATTGCCCACCTTATCCCTGTTTTGTCACTCTGAGTGGAACGTAGTGGAGCGAAGAGTCTCTAACTAACTCCAACGCTTAAGATTCTTCGCTTCGTTTCACTCCGCTCAGAATGACAGAAGATTCTCAATTTGACAAAATGAGGATTAGAATCGAACCGCCAAGACAAGGCAACGCGTTGCGGGGGTTCCCCCCGTTGTAGCGATTGCCGCGCCAAGGACGCCAAGAAATTTTGATGAGAGAGTTAATCGTTAGAGTTGCTGATTGGTATAAGGAGTTTTCAGCAATTCAAGCAATCAGGAAGTCTGTTTTTCAAGAAGAACAAGGTGTAGATCCTGATTTAGATTTTGATGGAGAAGATGAAACTTCTCAGCAGTTGATTGCTTCTTTAAATGGAGAGTATGTGGGAACTGCGAGGGTGAGATATTTGGATGACAAGACTGCGAAGATTGAAAGGCTTGCTGTTTTACCCGTAGGTAGAGGGTATGGTATTGGCAAGAAAATTATGGAAAAGGCAATGGAAGTTATAGCCAGTAAGAATATTCCAGAAGTTGTGATTCATGCCCAAGAGTATATCAAGGGTTTGCATCAACAGTTGGGTTTTCAGGAAGAGGGGGAGGTTTTTGAAGAGGCTGGCATTCGTCATGTGACAATGAGGAAGACATTGAGGTAAATGGCTTGCAGTAGTTCTTAAGCGCAAATACGAACTTATGATATCAAATCCGGTTAATCACTTACTGCATCTATACCTCAACCGGGCACTCTCCTCCCCTCTCCTTAATAAGGAGAGGGGTGCCGGAGGCGGGGTGAGGTTGAAGCGATGAAGACTCGTCCAATATCATGAGCAATTACAAAAGTAAGCGGAATAAATATAAAAACTTACTCATACTTGGGATAATTTGGTTATTGGGGGCGTTGTGCGATCGCATTTGGTTTGCTTTGGATCGTTCTGTCCCCGCTTGGGATCAAGCAGACTATTTAACTGGTAGTTTAAATTATTGGCACGCGTTACAAAATCCCCAGTGGTTTAACCAGGAGTGGTGGCAAAGTTTTTGGCTGCTGTCTTCCAAAATACCGCCTTTAACTTACATCGTTACAGCTATTGTTCAGAATATCTTTGGCATCGGACCGGATCAAGCAACTCTGATGATGCTGTTCTTTAGTGCAATTTTACTAACTTCAGTCTATGGTTTGGGCACTGTGCTATTTAGCGAAACTGTAGGTTTGTGGGCTGCTGCACTATGCCAAATTTTACCTGCTCTGTATAACTTTCGTTTAGAATTTCTGCTGGATTATCCCTTGACAGCAGTTGTAACTTTGAGTTTCTTTTGCCTCACCGTTTGGCGAATGACAGTGGACAAGGGGGTATTTGCTTCCCCTGCTCCCCCTGCTCAATGGTTCTGGGCTGCAGCCTTCGGCTTAACTTTCGGGTTGGCGTTGATGGTGAAGCAGACGGCGTTGTTTTTTTTGTTGACGCCGATAGTCTGGGTTGGAGTGGGTGCGCTACGTCATCGGCGTTGGGGACGCTTATTACAACTACTGGGTGGTTTGTGTTTTTCGGTGTTGATTTTTGGTCCTTGGTATCGTACGAATTGGCTTATCATCCTCACTTCTGGTAAGCGGGCGACTATTGATTCTGCTATTGCTGAACATCAGCCTGGTCTTGATAAGCTGGAATCTTGGATTTACTATTGGAATCAGTTACCTTACCAAGTTTCATTACCTTTGTTATTTGTACCTCCGGTAAGTTTACTTATATGGTGGGGGCGTTCAAAATTTGCGTCTGAAAATCCAAAACTTGAAACTATAGCCTCAAGCAAAGCGAACCAGCAAAACTCATCACTCATATGGTTACTTGTGTTTTGCGTTGGCGGATATTTTCTTTCATGTTTGAATGTAAACAAACACGAACGTTATGTATTGCCTTATTTACCAGTGGTGACGGTGTTTTTAGCTTATGGGTTGACACGTTGGCGCAGTCTGTTCGGACAGCGTGTTCGTTGGGGTACTTTTGGTTTAGCAGTTATACTAATGTTGCTCAACCTGTTTCCGGTGGGAGGTGTTGTTGGTACTTGGATGACACAAGTTTTGAGTCCCAACTCTCAGCATTATCCTTATATGAAACAGGAGTTTCCTCATCAACAGGTTATTGCCCAAATTATTCAAACAGAACCGTATTTGCGTTCTACTCTAGGAGTACTACCATCAACTGTAGAAGTTAACCAACACAATTTCAATTATTATGGGGCGCTACGAAACTTTCAAGTTTACGGGCGTCAGGTAGGAATCAGGAAAAAGTTTGTCGAACAAGATGCGCGATCGCTCTCATGGTTCGTGACGAAAACAGGTGATCAAGGACCAGTTAAAGAAGCTCAAGCTGTTATGGTAAAGACTGTTGAGCAAGGTGGGAATTTTCAACTCAATAAGTCTTGGAATTTGCCTGATAACAGTCAACTCATGCTTTATCATCAACAAACGCCGACACTAGAAGTCAGACAGACTTCTCAACAAAACTCACAAGCCAAAATTGCCCTATCACAAGTCATAGTACCAGAAAAAGCTCGCCCAGGAGTACCAATACCTGTAAGCTATGAGTGGTCTGGTTCTTGGGATGAACTACAACACGGGTTAGTCCTGCTAACTTGGCGTAAAAATGGTCAGATCATACCTAACACTGATAGTTGGATACACGATCATGGTATCGCGATGGGAGCTATGCATCCTGGTGCCAAAAAACCTGAAGGAACATTTCAAGTGATTGAAAAGATGGCAATGTTGCCTGCTTCTACGGTACCACCCGGAACTTATACCCTAGACGCGATTTATCTCAACAGACTCTCAGGAGAAAGTTATCCTATCTTAGTCCCAAAAGTCACACTACAAATTTACCCTCAAGCCTCTGCCACACAAGCACCAGAATTAGATTTAGTGACGCAGTTAGAGAGTTTAGGCGCTCAATTACCCAAAGGCACTGAAGCGGTGACTCAAGTATTTGATGAGGTAGGACGTATTAATCAATATGATCCGATTCAGGATTATTTGGTACAAGCAAGGCTGACTTTAGAATATCGATTGCAACATTTTACTCGAAACCGAGATTGGGCATACGCTTTGGCTTTAGCAAATGTGTTGCAGCGGCGGGTGGATGGTGCGATCGCATCTCTAAAACAAGTCACTCAGTTAGATCCAGAAAATCCTTACGCTCACGCTTATCTAGCATTTGTTCAAATCTACAACTGGCAGCCACGAGCAGCCGAAAAGTCTTTAGAACCGAGTTTAGCTAAAAATCCCAATTTACCTGAATTCAGAGTTCTTTCAGGAGTTGCTGCCCTTATGCAAGGCAATTTAGTGAAAGCATGGAAAGACTTGTCAACATTGAGGAAGTAGAGGGAGCAAGGTTATGGAAACCTATTGGCACAGGTATCAATTGATTTGACTATACCACTAGCTTGAAAAAGCAAGGGAGCAGGAGAGATGAGAAAAATTTTAATATTAAGTTTAGCTCCCTTACTCCCTCACTCCTTGTCTCAAACGCAGTTTGTTTACACAGAAATTTGTTACAATCTTTCCTTCGTCTGATTATCTTTTTTTTCTTGTGTGTTCGTGTCGTTCGTGTTCTTCGTATCCTTTGTGTCTTTGGGATTCGTTGAATTAGGTGCTTTTTGGGCGGGAGTTAAATTCGGTGCTTTTTGGGCGGGAAGAGAGTTATTAGTTTCGACAACCGCAACCGCTGACATTCCAGGAGTCATCCGAGATTCATAACCTTGAAGACTCTTAGGCTCAAAGACTATCTTGACTGGAACTCGTTGCACATCCTGAGCAAGGTTGGAATAACCCGTGGCATTTTCTTGTGGGGGAAGGGCAACCTTGCCAAAAGAAGTGGGGGACATACTATCCACTTTCCCGCTAAACGTGTGATTAGGGAAGGCAGGGATTGTAATTGTCACATTTTGCCCAGGCTGGATTTTTTCTAACTGAGTTTCTTTAAAGTTGGCAATAATCCAAGGATTTGGCTGCACTAGTGTGATAAGAGTTTGTCCTGGTTGTACCTGCTGCCCTACAGAAACGCTTTTGTTACCAACTTTTCCAGGAACTATTGCTGTAATATCGGTGTAGGATAGTTGAAGTTCAGCTTTTCTAAGATCTGCCTGCTTTTGGGCAACAGCAGCTAGCGCTATTTTATACTGTTGCTGATGTATGTCTCTTTGCTGAGCATTAGTTGCAGCCTGTTTTGCTTGGTTATTGTTTGCTGGATCTGAGTTAGATTCAGAAGCACTAACAATATCTCTATTGAGCCTTTCTCGTGCCAATTCTGCTTGCTGCTTGGCTAGTTCTAGAGATGCTTTTGCCTGTGTTAGAGATACTAGGTAGTCCCGTTTATCGATCTTCATTAATACATCATTCGCAGACACCACTTGGTTATCATTAACTGTAACTTCGGTGACTATTCCCGATACGCGGGAAGTGATAGGGGAAACATTTGCGGTGACATAAGCGTTATCAGTTTCCTGATACTTTGTCGCGTACTGCTGGTTATACTGCCATGTTCGGAATGCGTAAATTCCGGCAGCGATCGCTCCTCCGGCTAACAACACAACTAATATCACTTTCGGTAGCGAATTGCGTTTTGATCGCGGTACAGGTTTTTCAATATCGCTTTCAGAGTTTGTGGTAGTGATAGCTGTCACCCTTTCCTCTGAAACTGGTTTTTGTCCCTCTAATCCTGTAACCCTGTGTGTTTGTGGTGAAGAATTTCGGTGTTCCATCAGCGACCTTCATTATTACAAATTATAAATAGTCTTACTGTGCGCACGGTAGTGATAGATTTATTTGTTAGTCGTTTTGATTGATGCTCTTATTGTATAAACTGTTCCCCGAACGCTTGCACATGCAGAGCTATGAGGAATTCAACAATTCCAATACACCCCTGTTAACTTACAGCCTATTACAACGTAAATCAAGTACACGTGTGTTTAACCCTCTCCCTTCCAACGGGAGGGGACCCTATAGGGTGGGTAGGGTAGTGTACTTGACGCTTGTTGAAAAGCGCTGTATCAACTCAAATATTCCATCAGTATAATTCTATTAGAATAATACCACTCCGGTTAATTTAGATAGTCGTGAGCACCCGTTTGCTTGAAAAGTTGATTCTAAGTACTGAATACTTCTTTAAAATATAACCTTATTTCGCCTGTAGCTTTTAGGCATTGACCTAGAGAAAGATTGCTGAGTTGTAGAATTTTGGGAAAATTGAGGAAATAAGAGCTGTTGTGGAGGTGGAGAATGACAAATGACAGTGCAAGAATTGTCTCCCTCATCCCTGGAGGCACAGAAATTTTAGCAGCTTTGGGTTTGACGGATGCAATCGTTGGGCGATCGCACGAATGTGATTATCCCCCCGAAATTCAAAACCGCCCTGTTTGTACTCAAGCGCGTATCAATAGCAACGCCCCAAGTGGTGAGATTCATGACAAAGTTAATTATCTGTTGCAATCTGCCTTAAGTATTTATCAAATCAACACAGATGTTTTAGAGAAATTGCAACCAACTCACATTGTTACCCAAGATCAATGTGATGTCTGTGCTGTTAGCCTAAAAGATGTAGAAGAAGCAGTTGCAAGTATTACAAATACCCCTGCTCAAATTATTTCCTTACAGCCAAATGTTCTTAAAGATCTTTGGGATGAGATTCGGCGAATAGGTAACGTTTTCGGGGTAGATTCACAGCAAGTGATCGCAAATCTACAAGCGCGGGTGAAAATAGTAGACAAAAAAACACAACATCTTTCCCAAACAGAACACCTGCCGACTGTTGCTTGCATTGAGTGGACTGATCCTTTGATGGTTGCTGCTAATTGGATTCCTGAATTAGTAGCCTTGGCAGGAGGACAACCGTTATTTAGTGTAACAGGTTCGGCTTCTACTACCTTAAAATGGGAAACCCTGATTTCTAGCAATCCGGATATCATCATCTTTATGCCTTGTGGCTTTGATTTAAATCGCACCCGTCAAGAAGCTCAACCATTAACTCAACATCCAGAATGGCAAAAGTTACATGCTGTGGAAACTGGCAGAGTTTACATCACTGATGGTAACTCCTTTTTCAATCGTCCAGGACCACGACTTGTAGATTCTCTAGAGATTTTGGCAGAAATCGAGCATCCAGAAATTTTTGAATATGGATATAAACAAAAGGGTTGGGAAGTTCTGTAAGCTTGTGTAAGCTAAAATGGCGTCTTTGCTTGTAGATGAATGGTTTTTTCCAACTGCGGATGCTCAAAACAAAGTTCCCTGGCATGTAGATGTAACCGACTTGCGGCTGCACGACATCCATAAAGGCGATCGCCCAAAATAGGTATCCCAAGTCCTTTGACATCAGCAGCGTGAACTCTCAACTGATGGGTACGTCCTGTTAGCGGCGTCAACTCGACGCGAGTGTAGTTTCCCTCAACTGCTATCATCTGAAAGTGAGTTATGCTGGGTTTTCCATATTGCCAATCAACTTGCTGAGAAGGACGATTTTCAGGATTGCCCCATAGTGGTAATTCAATCACACCTTGCTCAGTCGTGAGCGAACCGGAAAGTACGGCTTCATAAACTTTGTGAACCTGCCGTTGCTGAAACTGCTGACTCAGCTGACGATAAATTTGTTGATTGCGAGCCAATACAAGAATACCAGAAGTTTCTTGATCCAACCGATGCACGGCATTGAGGATGACGCCATCCGCTAGGAGATAACGCAAACGACTCAGAACACTGTCTTGAGTGTCAAAATAACGACCTGGAACTGATAGTAATCCCGAGGGTTTGTTCACAACAATTAACCATTCATCTTCGTAAACAATGGGTAATGTTTGCCCAGTTGTGCTAACCTCTGCATTCGATTTTCTCTGAGACAACCCTGACAGCAGAAACCCCATCAATGGTTGACAACGCTCTGCACAAGCACCGTAAAATTCTCCTTGCACTTTATCTTGATCACTAGAAGAGGAACCCCACCAAAACTCTGCCATTGCCAACGGTTTTAAATTATGCGTTGCTGCATAGTGGAGTAGCTTTGGTGCACAACAATCTCCAGTGCCAGTGGGCATACCTCCTGGTATTAATTGCTGCAACGTTAGGGATTGTCCGAGAAAATTCATCAGCGTGTAAGCAGCGTGCATCTGCGTCTGGAGTTGGCGGGATAGTTGTTTACGTTGTTGTTTTAGTTCCCGAATTCGCGTATCTGCTGCAGCTATCAACTGCTGAAGCGGCTGCAACTTTTCATCTCGTTGGCGTTTGAGTTGCTTTCGTTCAATTCCTTCTCGGCGGCTTTCTTCGTTAAGTTGTTCAAGAGCAAAGTCAAGTGTTTCTCCCGCCAGAGTTTCGCAGAGTATCTGGCGTTTTTCAATACGCTTGTTTTTGCTACCTTGATGGCGATCGCTCATTTGTTGTAAGCGTAACTCAAACTCACTCGTATGCGTTTCATACTGCAGCCGTTCGGGAAGTTGCTTAAGGGTAATCAGTTCCTGCTTAATAGCATCCAATTCAGATAGTGTGCTGGCTTCCTCTAAAGCAACTTGCTTTCGTCCCGGAATCGGCGGTACCCAACCCTCAACTACACTGTCGCCATTCAGAAGACCGGAGAAAGCTTTGAGTATCCTTTGTTCGCCAGTCGGCAGTTCAATCAGTAATACCCCGTACATTTTTCCTTCAGAGGAATAACGCTTATCAGTGGTAAGGTGTTGCATCAAATTGTAGGCGATCGTCTCTACCAAACGAGTGCGGGGTAGTCGGAGTAGTTCGCCCGTTTGAGGACAACGCCCTTCGTACCAATAGTTAGGAGATGAGTTGCTGACTGGGGAATTGGAGTTTATGAAATCTGAAAGCGGATGCAGAACCATCATGTTGTCAAAAGGCTATCCCGTTATAGAGGAAAGCATTATCCCATACATAATCGATCACTGCTCTAGCATCTTCCAAGGGTAGAACATGGCAAAACCCCTCGTTATCATAGGTTAATAGAGGCATTTCAGGGGCAATGTCTGCTTCTTCGGCATTTGTGATCACTTTAGCACGAATATCTTCCAGATTGTTCAAGGGACCGTGGATATCGAAGTTAATTCTGATGCCCAGTTTCCTCTCCATCCAAGTTTCGATGCGAGAGTCTAACTGTTTCGGATTCAACGGAGTCGGACTGGTAAGGAGATGGTAATATACTAGAATAATTTCCTTACACTCCTCTTCCTCAGCAATGTCGATGAGCATCTGAAAGACGCTGACATTGTTGGCTAAATTCTTGAAGAAAAGCGTATCGGTAACATCTTTTTGGAATTTGATTTTTTTGTTTTTGTAATTGGTGTACTGCTTGAAGGCAAATCCACCCAGTGCCATCCCCAACGATAGCGTTGCGACTAGAATGGGCATGACATTTCGGATCTTATCCTGTTCTACATCTAGCGATTCCACTAAAGATGATGCATTAAACACTAACAAAATTGCAGTAATAAGCAATAACAGATTCGGCAATGCTTTTAAGACTAGGGGAATTGCAGCCCCAATCGCAGGAATTCCAAATAATAGCTGGTCTTTCCAAGTCATACTAGTGACAACATTAGGAAAGAGCAAGTCAATATCTAGTTTTGGAATATTCCTGTAAAAGTAGACATACATTTTACCAGGAGTAAAGTTTAGATTTTCTATTTTGACTTTCTTGCCACGAAAGTAAGCCGCTTCTTTGAACTTAATGAGTAAAACAATTCGTTCCAAGATATTAATAGTCTTTTCTTCTTGCCAAAAGAAGAACTTTTTCAGCGAAATTTTCTTGTCAATATCGCCTTGGAAATAACAACAGAAATGCTCAAAGTCCTCGAAATCAACATTCGTTTTCAAATCAATCAGAGATTTATTTCCCAATGCTTGTTGTACAATCGATTCAGGCAAAAGAATGTAATTCGCTCTTTCTAAAATGTGGTTGAATGCATCAACCACTTTTGACTCCATCTCGTCGTATTGGTCAAAAGTTGGTTGAGTGAGTGGTTGAACATCTCCATTGGGATTGAAGGGTACGTAGTTGTCTTTGATAATTTCCAGCGTCTTGTGAAAGCGAAAGTGGTAATACGCGGATAGAATTTGGCAGAAATCTTGAAACTTTTCAGCATCAGCGGCATTTAGCTGACCATCTTGGAGGCAAAGTTTGATAATATCGGTGCGACGGTAGGGAATGAACGCTTCTCGATTTTCATAAACTGCCATGATCTCAAATCAATCAGACTAATAGGTTTGCTAAGCGACGGGCGATAGCGCAAAGCGCAGTGTCAAAGGCAATCGCCCGTACCAGACAACAATCGCGACGGTTAGACATCATCCACCCATTTGAAGATCAATAACTAGTATCTTGAGTAGGAAATTTAGCAAAAATTCTTGATTCAATTTGGTTAGCCAATGCCTTGGGAGTTAAGGCAAACAGCTACACCCTTAGTTATTGGCATTACGATTGTTGTTTCAATCGCTCATAGAGTTTCAACCCCTCTATGATAAGTGCTAGAGTTCTTAATTATGGAAGCAAAGTTTAGCAAATTAGCTATGCAAACCATTACCGACATTAGTACATTAATTGTCCGTACACCAGGAACTTGCGGTGGTCGTCCCCGCATCGCCGAAACTCGCATTACGGTTCAGTATATCGTGAATGAGATAAAAGCAGGTGTCACGCCTGAAGAAATTTTGGAAGATAAACCGCACTTGACGCTTGCAGGGATTTATAGAACCCATTTGACATCTAAAAAGGTGCTGCAAGCCTCTTAACCATCAGCCGAATAAAACAAAGATTAACCTTTGCAGTGGCATTAGCTAGAGTTCTCTCAAAGTTCTTGACAAGAATTTTGCA
>NZ_JABXYX010000322.1 GCF_017982655.1 Brasilonema sp. CT11 | reverse complement strand
CCGTGCCGGCCTTGATGACCACTGAGGGCGCCGCTAATAGCTATCCTTATGCTTCTATGAAAAACATTGAAAGGGCGCTGGGGTTCGCGGGTGAACAACGCAGAGCTGAGCCCCGCTTGTTAAGAAAATTCCGAGGGATATGAAGGGGCGAGTGTCCACGCAGCAGCGAAGAGGTGATGACACTGATTGACTCGGAGTATCAACAGAAAGATTTCTTGTTGTTCTCGCTGCGCGTCTTGTGCTTGCCTCGTGTCAACAAGTACGTATATTCGTGACATACCTTTAATGCCCTTATTAAACTCTTATCAGATTGCCTGAAGGAGTTAATGCATTGATTACGAGCACACCACACGTTATTATAGATTATTTGAAGCATTATTGTCACCAGGTAAGTCCAGGTTCATCAGCAGTATTGAACGATTATCGACCATTACATATTTAGAAGGAGGACTGGGCAGTAGTGTTGAACACACTGTGGCAAGCAGCGATCAATTTAGAGTCAAAGTTGGTCAACGAAACTCCTTCTACTGCCGTAA
Organism: Brasilonema sp. CT11; assembly: GCF_017982655.1. Taxonomy (GTDB): domain Bacteria; phylum Cyanobacteriota; class Cyanobacteriia; order Cyanobacteriales; family Nostocaceae; genus Brasilonema. Next base: position 2,469 of record NZ_JABXYX010000322.1, on the reverse strand, counting down.
GTGTTGCGGATATCTTGCGGTGGATCAGAGTTAACCTATTCTATGGACAGGACGAGGAGCTAATTAATCAGTATACTATTATACTAAACCACACCGCAAAACAACTACCGCCAGGCGAATTTTTAGCCTTGTTGCCGGTGGATGTAAGTCAACTCTTTTGAAGACCGTTTTATAATCAACCTTTATTAATTCTACTCCTCGCAAGGGTGACCTCAAATTCTTTTTGCCGTTCATTGAAACAAACTTCAGACTGTACAAATCGAACAAATTGCTGAATAGAATCCAAAAACAAGCGTTAAAAGAGCAGGAAGAGCAATAGATCCGCTTTAAAACTCTACGAATTGTAAATAAGCTAATAAAAATTAACTATCAAGTATTACAGAGTACATTGCATTATTTATTTACAATAATTAACAGAAATAAGGTCAGATCCGATAGTGCGGCCTTTTTAATTCTCGATCTTGTTCATCATATCGTCAGTTTCAAAAGCCTTTCGTGCAGCTTTCAATTCCTCGTTCATTTGTAATAGTTCAATAGCACGAGCGTATTTCTTTCGGTCTTTTCGAATTAGAAACACCAGATCTTCTGTTTGTAATTTGCCTTTTTTGCCAATGGTAATAGCGCGTGTTGTCTATAATACAAATTAAAATACATTAATAATTATAATAATACTACTACTGACCATCTCGTAAATAAAGTCCAACACCATGTCTTCTAACAGTTCGACACTTGCGTCATAAGGGTTCTGCACGTCTCTATTTAATTAATTATTAAAAAAAAAAAAATACAATCGAATGATTATATAGGCTAGAGATATATTATAATGATACTAAAACGAGAATAGTTTGTAATAAATAAAATAGAAAAAAAATTCTTACCCAAATCCGTACATCATGGCTATCACTATCGATATTATAGGCTGAATTAGTGCATGTAATATTATGAAAATAATAATTACACGTACGTTCTCTTTTAAAAGTTCCCTTCTTTTTTACTAATCCACCGTTCACCGTCTTTTCCATCGTGCGCTTTTTATTTACAATATCAATATCAATATATACGAATTCTTCTCGCTTATCAATTATAAAATAATTCACACGATCCGTGTTCTGGAGCAAAGAAAAAACTAATAACAAATACGATTTTCTGTTCAGAAGAATTACCATTCAACAGACCAGCACCAATATGAGCACCAATAGTACTTCCACATCGCGGCGAAGAGCTCGAAGCAGAAGTGCTCCTGCATCTGATCGACCAACGAAGAGGCAAAAAGTAGATCACGTGGACGTTGTTCAGGCGTATAACCAAGGCTTAAACAGTTTTTTGAATACTCCTACTATATTATCATCAGCTATAGGTACATTGGTAGATGCAGGGTAAGCAGTAATTGCCTTCAATAGTAAAAATCAACCTTGAGTTGACATTTAGACCTTCAAAAAATCCGTCTAAATTTTTAAATAGCATAAAAAACATGCTTTATAATAATGATTGAATAATACGTTATAATATCTGATTCACGAAATTCCTGAAATTTTTTAATGACTGAATTTTGCAGATCTCAATTTCTGCGCCAGCTGGAAGCACAATTCTTACGCCCTAGTCCCACAACAATCACTAAAAAACGAAGAGCCAGTACTTCAAAGGACGCGAGCAATAACAAAGAACGCAACACGAACAAAAAGTCAGCTGGAGTTATCGATCTAGACGACGAGACAACGGATGAGGTTCAAGTTACTAAAGTAGCGCGTAACAGAGAAGGAGATGACTTTGAACGACCTCGCCTTACACAAAGTAATTCCTCCAAGGGCAGCAAAGGTCGGCTGTCGTCTTCACCTGAACAACCGTCGATGAAACGAACCAACTCGCGCTTGAAATCAGCGATTGCAGAGGACAATAGAATGGTCGTGGATGAAGATGAAGACACCGAGCAGAACTACAGTCAGTTGTCTAATTCAGCTGGTCTTTTGTTGTTACACTCGAGTCAAAAGAGTAACAAGAGCAACAAAAGCGGCAATAATAACAACAATAATAAGGAGGCTTCACGTAAGAGTAGAAAAGAGCTGTCGAGTGATAACTATCCCTCAGATATTGATTGGACGAGTTCGCAAGACAAGCGCAATCGATACGACTTTAACACTAGCACTGAATCGATATTCGTGCTGCACCCTCAAATGGAAGGTCCGTTGAAAGAAGCACAAGCGGTGTTTGGTGATAAGTTGATGGTGATTGACACTACGACAAAGTAAGTCTGATGCTTCGTTGGACATCGAAACGTAACTAACCCTTGTGCTCATAGAGGACCGTTTCCCTGGAGCAAATTTAATCCACGCCACGGTAACGGTGGTATTAAGGTACGGGGAATAGCGGATCTAATGCAAGTTACTTACCTCCATGTAGATCCCGTTCTTCAATGGCGCACAATCAATGTCCGTGCAAGGCATTTACGAGGGTATGAAAGTCACCGTGGAT
>NZ_JABXYX010000089.1 GCF_017982655.1 Brasilonema sp. CT11 | reverse complement strand
TGACGGTAACGATGCTCCAGTTCTGCGATACTTAGATGTGGTTGTAGCGTTAAACGTTTTGGCATATACCAGCAATTTTTTCTTTTAGAGAAATTATACACTTACTATGCCACCGGACATGATATTATACCGTTTCACTTTAAAGTTAGAACATGGTGGGCAAGTAGGGGAAGTAGGTGAGACAGCTTATTTTTGTATTGGAATGCTTTGGTAAGACTAAATTGCCATTACCAAAAGTCCAATTTTTATGTTTCTGGATGTGCCAGTATTTTCTAGCTATCCACCTTCTCGATTTTTTGGGATGTCTGAACTTTGCCCAACCTCGGAATAATTTCCAAAATAACTTGTGGTCCTTTAGCTAGTTGCGCTTTCACGACGGATTAGTGTGACTTTGCTTTTGCTATCCATGATCAACTATGTTGGGTGGGGTTCCGGATGAGACTTCCAGTTACCATCGTTTATCCCCGCTTCACTCGTTTGATAATCAGTCGCCCAAATGGGGGATATACTGTCACTTTGTCACCACAAAGGGTAGGAATTGCACCTACACGAATAACAAGTTATCAAGGTACAAACTTGGAATGTTTTGACATTCCAAGTTTGTACGACTTGCCACCAATCCTTAAGTATTCCTACTTCTTTCTGGCGAACGGGTCGCACCCTGACCAAAGTCCAGTGGATTCCTAAAAGATGTTATCCTTCGGCTGAGTCCTCCGGACACGCCAAGGGCTAACGCTCACGGTAAGGGTGAGCGTAGCGACGCACTGAGCTTGCCGAAGTGTCGAAGCCTTACGAGGCACTTTGAAAAGATGCCTCTCCACCTTTTTTCCTGTTTCTTAGACTTTTATTAAACTCAGCGAGATTGTCACCGCCCCCGCTGGTCTCCAAAACCGTGCATGAAACTTTCGTCTCACACGGCTCCTCAATGATTTAGTGCTTATCATGCATACCTCATCACCCATTTATCCTGGATTTTTTCCAGCTTCTTAGAGGGTTTAGGCTCGGCACTTTTACAGCCGGATTTGTTGCCAAGACTACCATCTGTGGCAGTTTTTGTGTCGTGACAGTGCCTGTGTAGTAGCTGCCAATTGTCGTAGGAATCCTTTCCACCTTTCGATTTGGGGATTTTATGGTCAACTTCTATCACATCGTTTTCACGGAAATATAATCCGCAGTGGGCGCACTTTCCTTTTTGCTTTTTCAGGAGTTTTGATACCTTACTTGGCATTTCTGGATTGTTTCCCATTCTTGTACTCCAGTAAACCAGGTTGCCATCGTATGGCGATGATTCGCCTTTTACTTTTACATGTCGCACTATAGGAGTGTTGGCATGATTAAGTAGCCCTAAGAGTGTTTTATCTACCTCTTTGGTTGCGAATACCCAGTTATCGCCACCCATTTGATGCCAGTATTTCTCTGACACCCATTCTCCATTTTTCAAGGGGTGGCGGCGTTTTGCCCAAGCCCTCAGCTTTTGGTATATGAGGTTATCTAAGTCTGAGAAAACGTTTTTGCTTACTACAGTTGCATAATAGTTTGCCCATCCCCGTATGATTGGGTTTAGATGGCTGATTAGCGCCGTTTGAGGTGCTGCCTTATGGGCATTGATAATACTAGCAATCTGCTCGTAATGTATCTCTTGCTTCGATTTGCTTGGGGTGATGATTGTTTTGAACCCTTGTTTCGAGTGATACTTTCCTACCGGAAATTGTTGTATCGTATATCCCAGGAAGTCAAATCCTGGTTTTTCTTGCTCATACCGATTAAGGGTATGGGCAAGTCTCGTTTTACTGGGTTTTAATTCCAATCCCATGCCTTTTAACCATTCAGAGATTATTTCCCTGCATCTTTGGACAACGGTCAAATCTTCGTGTAGAATTACGAAGTCATCGGCATAACGGATAAGGTTGAGGTTGCTACGTTTGTCACGTTTTCCTTGTCCTTTTGTCTTTGCAGGAAGAGTTTCCGCAAACTGTTTAATCCGTTCTTCCATTCCGTGGAGGGCGATGTTAGCCAGTAGAGGAGAAATAATTCCTCCTTGTGGTGTACCCTCAGATGTTGGAAACAACTGCTTATCATCCATAACCCCTGCTTTTAACCACCCCCGAACTTGTCGACGGATAGCAGGGAATGTATTTAATTTTGTGAGCAGTGCTTCATGGTCAATGCGGTCAAAGCATTTGGCAATATCGGCGTCTAGCACGTATTTTGGCTTTGGCACAATTGCCCTAAATATTGCTTCGACGGCATCTTGGCATGAGCGTCCTGGTCTGAACCCATATGAGTTAGGTTCAAATCGTGCTTCCCATTCTGGTTCTAGTGCCAGTTTGACAAGCGCTTGCAAGGCTCGGTCATTCATTGTCGGGATGCCAAGTGGTCGCTTTTCATCAGTTCCAGGCTTCGGAATCCATACTCGCCTGGTTGGGGCGACTTTTGGGCTTAACTTAAGATTGGCAACTAGGGTGAGACGTTGCTTTGGGGTTAGATTTTTTTGTCCATCCACACCTGCCGTCTTCTTCCCCTGATTGTCTTGTGTTACCCGCCTGACCGCTAAACATCTTGCTGACCAGGATTTCATCAACGTCTTTTGGAGTCTGCGTAATGCTTTCACATCGTCACGTTGAGAGGCTTGATAAATTCTCTTTTGGAGCTTATAAACCTTGCGTTCTCGCTTTTGCCAGTTCACTTGGTTCCATTCCACCGTAGTCTTTAAACTCGTTTTAGACATTTTTACTCATTACTTGAGACTTTATCTTCTAAATCACCGTGAATCCGTCAGCATATCTCTGATGTTACCCAGAGCTTTAGCTTCTGACTCAATCTCTCCTATTTACTGCATCCGGTTAGCACCTGCTCAGGGAATCGACCACCTGAGAGCCGAAAATAGGTTATCTCGTTCCGAGTGACCATTCTATGTACGTTTAGAGTGCTTACTATTCACCGGGTTTTTGGGAAGTGCACGATTGGTCAACTAGCTATTTGCCATCTCCCATTCTTCCTTTGCCTTTTGGCTCCAGCGTGTCAGCCTTATTTCGCTGGTTCAACATGACGATGATTCAAACGTAAGCTTCAGAATTCTTACTCTTGTGTACTTTGCTTGGCGGACACTGGTTTTAGACTTCCTGTGGAGCCGCCTTTTCACCCCGCTTCAGGCGTTGATGGCTAGTCTCGAACCTGGGGGTGATGCTGTCACCGTTGCACTTACGGGGTAGGATTTGAAAGTTCTAGGGTACTATTTCTCACCTACATGGTCACTCAGTTATCAAGGTTCTTGTGGGATTTTCCCTACTTTTTCCTTGTCCGTCATCCCAAATCTTTTCTAGGGTACTTAGACTTTTTCGACGAAACGATTCGCACAACTAGACTGTCGCCAGTCCCCACCAGATCGTCGTTTGCAGGCAATGAGCGTTTAACGTCAACGATGCGTCCCACCACAGACTCCGGTACAACCAATCGGTTACGTTTCTACCCTTTCAGTCCAGTTATGGATATCCTGTATGGGTCTCCACCCAGTACCTTCAACATATTAACAGATAAACTACGAGTTAAAACTCGTAGCGTCGGATTTCATCACCCGCAGCTATTGTCGAGGGGTTCTCATCCTCCCACTTGCAGCCTGATAGTATATTTATTTCTTCTTAACCCGCAATTTAGGTTATTCGTGAAAAAATAGGAATACTATAGTTAAATTTTGCTTAAAAGTGCCTATCATACTGTAGATACTGCCGCTATCGCCTGTTAACCTAATCATAAATTTTTCTCTGCTAAAAAATTAGAGAATAAGTATAAAACTTATAAATTTATGAATCAGCACAATTCAAAACGAAGTCGTGGCGTTATACTCACTCTCCAAGGCTGGCAAAAACTTCAGAAAGGAAAACTCGAATGGGAATTTCGCGAAAAATCTGGTATTAAGTACACCGTGGAAGAAATAAGTGAACGCGCTGAATTAACTCCGAATACAGTTGCAAAAGTACTGTCTCGCCAAGAAGGGGTTGACAAACAAACGCTTGTTCGTTTCTTCATGGCATTTGATTTAGAATTGAAGAAAAGCGACTATTCAAAGAGCAATCCCAATTCGGCGAAGCTTCAAGGCTTGAAGACTCTCAAGCGGATTGATTGGGACGAAGCTGTTTGTGTGTCAGGTTTTTGTGGACGTACAACAGAATTGGCTATGCTGGAGCAATGGCTCTTGACGGAGCAATGCCGAGTTGTCGCACTGTTGGGAATGGGGGGTATTGGTAAAACCTCTGTTGCTGCTAAGTTAGTCCATGAAATTCAGGAGCAATTTGAGTATGTTGTTTGGCGATCGCTCTACAATGCCCCTCCACTTTTCGAGCTTTTGGCTAACTTAATTCAATTTTTCTGTGACGCCCAGATTTGTGAAGCTGACTTACCAAAAAGCGTAGACGGCAGATTGTCCCAACTGATTTCATATTTGCGACAATACCACTGTCTGATTATACTCGATAACGCACAAACCATTCTGCAAAGTGGCGCGATTGCTGGAAGCTATCAACAAGAGTATTCGGATTATGGTCAACTTATAAAACGGGTGGGACAAACAATTCATCAAAGCTGCTTAGTGCTGACTTCTCGGGAAAAACCGAAAGACGTGGCGTTACTCGAAGGAGAAACATTACCTGTTCGCTCATTACACCTGAGAGGTCTCGGTGAGGAGGAAGGAAAAAGAATTTTGCTCGACAAAGGTATATCTGGAAAAGATTCTAAAAAGAAAGCACTATTTGAGCGCTATTGTGGCAATCCATTAGCTTTGAAGATAGTTGCAACAACAATTCAAGATGTTTTTAATGGTAATATTTCTGAGTTTTTAAACCAAGAAATCACAGTTTTTGGCGATATTAGTGCTCTTTTAGACCAGCAGTTTGAGCGCTTGTCGGATAAGGAGCATGAGGTGATGTACTGGTTCTGTATTAATCGTGAGCCAATGACCCTCTCCCAATTGCGAGAAGATATTATATCAATAGGAACACCACAGAGATTACTAGAGGCTTTGGAGTCTCTGGTGCGGAGAAGTCTCATCGACAAGGCTACACCTACACAAGTAGAGAAAAGCACTCCACTCTTCACAATAGAACCTGTATTAATGGAGTATGTGACTAGCAAATTAATAAAGCAAATATGTGAAGAGATAGTCACTCAACAAATTGTGCTTTTTAGACATCATGCTTTGAGCAAAGCTCAATCCAAAGACTATGTAAGAGTTGCTCAAATACGTTTTATTCTCAAACCACTTATTGATGAATTGCTCACTATCTTTAAAAGCCAAAAAAGACTTGAACATCAACTGGTTCAAATCAAAGTATTGCTGCAAAAAGAATCTTCACAGGAACGAGGATATACAGGCGGAAATATTATCAATATGCTTAGTCAGCTAAAAACTGATTTCAGGGGTTATGATTTTTCTAACATGAGTATTTGGCAAGCTGACCTAAGAGGTGTAAATTTACCTCAAGTCAATTTCCAAAACGCTAATTTATCCAAGTCTGTTTTTACGAAAAACTTCAGTAGAGTTTCTGCGGTAGCATTTAGTCCCAACGGAAAAGTTTTAGCAACGAGTGACGCTAATGGTAAGATTTGCTTATGGCAAGACTTTACTGATAGTGAAGAACTTTTGACTTGTCAAGGACACATTAGTTGGGTTCGAGCGATCGCCTTCAGTCCAGATGGCAATACCATCAGTAGTTCTGGTGCGGATCAGAATGTAAAGTTGTGGGACACAAGCACCGGTGAATGTCTGAAAACTTTCAGGGGACACCCTAAGCGCGTACAAACCGTTGCCTTCAGTTCTAAAGGTCATATCTTAGCTTGTGGCAGCGATGACCAAACGGTGAGTTTGTGGGATCTTCGCAGCAGTCAGTGCCATAAAATTTTGCAGGGACATACTGGTCGGGTATTGTCAGTTGTTTTTAGTCCTCAAGGTAAGATCCTAGCCACTGCTAGTAGTGACAAAACTTTAAAGCTATGGAATTTCACAACGGGTGAATGTAAAATAACTTTGCAGGGACATACTGGTTGGATCTGGTCAGTTACTTTCAGTCCGGATGGCAAAATTCTAGCTACTGGCAGTGATGACCAAACTGTCAAGCTTTGGGATGCCAGTACTGGTGAATACCTTAGAACTTTGCAGGGACATAGTAACCGAGTAAGGTCAGTCACCTTTGCTCCTAAAGGTAAAATGCTAGCTAGCGGCAGTGATGACCAAACTGTCAAGCTTTGGGATCATACCACTGGTGAATGCCTTATGACCTTGCAAGGACATACTGGTTTAATTTGGTCACTTGCTTTGAGTCCTGAAGGTAATATCCTTGCCAGTGGAAGTGATGACCAAACTGTCAGGCTTTGGGATGTTACCACTGGTCAAACCTTGAGAATCTTGCAGGGATATAGTAACGGGGTGATGTCTGTTGCCTTTGCTCCTAGTGGCAAAACCTTTGTCAGCAGCAGTGATGACCAAACTGTACGCTGTTGGGATGTCAGCACCGCTCAGTGCAACAAAACTTTGCTGGGACACGCTAACCGAGTACGAACCGTTGCCTTCAGTCCTGAAGGTAATATCTTGGCCACTGGCAGTTACGACCAGGAAGTCAGGTTATGGGATACTAGCACTAACCAATGCTATAAAATTTTGCAAGGACATACTGGTTGGGTAAAAGCAGTAGCCTTTGCTCCTGAAGGCAATATCCTGGCAAGTGGCAGTGATGACCAAACTGTGAGGTTATGGAATGTCAGCACTGGTGAAGTCTTGAGAACCTTGGAACATAGTCATGGGGTATGGTCTGTTGCCTTCAGTCCCGTTAGCGATAGGCGCAGCCGTGCCGTAGGCATAGCGTCTGCGTTAGGCGCAGCCGTGCCGCAGGCTCAGGAGATTGGTAATATCTTGGCAAGTGGCAGTGATGACCAAACCGTGAGGTTATGGGATGTCAGCACAGGTCAAACTCTTAAAAACTTGTTGGGACATAGCGGTTGGGTATTGTCAGTTGATTTCAGTCCTCAAGGTAGGATTTTAGCCAGTGGCAGTAAAGATAAAACAGTGAAGTTCTGGGATGTTGGCACAGGCGAATGTCTCAAAACTTTCTCAGGACACACGAGTTGGGTGTTGTCAGTTGCCTTTAGTCCTCAAGGTCATATCCTCGCCAGTGGTAGCGTAGACCAAATGGTAAAATTGTGGGATATTAACTCCGGTGAATGTCTTAAAACTTTACAGGGTCATACCCACTGGGTAAGGTCAGTTGTTTTTTGTCCGGATGGTAAAACTTTGCTTAGTGGCAGTGAAGATGGGACAGTTAAGTTATGGGATGTTTTGACCGGTGAGTGTTTAAAAACTTTCAGAAACGAAAGACCACTAGAGGGAATGAACATTACTGGTGTTATAGGTTTAACACAAGCAACTATTGCTTCTCTAAAAGCTTTGGGAGCTATGACTAACTAGAGGTATCGCTCCAGAAAGGATGCTAACAATTTCTTTGTGCCCACTTTTTTTGGCAAGATCTAACGGGGTATTTCCTTTCTTGCCTTTGATGTCTAAGCGCGCACCTGCATTTACCAGGAGCCTAACTCCTTCAACATTGTTTTGCCAAACCGCATCGTGTAAGGCAGTGTATCCGTTGTAAGGACCCTGAGCATCTATATTAATTCCATACGAAATTAGAATTTCCATAACCTCTGGATGCCTCAAATAGGCAGCAGCGTGGAGTGCAGTGGCTTTCATACTTGAGTCTACCGCGTGAATATCAGCACCAGAGTCAAGAAGTAGCTTCACCATTTCAGATTGACCGTTAGCAGAACTGACAATCAAGAGGCTATTTCCACTGCTGTCTATTTGGTTAACGTCTACACCATTTTCAATTAATTTTTTGACTAATTCAAGGTCGTTATTCTTCACAGCGGCAACTAGACTACTCATATCTGCAACATTAAGGATTTACGCGTTGATATACAGAAGTCTAAGAAATCCTGCTTTCAGGTTGCAAGGGTCAATTTTTCTTTTGAAGATTGTATTTTTTTAGCTCTCATCTAAATATTCTTTAAGTGAGCGAACCATCTCTCGAATAACATCACTCTTGGTTCGCTGCATCTTCTGACAATATTCCTCCAAAATTTTTTTTTCCTCCTGCGAGAACTGAATCGTCAAGTTGGCAGCATTTTGTCTGGGCATGGTTATTGCTTTTCAATGACTTTTCAAGTACTATACTAAAAAAGTTAAGATATAAAATCAAGTAGACAGTGGCCGGTGGAGGTAGCAAAAGTGGCACCCCTTTTGGAGTAGATAGCCCAAGTCGGGCGTCATAATTGGAGAAATAATGAAACAGAAAAAGCAAAAACGCAACCGTGGGCTTATACTGACTCGTGAAGGCTGGCAAAAGCTTCAAAATGCCAAAGTTGAGTGGGAATTTCAGGAAAATTCTGGTTGTAAGTGTACCCTGGAAGAATTAAGTGAACAGGCTGGAATAACTCCTGTCACTTTTAGGAAAGTGCTGACTCGCGAAATAGGGGTTGACAAACAAACGCTTGTTCGTTTGTTTATGGCGTTTAATTTAGAACTGCAGCAAAGCGACTATACAAAGCCAGACTCGGATTTAGTGAAGCAGGAAGACTTGAAAGTCCTCAAGCGCGTTGATTTAGGAGAGGCAATTTGTGTCTCAATTTTCTATGGACGCACAGCAGAACTAGCTTTGCTAGAGGAATGGATCATCAAGGATCGTTGTCAAGTGGTGGTTCTGTTGGGAATGGGGGGAATTGGTAAAACTTCTGTTGCTGTCAAGCTATCTCAACAAATTCAGGAGGGGTTTGAGTACGTTATCTGGCGATCGCTCTACAATGCCCCGCCACTTTTCGAGCTTTTGGCAAACTTGATTCAATTTTTCTGTGATCCCCAGGTTTTAGAAGCTGATTTACCAAACAGCGTAGATGAAAGAATCTCGCGACTGATTGATTCTTTACGAGAACACGGCTGTCTGATTATACTAGATAATGCTGAGACCATTCTGCAAAGTGGGGTTATTGCTGGAAAGTATCGAGAAGGCTACGAAGATTATGGTCAGTTGATCAGACGCTTAGGAGAAGTTTCCCACAGAAGCTGCTTGCTGCTAACTTCTCGGGAAAAACCGAAAGACGTGGCGTCACTCGAAGGACAAGGGCTGCCCGTTCGCTCATTACAATTAAGTGGTTTAGAAGCGGTACATGGGCAAAAAATCTTTGAAATTAAGGGTTTCTCTGGTTCAGAGTCAGAATTGAGAACAGTGGTTGAGCGCTATGCAGGTAACGCCTTAGCCTTGAAGATAGTGGCGACGACGATACAAGATGTGTTTAATGGTAAAATTTCTGAATTTCTCAAACAAGACGGTGTTGTTTTTGGTGACATTCACGAACTATTAGACCAGCAGTTTTCGCGCTTGTCAAATTTAGAAAAGGACATAATGTACTGGCTGGCAATTAATCGTGAGCCAGTTTCGCTATCAGAGTTACGAGAAGATATAGTATCACCGATCCCACCACAGAAATTACTGGAGGCTTTGGAGTCTTTGGTAAGGCGATCGCTAATCGAGAAGGCTATCCTGCGGGAAGAGCTTAGCTATACGCCTACGCTAGTAGTAGAAAAAAGCGAAGCAACCTTCACACTACAACCAGTCGTTATGGAGTATGTGACGAATCGATTAATAGAGCAAGTTTGTGAAGAGATTGTTACTCAGAATATCGATTTGTTCAGGTGTCATGCTTTGATGAAGGCGACGGCGAAAGACTATGTTAGGGATATTCAAATTCGCCTTATTCTCCAACCAGTAATAGATGGGCTGCTCACTGTCTTGAGAAGCAAAAAAAATCTTGAAAATCAGTTAAATAAAATTTTAGCAACGCTGCGAGAGGAATCTCCGTTAGAACAAAGTTATACGGCTGGAAATATTCTTAATCTGCTTTGTCATCTGGAAATTGATCTAAGTGGCTATGATTTTTCTCATTTGACGGTTTGGCAAGCAGATTTGCGAAATGTGAAATTGCACAATGCAAATTTTGCTCACGCCAATCTAGATAAATGTATTTTTACTGAAACCCTCGGCGGTATTCATTCACTGGCATTTAGTCCTGATGGAAAAGTCTTGGCTACGGGGGATACTAATGGTGAGATCCGCCTGTATCAGGTTGCGAACGGGAAACAACTGCTCAGCTTCAAGGCACATACGGGTTTTGTTTGGCCGATTACTTTTAGTCCCGATGGTGATGTTCTTGCTAGTGGCAGTGATGACCCAATAGTGAAGCTGTGGGATACTAAGACAGGTCTTTGCCTTGCTTGTTTGCAAGGTCATAGCGGTAGCATCTGGTCAGTCGCGTTCAGTCTCAATGGTAACCTGATTGCAAGTAGTAGCGAGGATCAAACGGTGAAGCTGTGGGATGTTAGTACTTATGAATGTCTCAAAACTTTGCAGGGACATAATCATCGGGTTACATCAGTCACCTTCAGCCCACAAGGTACTATAGTTGCCAGTGCCAGTGATGACCAAACAGTGAAGTTGTGGGATGCCAGCACAGGTCTTTGCCTCAAAACTTTGCAGGATAATAATACTGGGAGTCGCTCACTTGCCTTCAGCCCAGATGGTCATACTTTAGCTAGTGGTTGTTATGACACAACGGTGAAAATATGGGATGTCAATATCGGTCAATGCCTGACTACTCTGCATGGTCATACTGACTGCGTAAATTCAGTTGCTTTTAGTTGTGATGGGCAAAAGCTTGCGAGTGGGAGTGAGGACCAAACAGTAAGGTTGTGGGATGTCACTACAGGTCAATGCCTAAGTACTCTACAGGGGCATACTAGCAGGGTGTGGTCAGTCGCCTTTAGACCGAAAAGCACGATACTAGCGAGTGGCGGTGATGACCAAACGGTAAGGCTGTGGGATGTCACTACAGGTCAATGCCTGAAAATCTTGCAAGGTTACTGTAATGGGATATGGTCAGTCACTTTCAATCCTCAAGGTACTATGCTAGCAAGTGGTAGTGGTGACCAAACAGTGAGGCTGTGGGATGTCAGCACTAGCGAATGCCTCAAGACTTTGCGGGGACACAGTAATCGGGTCACATCAGTTGCTTTGAGTCCTCAAGGTAATATACTTGCCAGTGCCAGTGAGGATCAAACAGTGAAGCTTTGGGATATTAGGACTGGTCAATGTCTCAAAACTTTGCGCGAACATAGCTATTGGATTATGTCAGTTGCCTTCAGCTGCCAAGGTACTATACTTGCTAGTGGCAGTCAGGACCAAACAGTAAAGCTATGGGATGTTAAGACAGGTCTTTGCCTCAAGACCCTACAAGAGCACACTAATTGGGTAACAGTAGTCGCTTTTAGCCCCGATAGTCATATGCTAGTCAGTGCCAGTAATGATCAAACACTAAAGTTTTGGGATGTCAGCACTGGTCGTTGCCTTCAGACTGTGTATGCTCATACTGACTGGATATGGTCACTCACCTTTAGTCCTAATGGTAATATTGTAGCAAGTGGCAGTGGTGACCAAACGATAAAACTCTGGGATGTCAGTACAGGTCAATGTATTGGAACTTTGCGTGGACATAGTAATTGCGTATACGGACTCATCTTTTTAGATGGTGGCATATTGGCAAGTGGTAGTGGTGACCAAACGGTCAAGCTATGGGATATCAGTACAAACAGATGCGTAAGCACCTTATTGGGACATTCTAAGTTAGTTTGGTCACTAGCCTTTAGTCCTCAAGGTAAGATCCTAGCCAGTAGTAGTGAAGATGAGACGATCAAGCTTTGGGATGTAAAAACTGGTGAGTGCTTGAAAACTTTGAGAAGCCCTAGACCCTACGAAAATATGAATATTAGTGGGGTAATTGGCTTAACTGAAGCTGAAAAATTTGCTATGAAATATTTAGGAGCGATTGAGGATAAACAGAACCAGTGAATATGTTATTCTATGGAGAATTTTGCAGCCAGTGAGATTGGCTAAAACTCGTCACCTTCGATTAGCAAACTCTTTACCTTACTGTGCGGTATATGCCCCATCAATGATCATATTATGCCCCATCACGAAGGAAGCTGCATCGGAACACAACCATAGTAGAGCTTCTGCAACCTCCTCTGGTTTGCCAATACGTCCTACCGGATGCGCTGCCTTGATTCGAGCAAGTATGTCTTTTGAGACATTAGCCAGTATATCGGTCTGGACGCAACCAGGACTCACAGCATTGATCCGGATACCGGATTGGGCATATTCTAGTGCCGCTGCTCGAGTTAAGGCAATAACCCCACCTTTACTAGCACAGTAACTGGTCAGCCCTTCACAGCCGATGACACCACCAATGGAAGCCACGTTCACAATTGCACCGCCACCTTGTTTGAGCATTGCCTTGATTTCATACTTGAGACAGAGCCACGTTCCTTTGAGATTAACGTTGATCACGCGATCCCAGTCCTCTTCGGAGATATCAATGAGTGGACTAGATGCCGGAATACCAGCGTTGTTGCAAGCATAGTCCAGACGATCATAGTAATCAATAGTCTTGTTGACTAGTACCTCTACTTCAGCAGCCTTTGACACATCGGTCTTGACAAAAATAGCCTCTCCTCCAAGCTCATGTATGCGGTGCACGGTTTCTTCTCCATTCGTGATGCGACGACTAGCAACCACGACCTTTGCTCCAGCACGTGCAAACGCGATCGCAGTAGCCCGACCAATGCCTGATGAAGCTCCTGTAACCAGCGCGACTTTTCCATAAAATTGACCGATCATGAGTGTGCTCCTTTCGTCTGAGTAGCTTTGTTTTATACTAGTTAGTAGTGATTGGGACTTTGAAACTTTCTGGCGTAACAAGTACTTAAAACTCTTGTTTAACAAGGAAAATACATCCCTCCTGTCGGCGTCCCCCCCACTTGCGGAGGGGCTACAGGAGGTTTTATTTGTTGCAATAGTCAAGAAAATTGGTATTCAATATTGTTAGATAGCCATAACAAGGCTCTTGTCTTTGGCTCTTTTGACTGCAATATTGGGTTCATGAACTCGAACAGGTCCTAGAGCTACATCACCCCAGCGCATTACACTTGCAGTAGCGTTCGCTGGTGTACCAAGGGAATAGACGAGAACTAAATCATTTTCCTTGATTTTACCCAATTGTGCTGCATGATACAAATTACTAACGACAGCTATTGGTCCAATGTTCCCATACTTAGGGTAGAGGTTGATTGTACGCTCTAAGTCAATGCCTAGTACACGAGCGCAAAAGTTAGCAAACCAGGCAGTTGTTCCATTCAAAACAAAGAAGTCAATCTGGTCAAGTGTGACGTTGGCAGCAGCGGCAGCACCGTTGCAGCAAGTACGAACATAATTAGCAAATGTAGTGCTGATTATTCGATTAGCTCCCTTTGCTGACCTTAGAAAGAATCGTGGATCACCCTGGGAATCCTGTGCCAGTTGAGTGTAAAAGGCACCACAAGTTTCTGCGGTATGAACGGTTTTGCTGCCGAGAATTCCCTGGTTGCTTTGAAGTGGGCTAACTATAAAGGCTCCGGCAGCATCACCAGCTACCCACGAGAGGGTATCTCTTTCATCAAGAAAGCGAGAGAACGTACAAGAATTTACCACCAGCACATTGCGGTACTCTCCTGCTCGAACGAGTGTACTGGCAGTTTGGAGTGCAACCATCGCACCTGAGCACATTGAATCAAGATTCCAAGCGGCACATTGTAAACCGAGTTGCTCGGCGAGGAAAACAGCATTGCCAGGTATGATATGCTCGCCAACGAGTGAGGCGACTATCATCAAATCGACATCATCGGGAGAAAGTTTAGCTGCGTCAAGAGCATCTTTGGCGGCTTTATACTCAAGCGTTAGTGACGTCTCACCAGGGGCAAGTACTCGCCGTTCAACGGTGCCGCGAAAGGGGTCTGACAAATAAGGCATCATCTCCAAGTCAAACTCATTTCTGGGAGCGGAGTCAGCCAGTGAAAACAGCTTTGCTAAACTTCTTTGCTCGGACTGAGCAATTAACTCTGGATATTTATTGCGGAAGTAATCGTTTGTACGTATGGTGTTAGGAAAGCTCAATGCAAGCGAGCGAATGCCTACTGAGTAATGCATAATACAAATCTCCTATCAATTCTATTGCTGTTGCAAACTTAAGTTGCTGATACGACTTCCAATCGGTGCAGATCGTGTGGGGTCGATGACTACATCAACAACAAACGGACCAGTAGAGACGAGTGCTTTCTCTAGCGCTGCCTGAATGTCAGATTCTTTTTCAACGCGGATACCATCAGATCCCATTCCTTGAGCAATCTTGACGAAATTAGTCTGTGAGATTTTCGCGTTTATACCCTCAAACCCCAACATTGCCATTCCTTGGTTGCACATGTTGTAATGCGAGTCGTTTAGTACGATCCAAACAGCAGGAATCTGGTGTTGCACGGCAGTGCTAATCTCGCTGTTCATGAGCATGGCACCATCTCCAACGATGGCAACAGCCTTACCATTACGAGCTAGAGCAGCACCCACGACGCCCGTGACAGCATGACCCATTGCTCCAAATCCGGTACTGACACGGTAACGACCCGGTTTGGTAAATCGCAGCATATGATTTCCCCAAGCAAAGGAGTTACCTGCCTCAGTCATCACCAACGCATCACTGCCTTCAACGATTATCCGTTGAATCATATTCATAAGTACCTCGGGTCGCACCGGACCAGCCGCGCTGGGATTGATTACCATACGGTAGGGTCTCGGCAAAGACTGGATTTTGAACCAACTTTTACGCTTTGGGAAGTGGTTTAACAGCGCCTTGACAAACATTCCCACATCTGACTGAATGGCAAACGTCTCAGCAGATGGATACGCTATCCCTGGCACCTCGGAGTCGATGTCAACATGCACAAAACCCCGCGAGGGGATCATCGCAGGGTTCCAGAATGAGGTGAATTCACCAAGGCGTGTTCCGAGTACCAGCGTCCGCAAAGGACAATACTCTTGCATATATTTCAAAACCGACTCATGCCCAGCAAAGCCCGTGACGCCTACAAACTGAGGATGATCCTCCGGAAAAATACCTTTGCCGCGCGGCGAACACATCACCGCCGCTCCCGTCCTCTCAGCAAGCTCGCGAATCTCCGCCGGTGCGCCCCGTGCACCAAACCCGACCCAAATCGCAAATGATCCTTCCGACAACAGCCGCGCACATTTTGAGATGGTTTCCTCACTTGCGGTTGCAGCAGCAACACAGAGGGTCACTTGTGGCAAAGATGTCTTAACTAAATTTGTTTGGATGTTGGTAGGGATACTCAAATGTGCTACAAATCCACCGGGTTGGGCTAAGCCTTTTGCCAGCCGTCGATAGACCTCTGGGAGTTCATCACTGCATTCGAGAGTGGTTGCGTAATCGAACAGTGGTTCGGAGGTAAAAATCCCTGTGTTGGACATTGTATAGGCGCTGGTTTCTTGAAATGCCCACCGCCCGCGCTGCGATGTCGAGGTGGAAGGCGACAGCAAAATCACCTTTGCACCCTCCCAGCGTGCAGCAAATAACCCAGTTAACGCGTTCGTGATCCCCGGACCTGCTGTAGTAAACACGACGACGGGACGAGCACTTGCAAAGTACGCCTCGGCGGCTGCAAAAGCTGCTCCCGCTTCATGACGAAAGTGCAATACGCGTATGGAACTATGTTGCAGTGTGTGCCAAAGGGGAGCGATCGCACCCCCCGAAACACCAAACGCATATTGCACTCCCATATCTTCCAACATCTTGACCACCGTCTCAGCAACTGAGACAGGTGCAAGTTGCTGACTTGCTTCGAGAGACACGATGTCCAACTGTGGGTTGCTCTGGATATCTGCAATAGGTGAGGGGATCAAAGAAGACTCAGATGGAGAAAAAATGCTACATCCGGATGTCTGATTAATATGCCTAGTCTGAATTGGGCTAAATTCGCTATTGGTATCTATGTGTAACTTTTTAGCCGTTTTCTTTTTTTTGGAAAAAGATTTAGTGCTCATAAAGCTTAAGTAGATGCACAGAGGTTAACAAACAGTCTAATCTGTTATCATTGACACATTGACATATTGACAAAATGTTGATTATATCTACTAAGCGTTATCTAAAAATCTGAAGGTCAGTTAAGCTTAAATTGCTTTCCTTGCTGAATTTAGTTGATAGAGTGAAGCCTGACGTTATTGAGTTTGCTTGCTACACAAAAGTTAAACAACTCACGATAAGTAACTTAACATAAAGTTAAGTATTTTGTATGTTGACATTTTACTCAAATGCTGAAAACTTTGACGTAGTAGTCCACTTAGTCAGTGCAAACAGACTATGCATCGCTAATTGACGTAGGGCTTATAGCTATTTTTCGCCTGCAAATTCTCAAAGGGGGTGGAACTTTGTTCGAGCGCTAAAACCCTTTGCATCGAGATAAATTTATCAAAGTTAGCCAACCCCAGATCGAAATTTGCTATTGGCTGAAAATCTTTTCAATTGGAACTTTACGTAACATACAACAAAAAAACTTAAACTTTTTTCCTTAAGTTTTCTATCTTAACTTGCTGAAAGCTTATTTATAAACATAAAATTGTGCTAAACCAACGTGGACAAGGATCTGCTCTGTGTGCTGTCTACTCTGTTGCCGCGCTCTTTACCCCAGCTAATGCACGGGGACTTTCTCATTAGTTTCGTATGCTTTATATCCACGTTTGGGACAACAATATCTTTCTTCCCTAAGTTTTTCAGCATGAATATCACAACTATGAGAAGTTTAATTTGTTTTGTAATTACTAGTTATGTTTTCTCGTATATCTGATCATAGCATCTGTTGGGAAAAATTGAAAATTTCTTAGAAATGTTGCCTGTCCTTACTGATGTATCCTCGGAGATGGGCGAAAACTCACTCCTTAGTCTAACAACTGGTTTTATTTGGAAACAGGCTTGTCACCGCCCGCGATTCATAACATCTCACCCGTTACGGATATCGAGCGGAGCTTGTGGCGATTCAAGCTTAATGGAGTGCTATGACAGCACTACAACATTCTGTTTGCTAAGACTTTGGTAGAGGCTCAAGATGACGAAGCGAACCAACTACTACAATAATCTATCTGCAGATTATTCTAAGCCAAGGCTAATTTCCGATGAACTAAGAGTAGGACTGCTGAGCAACGGGGAAAAATATATTTCTCTATATGAACAAAAACTGCCGGAAATAACTTCAGAATATAGCTTAGCGCAAATAGAACAGGAAAACAGAGAATGGTGGCCAAGCCACTGTGAAGCGCTGCGACAAGGACGGGGTGATCTTTTAGCTGGTGAGTATGCCAATAGTCTTGTCTATTTCTGTGCTAACGGACCTTTTTATAGCAAAACCGCAGCGGTAAATAGAGAAGTCCATTGGTGGGCAATCCTCGCTCAACCTGGCGTAACAATGGCTTGGCCAATTGTTATGTTCAATGGTGAAGTTGTTTACAGTGAGTGGAATTGTACTGACGATGTAACAAAGGAAATAATCGCCAAGGGAAACCAAACCTTTCTTCGACGTGGGCACAGAGGTGCATGCTACTTTAAATCCGAGCAACTTAATTTTTTTCGCGATGTTTATGCTTCCGATGAGTTGCTGCATTGGATCAGGCGTTAATAGAAAGCAAATATAGCTATTTTCTAAGGAACAACATTCACCCTAAACTTTTACAACCACAATTATAGGGAACAGAGGAAAAACTGAAAACCGCAATTGATGAAGCTAGAGCAAAAACCTAAACTTTTACAACCACAATTATAGGGAACAGAGGAAAAACTGAAAACCGCAATTGATGAAGCTAGAGCAAAAAGAGAATTTAGAATTGTTCGATCTCAAAAATGTCTGCGTTCTACTCAAACTCAGGTGCATCTGATAGGAGAGTGCAGTCTATTTAAGCAAATGAATGAGGGTAAAGTTATGGACTCCAATTACTTATTTAGTGACATCAACTCCTATAACGTTAACATAGATATTGACACGTCAATAGTGTCAAGGTTTGAGAAGTTATTGCTTCAGTCCCAACCCCTACTGAACAGTGTCTTTCAGTTTATTGAAAATAATTATAAACAATACATTAGTCTTCGGGAGGTAGCTGAGGCAGTCGATCGCTCTCCTGCATACCTGACTGACCTTGTACGGCGAGAGACTGGAAAGACCGTGCTCAATTGGATTATCGAGCGTCGGATGGCAGAGGCTCGCCGTTTGCTTGTTGAAACTGAGCAGTCAGTAGAGCGGATTGCTGAAGCAGTAGGCTATTTTGATAGACGCCATTTCAGCCGCCAGTTTCTCCGGCTCCATAACACAACCCCGCAACTATGGAGAAGGACAAATCAAAGCAAGAGTATCCCACTTTGGCAGACAGATTCACACAAAGCAGGTTCAAGCGAATTAATTAACCAGATAGCCACAAATGTGACTGCTGCAGAAGCTCAACGACTACAAGCTTGCTGTCAAGAAATTGCTGCCATTCTTAACAAGAAGACTGCCTATGGTGAAGAACTTATCTTAGAAGGTGAAAGTAGCTCTGTTGCAAAAATAGGCGATGGTTCGATACAGATAACCTTAATACCAACTCGGTAGCTAGAAAATCAGGTAGAAATTCGTCGCTCTGGTTGTTTAGACTCAGGACTTACGCAAAAATAACGTAGTTGCACTCGTTGCGACGTCTGGTGCGCAATCTCACAGTCAAGTTCATTAGTAACTCGTGCGTAAGTCCTAAGACTATTGTGAAGCAGGAGCCATTACTTTACAGGCATTTTCAGGTAAATAGACCACAGTTGTAGGGGCGATCTTGCTTGCGCCCTTACAAAGAGTGTGGTTCATTTAGGTGAAAACTGCTTTAATATATCAACAGAGGCTTTATAAGCCTGAACTGGTTGAAAATCATTTTGTCAATGGACAGCCACTCAAAGGGTGTCATATTTAGAATACGTTATGGAAATACGGTTGTTTCGTACACAAGACACAGAGCAAATAGCACAGCTATTCCACGAAACAGTACGTGAAGTCAACATCCGCGATTACTCAAACAATCAAGTTAAAGCTTGGGCACCAGATGATATTTACTTTAGAAACTGGTCAGAAGTTTGTTTAAAAATATTTACCTATGTTGCAGATGAAGAGGGAATAATTGTTGGTTTTGGGGAGCTAGAACCCAATGGTCATATTAATTGCTTTTACTGCCATAAAAACTATCAGCGTCGCGGAGTAGGGAGTCAAATCTATCAGGCGATTGAGGCAAAAGCATTGGAATTAGGGTTGAATAGCCTGTTTACTGAAGCGAGTATTACTGCAAAGCCATTTTTCCAGCATATGGGATTCTCAGTTGTCAAAGAACAACAAGTGACTCGTCGGGGGGAAACTTTCACTAATTATGTAATGGAGAAGTTTTTAAGAAGTTCAGACATTGCGTAATAGTAGCACAATAGATTGGCTCATTTATGATTTTAAAGTCAATCTTAATTGTGCCACTTTAAGGTGCGTTTACTTTGGAAGCCTCGCTTCGTTCGTCTAGCGCATCTACGTTATTTCATTCCTATTTTGTGCGATGTATCCCAACAGATTAATGAATTTCAGCAACATCCAATGTTTTAGAACGCACCATCAAACAATCATATTCAGTAACATAACCGTCAGGATTACGAAAGGCAGCAAATAAATCAGCAAGCTCAAAACCTAGGGATTCATAATACTTTAAGGCATCCAAATATGAAGGTATGTTAATGTAATTAGCCCGTACAGATATTTCAGATTGCAAACACAGAACTTTATCTATGCATTTACTTGCACCCTTAACAACTTCAATGTCATATCCTTGAGTATCCATTTTTAGAAAGATACGCGGCTCAGGTACTAAAGTGAGAATATCATCCAAAAGAGAGTCTAAAGGCTTGATCTTGACTTCACAGGAATTAACAGTTTTTGGCATACTAGCATTAGGGACTAAAAATGAACTCAGTTCTGAATAGGTGTTCAAATTAAAGGTAGCCGAAGCATCCTCACTTCCAAGTCCCAAATCATATCCTCTCCAAAGGGTATCGTGTTTAAAGTTCTTTTGAAGAGTGGGAAATATTTCTGGATGTGGCTCAAAACTAAGAATTTGTCCTTTATAGCCTAGTTTCCTGATGTTTTCTGCAAAGTAACCGATATTAGCTCCCACATCAAGAACACAATTAATTCTTAATTTCTTCAAAAAAGTCGCTAAGTAAATTTGGTAAGAAAATCGACCTATTTTTTCTTCTACAGATTTGGGTATTTTATAGCCTGCCGAAATCAAAGAATAAGCTATGTCTCTCAACATTGTAACGACTTCCTTTTGCAACCTGAATAAATATGTCAACAGTCAACAATAAATAGTTATCAAACTTCTGCAAAGTGCAAAAATATAGATATTGACTTTTTATTTTATGCGTGCAATGCAAATCAAGAGGTAATAGAGACAGAAGTTTTGAGGGATTGCTTCATATACACAGAGTTATATTGTCTTGTGCAATTGTGAGCGTAAAAATTCTAGCAGTTACAAATACAGAAAGGTTGAATCTAAATACATTTTTTTACAATAGTAGCTAAATTAACTCTATGGGGGTGCGATCAAGTCAACATAACATAAGACCTTCTATCCACCTGATATCACATCTGTTAAATATGAGCGTACTGAAATTTTGTAGTGAGGTGTTAAACCTAGTCTCATAAATTTATCAAACAGATGCAGATCACCTCACATCAAATTCTGATTCTTCGTTTTCACTCGCAGATATAATTCTTCCATTGCTTCAAGAAAAGAATTATCCTTTTGCCAAAAAGCTGGAAAATCACCCTGTTTCTTAATTAAAATTGCTGAAACAGCGCTGGGAGTTGCAACTTCAATTGTTTGAGGTAATCGCTTCGTTCCTAACCAAAATTCCCTAGCACTTGGTTTTTGGTCAATCTGCTGTTTATAAAGCTTTGTGTATAAAGAAGTCGAGGCTTCTATCTTAACTTCTTTGGCATAAAGTCCGTCAGAAAGTGCTTTACCTAAAGGTGACTCAACTAGTTTTGCCTGAAGTTCTGCTTTTGATAATCCCCGCAATTCAAATAGCAAAAATGGATTCTGATCCAATTCGGAAGCAACAAGATAGTATACCCCAGCAATATGCTTGCAGGGATTAGCATAATCTGGACAAGAACATGAAGTTTTGAAGTCCTTTCTACTGTGAGGTAATAGATATACTCCTAATTCTGAAAAAGTATCTTCAATATTTTCTGGAACTTCATTAAGCAGGAGTCGCGAAACAACACTTGCTTTAGATGAAAGTTCATGAATAATTTCATTCCAACGTGTTTTAGCAATGGGAGTAATTTCAATTGAAATATTGTATGTTGGTTCTTTGTAAACTCCAAAATAGGGATTAACTGACCCTTTGACTCTAGCCGTGATGTAATTTTGCTCTATTTCAAAGCTCAATACTTTTCCACCACGAGCATAGGATCGTCCGCGTTGTAGTCTGGCGTCATCGGTAAAAGCTTCCAATGCTTTAATAAAGCGATCGCCCCACCAAGTTCGACTAAATTTATTCATCTTTCACT
Source organism: Brasilonema sp. CT11 (assembly GCF_017982655.1). Taxonomy (GTDB): domain Bacteria; phylum Cyanobacteriota; class Cyanobacteriia; order Cyanobacteriales; family Nostocaceae; genus Brasilonema. The sequence goes on along the minus strand of NZ_JABXYX010000089.1, from coordinate 10,726 downwards.
CCAGAAATTACTCCAAGATTGCGCTTCTATTCAGTGTAATGAGTTCCTTGAATGCATCATTGTCCAATTCAGTCAACCACGATTCATCACTACCAACAACAGCAGCAGAAAGTTTTTTCTTATCTTCAATCATTTGGTCAATTCTCTCTTCTAAAGTACCAATGGCAACAAATTTATGGACAAAAACATTCTTCTTTTGACCAATACGAAAAGCGCGGTCAGTTGCTTGATTCTCTACTGCTGGATTCCACCAACGATCAAAGTGGAAAACATGGTTAGCTTTCGTAAGAGTAATACCAACGCCACCGGCTTTGAGAGATAATATAAAAACAGATGATTCTGTTTCTGGCTCTTGAAATTCTGCAATCATGTTCTCTCGTCTTTGACGGCTAGTACCTCCGTGTAAATAGTATGTATTGCAGTGCAAAGTCTGTTTGAGATATTTTTCTACATTTTCGCAAATTTCAGTAAATTGACTAAAAATAAGGAGACTTTCTCCTTCTGATAAAGCTTCTTCCACCATCTCGGCTAAACGACTCAATTTATGAGAACGTTCCGGTAAAAACTCACTTCCATCTTGTAAAAATTGTGCTGGATGGTTGCAAATCTGCTTTAATTTCATCAATGTTGAGAGAATTAATCCTTTGCGTTGAATCCCATCTGCTGTTTTCAGTTTTTCCTCTACATCCTTGACAACAACTTCGTAGAGTGATGCTTGTTCCTTTGTCAAATTCGTGTATAGTTTTTGTTCTACTTTATCTGGTAGATCATTGATGATAGATTGATCCGTCTTGACACGCCGTAAAATCAATGGTTCAACTAACTTCTTCAGGGTAGTTGATTTTATTTTGTCATTCTCTTTTTGAATGGGAATCTCAAAAGACTTACGAAACTGTGCTTCTTTTCCCAAGTAACCGGGATTGAGAAAGTTAAAAATTGACCACAAATCGAGCAAGCGGTTTTCAACTGGAGTTCCTGTCAATGCCAATCGGTGTTTGGCTGATAATTTTAAAACTGCTTTAGTCTGTGCAGTTTTGGGGTTTTTAATGTTTTGCGCTTCATCCACTACCACCCGCTGCCACTTCATAGTACTTAGTAGCTTTTCATCTTTGCGAGCCAGAGTAAAGGAGGTAATCACGACATCATGCTGTAGGCTAGCTGCTTTAAAATCTGCTTCCTGCTGAATACGGTTACTACCGTGATGCACCATTGTTTTGAGATGAGGTGCAAACTTAGCAATTTCTTTCTGCCAGTTTCCCACAACTGAAGTCGGGGCAATTAATAGTGTAGGCATTAGCGGGGATGAGAAGCCAGCGTCGTGTTGAGGCGATTGGCGTGAGGATGAGGAAGGAATTTCTCCCCCCACTTCCCCTACTCCCCCTGCTCCCTGCTCCCTGCTCCCTACTTCCCCATCTCTCTCCTGCACGAGTCTAGCAATAACCTGCACCGACTTGCCCAAGCCCATATCGTCTGCCAAACAGCCATTTAATCCCAATCTTTCCAAGTATTGCAACCATGAGACGCCACGCTTTTGGTACTCGCGCAGATTTCCTTGCAATTGTGGCAGTTCAGAAATGGGTTCCAACCGACTTTTGTCTTGCAACTTCGCCATTGTCTCAGACAAAAATTGGTCATATTCAAATTCCCACTCTTCACCCACTTCAGCATTACGTTGCAGGAACTCTAGCATCGTCATTTCTGATTTTTCATCAGCGTGTGACTGCCAAAATTCTAGGAACTGCTGCATTTTATCTCGGTCTAGTTCCATCCACTGACCGCGAAAATGTACCAGTGGAGCCTTAGAATTAATAAGTTGTTGCCACTCTTGCGGAGTAACGGCTTTGTCACCAATTGCCAATTCGTATTGATACTCCACTAACGAGTCAAGGCTGAAATAGCTTTTTGTCTTGCTTTTGGTTGCGGATAGTTTACTACCAGACGCCTTGAGGCGAATTTTTGCCCGACGACGACCAGCAGGAGTATACCAAGCCGGTACAATAATCTTGAAACCAGCATCTTCCAGTACCCAGGCACTTTCTTTGAGGAAGTCAAAAGCCTCTTCTAGCGTGAGTTGCAATCCTGTGGGATGTTGTGTTTCCAGTCCCTGCCATAGCTGAGGATACATCCGCGCTGCGTAGCCGAGATTCAGTAGCAAATCTGTTTCAAAACCATTACCAAATTGCTTGTTTACTCCTGTTTTGGTTTTTTGACTCATTGTCCAGTAGTCAGCCAGCGCTAGTTTCAAGGAGGGATCTTGTTTGCTAGCTACAAGGAATTGAATCTGCCAGTTGTCTATTGCGTCTGAAGCAGGAGAATGCAACTGAAAGCAGAGATGAAACGCGGAGTCGCTTTGGGTATGGGCAATTTTAGTTTTCCATGTCAACCATTGCTGATATTGTTCTAAAGCAGCATCTGTTGTCTGTGGGTTATGACTGTTTGGACGTAAGCAATGGTGAATGAGGGAATCAGCAATTTGTTTGTCAAAAGCAGCTGTTGAGGGTGTATGGGTGAGTATATCGTTAAGAAGAGACTCACTGAAGTGGCGTAAAAGCTTTTCTTTATCAAAGAACTCTATTGGATCAGTTGCTGTTACCGAACCCGCCACACAAATCAGTGGCATATATTCAACGTATTTTTTCAGGTTTGATTCGTATTGTTCAGATATAATTTCCCAATTTGTGTAGATTTCAAATGGTTGTGTTTGCGGAGTTTTTGTTTTACCTTTTTTACTTGTCTTAGTAACGATCGCTTCTAACTCACGATATTTCAGTCCTGGAATATATTGGTCTTTAAGAATAAATTGCTTAAAGGCTTGAGTATAGTGATACCAAAACAAGATATCTGAACCAAGTTGAATTTCGCCCGAACTGTATAATGCTAAAAAGTGGATTTCGTTGAGGAGTTTGATAGCATTGATAGCTTTTGAGACTCGATAAGAACCAGTTTTAACTGACGCTACAGCCTCATAGCAGTCTACCTGCCAGTATTGAAACCCTTCATATTCTTCAGGAAGGTCTATTTCTAGATACTTAATTAATTCTGGTGAGGGAATGGGCTGATCATTCGCAGTTGGTAGAGCAAAATATTTGGGAGATATACGTTCGTTTAAGGCAGCTGCTGGTTCTTTGATGCCTAATTCTTGAGCTAAAAAGCCTACCAATTCATCCTGTGCTAGATGTCCAGGGTGAATTTGTTGATTTTTGTGACGACGTTTTTTGACTTCAGGGGTTTCTACCCACAAAGAAAAAGACCCAGGTTGTATAAAGTCAGCCGCTGCGTTGGGTATCCACGTACCATGAATAACTTTCATGAGTCCACGCTTTTGGTTATTCTAGAATTTTTAGAGGGTCTAGATTACTTTACCAAAAGTAGGTATGGAGTATTACAGAATTATCCAAAAAATTCAGATTTTGTTTGCAAAGCCGCTATACCTACACATCACGGGCTTTTAAAAAATTATAGATTGCAAGAGTAATAGCTAAAACTAACGCGATATGAATCAGATTTCCTGCAATGTGAAGTACTAGACCCAATACCCAAAAAGCAAACAGTAGAACGACAAGACCCCAAAGTATGCCTAACATAATTTTCGATTCCGATTTGTAGTAGAGGATTTCTACCAGAGTAATTCCAATTGACTGGCAAAAAATAATTTCGATACAAATTTTTAAACACACTCATCCTTTCGGGTATGCTTGCTTTCGCCTGACGGCTTGAGCCGCTCTGGACGTGCGCTTTGCGCATACGGCAGTCGCCAGGGCGTGGGAAAACGCCTCATGCGCACTGATCTCACAATATCACGACCAAGCCACAACTCCCAAGTCAACCCCTATGCCCTAGGAATTAATTATCCAAAATCTCAAACTACTTAGTTGACACTATACTGTCTGGACGGTACTATAAAAAAAGTAAACCGTCCAGACGGTTAAGTAAAAGTAGATACTTGAATCCAATCTATATCAATTTTGGATTGAGAATGTTATGTTTACCATTGCAAATCCCTTTTTTGATCAAACTGCTTTGGGTTCCCATAGCAATTCGCTGCTGTCTCAAAATCCGCTGGTTCGACGTGCTACGGATTTGTTGGATGAAACTTTACACTGTATGATTGCATCCCACGAATTTTCTCGCTTTGCAAGTATGCGAACTCAAGAAATCTAGTCTTGCCGTTGCTGCCCCCCATAGACGAAACAATCACAGAAGATATTAACAATCTCGTTGCCAAATAAACTGTGTTCACCAGACCATTTATCTAGTTCCATCATTCAAGCTCTATGATTACTAGCAAAAAAACAAAATCTACGTCTGCCACCTATAATGCATTGCTAGAAGCAGCGGCGCGAGTGATGGTAGCTCATGGTTCAAAGGCATTGACGTTGGAGGCTGTTGCCCGCGAAGCAGGTGTCAGTAAAGGTGGATTACTTTACCACTTTCCCAACAAAGAAGCCTTGATTGCTGGGATGTTGCAACAGGTAATTGATCAAAAGACAGCATCACTAAAGCATGAATTGGAGCAAGATGATGCACCGAATACACCGGGACATTGGCTTAGAGCCTATATCCGGTCATTTGAAAATCATAATACTCACTCTGGTCCAATGCAATCCGGTTTACTAGCAGCGGTTGCTGAAAATCCAGAATTACTTAAGCCAATGCAAGAAAAATTTGCTGATTGGCAACGGCTAATTGAAGCAAGTGGACTCGATCCTGCAATGGCGACTGTGATTCGTCTAGCGCTCAATGGTCTATCCTTCGCCCACCTCTTTGGTTTAGGAGTCCCGCAAGAATCTTTGCACAAGCAGGTAATTGAAACTCTGCTGAAACTAGCAGGAGAGTAATTCGTAATTCGTAATTAAGACGGTCTTAAAAAGGCTTGATTTGGACGCTTTCCTAATTTGATGTTTGCGTCTAGAGATTTGTGTCATACCTGTCTTGATTAGATCTCGATTCAGTGCGTAGACGCTTCGTCTTGTCGCAGACATCGCTCTACCTCTGACTACGTAATTCCACAACAGATTTCTCTCTCGTAGATGATATGTCAGATCATGCAAGTATCTGACTCAGTTTAACCTGCAATTTTTGATACAAGGAGATTTGTCATGACTAACGATTTACAATTTCTACCGACCGATCCACAATTCCTGCTCAATCCTTATTCCTGGTTGGCTAAAATGCGTCAGGAAGCGCCGGTTTTCTATGACAAAGAGTGGCAAGCTTGGATGGTGTTTCACTATGACGATGTGGAACGAGTATCAAGCCAATGGAAAACCTTTTCATCTAAATCGCCGAAACCCCTTGGTCGAGAAGATTTTACTCAGGATTTAATCCACACCGATCCGCCTAAACATCAGTCACTACGCACTCTCGTACAAAAGGTGTTTACTCCCAATCGAGTCGAAGCACTAGCACCTCGGATTACCGAACTGACTCACGAGTTGCTGGATCAAATGAAGCAACACAAACAGGTCGATTTAATCCAAGCTTTCTCCTCACCTCTGCCGATCATCGTGATTGGAGAAATTCTCGGTGTACCCCTTGAAGACCGAGAAAACTTCAAGCACTGGTCTGACGGGGTATTAGCTACCGATCCAACAGCGATAAAAAATATGGCTGACTATTTCCGCCAATTACTCAAGGAGCGGCGATCGCATCCAGGCCAAGATTTGATCAGCGATTTAATTGCGGCTTATGAAGAGGGAGAAAAGTTGACCGGACAGGAAGTTGTGGATTTTTGCATCCTACTGTTGACAGCCGGGAATGAGACTACAACTAACTTGATTACCAATACGATTTGGTGTCTGCATGAGCATCCCGATGAAAACCAACGCCTACTCCACGACTTGTCTCTATTACCGAGTGCAATTGAGGAAGTACTGCGTTATTATTCCCCGATTACTTTTTTAAATCGATACACCCAAGTAGAAACCCAAATTGGAGACCAGACAATTCCTCAAGGGCAACTTGTGCACCCGTGGCTAGCTTCTGCCAATCGAGATGAACTTCACTTTGAGAATGCTGATCGCTTCATCATTGATCGAGAACCGAATAAACATTTTGCCTTTGGTAATGGAATTCATTTCTGTTTGGGCGCACCTTTAACTCGACTAGAAGCCAAGATTGGGATCAAAGCTTTACTCTCAGAATTTCCTAACCTTCGCGTTGACTCTACTGAGCCTCTCAAACCAATTGCCAACATCAGAGTACATGGACTGGAAAGCTTGAGTGTTTTGTTATAGAAAACGAATCAGCCCTACTTAGAGAGTGGGGAGATCGTTTTCTTTGACTGACCCCCGGTTTGTGCCGTTGGCGTTGAAACGCCTACAAAATTTGATGGTGCATTGGGGGTCACATCGACCACATAACTTTGAAAGAAAAAAAGGAACATCAACATGTCTACAGAGTACACAGTAAACTCGTATTTGTTGGATCGTCTCTATAGGGAGGCGATCGGTGCGAGAACCAGCTAACGGGGTGTGGTCAAAACTAGTTGGTAGTGGACTCAGAAACGTTTTAGTCTTCAATTGAAGCGAATTACTTTCGATGGGCTATGTAGAGAGTAGTTAAGTACCTCATAGTAATGTGACCGTTAAACTTGGTATTAATTAGCTTTGCTATTTCATCAAACAGACGCTCTCGTTTGCTACTGCCCAAATCTATGTGATTAGAGTACGTGTTTAAAAGGTCGATATAGCTTGCAGTGTCATAACCTGCATCCCATCGATACTTGTAAACTGTCACCTTGTCAAACAAACCTGTTTGCTCAATCTCGCCCGTTTTGTCCGGCACATCGTTCTCATGGGCAAGCTTGTAGTCATCCTTGGTTAGCGATGGAGCAAAGTACAGGTAGACCGACTGCAGCGCTTCAAAGAAGTCCTGACTTGTGTCACTGTGCACATGCACGTTCCAAAATAGAGCAATGGTTCCCCCAACCCTTAGCGCTTGAGCCGTCTTGTGGTATCCTATTTTTGGGTCAAGCCAATGAAAGGCAGTCGCCGCAATAGCTAGATCGAAGGCACCGGTCTGCGGCGACCAGTCCTCGAACGCTCCAGTCTGCACCTGTACTAAGGGATAGGCAGCTAGTTTGTGTCGAGCAACGGCAGCAAGGTTCTCCCCCAGTTCGATGCACACCAGACGATAACCCCGGCGAGCAAAAGGTACTGTAGCAATACCTGTGCCGCAACCAATTTCGAGTATGCGTCCATCTGGTGGAATTCCTGACACAGACACTACAGTGTCAAACAGTTCCTCAGGATAGCCAGGTCGTGCTTGGTCATAAAGTAGTGCCACCTGATCAAAAGTAGTTCTCAACTGTCTGTTTGTTTCTGTCATACTTGTATCTCCTCTGTTAGCAAAGGGATTTGCGCGAGTTCATGTTCCAAACTATTAAACGGCATAACGCAGCCTATCATTTCTACCGACTGGTTGAAATGTAGCCAAAATCCTTGCTAGCGGCGATCGCTTTTATACCCTCTCTTAATTTTTAGTGAAATAAAAATTATAATAATCAAACATTAAAAGTATCAATTGTTACTTATGAGTAAATAAATGCCGCAACCATAACCAAGCTCGATTCTTAATCTCAACGGGAGCTGGATTGGGTAACTGGGTTGGGGTTATTGATTGAACGGTATTATTAAGCGAAAGTACGCCGACTGTTAACTCTCCATCGGTGTTATACCAGTCGCCGCCGCCATTACGACCAAACAAAGTTGCTCCTACTCCTGTCACCTGATACAAGTTGCTAACAAGATGTGCTTTCTCAAGGCTTTGGATAAAGTTGTCTCGCTCTGCATCAATATTCGAGTCAATATGATGGGTAATTTGTCCGGTGAAACGGCTGAGTTCAACACTAGTATCAAATGTTGCACTACCAACCCACAGAGGTCTGCCATCAGCGCTTAAATTGTTGGTCTGCCACAAGCGAACGTGATGACGTTCCTTGGCGCTGTTACCTACGGGTAGCTCAAATGCAAGATCCTGCTTGCGTCCTAAAAAGTATAAATTGCTAACAGGAGCATTAGGATACGGACGCTTCAATAACACACTTTTGGCAATGCCAAGGCTGGAGTTAAAGGTAATTGGATCTGCCGGATACCAGCCTGCTGCGAGGATTGCCTGAACCACTTCAACTTTTGTACCAACCAATCCAACATTGAGCGGATCGCCAGGTATACCTTGAGCTGTTTGCGTGGTTTTAGGAGAATGTTCTAGTTTTGAGTTGTGTTCGTAATGACGCCATAGTGCAGGTAGGACAAGATAAGCTAGCAGCAAATATAACCCAGGAATAATGATAAGCCAAATCCATAACCTGCGGTGATGTGACTGTACTGATGTTTGTACCTTACTGGGCATTGGCTTGTTTTAGTTTTTCTAGATCAAAGATGTTTATGATTACTATAAGGTAACTTGAGCTAAGCCGAGCTATGACAGTGCTATTTTGAATGCAATACGGTTCAGTTAAGAGAATGGTAGGTTGGGTAGAGCGAAGCGCGAAACCCAACAAACGTTTGATATTGTTGGGTTTCGTTCCTCAACCCAACCTACGCCTATAAAGTAAGTTGGGCTAAGCCAAGCTATGACAGTGCTATTTTAAATGAACCACCAAAGACGCCAAGGGATGAGAGGAGAAACGAAAAAGTGAAACCGCTACGGATCATAGTTGTAGGTGGTGGTGCGGGAGGTTTTTTTGGTGCGATCGCAGCAGCCGAAGTAAATCCTAACGCGCAAGTGACAATACTTGAAGCCAGTCGCCAAGTTCTGGCAAAAGTCAGCATTTCTGGTGGCGGACGCTGCAACGTCACTCAAGCTTGTTTTGACCCCTCAGGACTGGTACAAAATTATCCCAGAGGCGGGAAAGCTTTGCTAGGTGCGTTCACGCGCTTTCAAGCTAAGGATACAGTCGCTTGGTTTGCTACCCACGGAGTTCCACTCAAAACCGAACCTGATGGCAGAATGTTTCCCCTCACTAATACTTCTGAAACTGTAGTCAACTGTCTGATAAATACAGCAAAAGCGGCTGGGGTAAACATACGTACAGAAACACTGATTGTTGCTGTCAAACAACTCAGCACTCATTTTGAAATTTATTTAAAGTCGGGAGAGATTTTGGAGTGCGATCGCCTACTCTTAGCCACAGGTAGCAATCCTGTCGGTTACAAAATAGCACAGAAGTTTGGACATACAATTGAACCACCAGTCCCCTCTTTATTTACCTTCAATATCAAAGATGAATTTGTTTTGAAGTTGGCTGGTGTGAGTGTTAACCCTGTGCGGTTGCGCTTAAGCATACCAGGATTTCCCCAACTAGAACAAACAGGACCATTGCTGATCACCCATTGGGGTTTTAGTGGTCCAGCTGTGCTAAAACTTTCTGCGTGGGGTGCGAGAGTGCTGCACTCAAACAACTACCAAGCCACTTTACATATTAATTGGCTATCCGATCTCCAGCCAGAAGAAGTCCGGCAGAAATTACTAGTAGTCAAAAATGAAGTGGCAAAAAAGGCGATCGCCTTACATCGCGGCGTAGACTTACCCCACCGCCTCTGGCAATACATTATCTCGCGTGCAGGTATCACACCAGAAGACCGTTGGGCAGAATTATCAAACAAAACACTCAACCAGTTGGTGCAAGAACTGACTCAAGGACAATACCAAATAAAAGGCAAAGGAGTTTTTAAGGAAGAATTTGTCACCTGTGGCGGTGTCAACCTTAAAGAAGTCAACTTTAAAACAATGGAAAGTCGATTAGTTCCAGGGCTTTACTTTGCTGGAGAAATTTTAGATATTGATGGTGTCACTGGTGGCTTTAACTTTCAAAGTGCTTGGACCACTGGATATTTAGCAGGGTTGGGAACAGTTAACTAAAAACTTGTGTAGAATAGTACAAATGAGAGTGGAAATTCTTTAGCTGTGATGACTTTTGGTCTTGCTCGAATTCAGTAACTACACAAAAACAAGCTCAAAGGGAATAGCAGACTGCTAATAGTAACACTAATACTGCAATCCTTATCATCATCAGTTTCTTTCTCTAGAATTTTACTTCTGTATCGAGTAGAAAGCCCCATTGACTTAAGCAGACGGGTAATGTGGTAATTGCTAACCTTAATTCCCAATTCTTTCGCGAGATGTTTCCCTAACCATTGCGCTGTCCAGCGTTCAAATGGATAACCATACTCACGTGGGCTATAGTCCTAGTGGAAATCCGGACTTGATTGCAAGTGGTGAAGATACCCTCTCTGGTAATGAGGGAGACGACCAAATCTTTGGTCAAGACCGTGACGACCAAATATTTGGTGGTTCTGGGAATGACTATATTGAGGGTGGGAAAGGCAACGACTTAATCTATGGTGAGGCAGGCGACGACATACTCTACGGTGATGACATAGAGAACAATTCCGGCGTGAGTGGTGACGACAAAATCTATGGTGGGACTGGCAACGACAGCATTTATGGTGGTCGGGGAAATGATAGCCTATTTGGTAATGCTGGAAAAGATTTAATTGTTGGTGGACAAGGTAACGACACCCTCAGATAGAATTGGTATTAAATAGTGGTGGTATTTTATGTGTGGCATAGTGGCCTTGTTTTCAAAACAGGAATCAATTTCCGAATCATCTTTGAGACAAAGTATTAATTGCTTGAAGCATCGAGGCCCAGATGGACAAAAATTTTGGATTTCTCCAGATAGACGTGTTGCATTAGGACATACACGACTGAGTATTATTGA
>NZ_JABXYX010000088.1 GCF_017982655.1 Brasilonema sp. CT11 | reverse complement strand
TTTGCACCGTGCTTCACTACTATCAATCACTGTTGCACGAGGCGGCAGAAGCCTCTTCGTGCATTCCACTTATTAATACTTATCTACTATAAATAGCGCTCGCATTGTGCCAGTTGCGTAAGTCCTGATACCATTTCTTTGTGAGGCTGCGCCAAATTTTCTTGACTTCTTCTTTTTTTCTTTCTTTGTGTCCTTTGCGCCTTTGCGGTTCGTTCCTCATATAATTGGGCGCATCTATGGCACTTTACGGGCAAGCTATCATACAGAATTGGTATCAACCTCTCAATAAGTTCCAGTAACGTTGAATCAGCCCATAGCGAAAACCATATCCTTCACTTTGTCGAAGAATATAGTAATCACGTTCTAAAAGTCTTAATACAGTCCGTGCTATTTCTTTGTTTTGTGTTTCTGGCTCTTGTTTCAAATTGTGAAACAACTCATCAAACAACAAAGGCTCGTTTGAAACTGCCAAAATATCCAGTAAATTTAGAGCATAAGGGCGTTGCTCGTCATTATAGTAATTATCAATTCGCTCTCGATAATGATCCATTTTCCAAGGATTGAGCGGATCTAATAAACAATCTTCGATAGTTTTAGTTATAGTTGCTTCATTGACAGTACTGCCCCGCATTTTTAGTTTAATAATCAAGTGGTGGATGTAGAAGGGAATGTTATCCATTGCTTGAGCTATTGCAGCAGCAGTTACCCATGAATCAGTCGTAGAAATATTTTCTCCTAGAAGTAACCTATGGGCTAAACCTGTAGCATCAACATGGGATAATGGCGGAATATCTGCTGAATACATATCATTTGTCGGCTCATTGGTGTATCCTTCTTTTTTCAAAGAAGCAATCACATGATGTAAGCCAATAGAACCTGTAAACACCATCCTGACATCGGGATACGTCTGACGGATAGAACGCAATGTATCCAAAACTTCCATAGCCGCTTGATTGCCGATATTACCCAGCATATACGGCACTTCATCCCAAAGCAGAATGACTTTGCGTTCTTGATTCTCAACTAAATCGCCTATAGTTTTTGTGAGTAATGTTTTCCAGTGGGGAGCAGCAAATTCAGGTAACTTAACACCCATAGCTTCTGTACCACTTATTTGTGTCAATAGCTGGCGCGTGCGTCTTGCTGTTCGTCGCAAACCGCTTAAGTATTCTTCAACATCTTGCAAAATAGTCTCGACAAGCTCTAGGGGCGAGCGTACTTTCTCCAAGTCATGATAGATAGGGAGCTTATCCTCTGGAGCTTCTGCTTGCATTTTCTTAATGATGCAAGTTTTACCCATCCGCCGTTCCGCATTCAGCATCAGGCTTTGTCTGTCCAAAATTTCCCAAAACTGCTGAATAAGTTGATCTCGTCCAATCACCTCATTTGGGGAAATTTGCCCTCCAGGGTTAGCCCTTAGTTTTAACGGTATCACCATATCTATACCCTCAAAATATACGTAAAGAATAACGTATGAAAAAATAAACATTATTATACGAAAACCATTTTTTACGGAGAATGCGACGGGAATTTTCTCCTAACTGCGCGTGGAGAGGTCATAGGCGGTTCATTCTCAACAAATTCGCCTTATTGACCGATAAAATCGCCTATGGATGGAAGGAAGAAATTAGAGAGCAAGACAAAAATATTTTCATGTGTTTTGTTGATGACCAAAAAAAAAAGATACTAGCACCATTATTCATTTATGGAGAAAAATACGGAGCAACTTTATTCAAGCCCCTGGATTCAGGAGCCAGTGATCGGCTAGAGTTGCCCGCAAAGTCGAGCCAGCGCCGTGCGGGGGTTCCCCCCGTTGAGGCGTCTGGCGTTGCCGGGCGGAAGATTCCGTCCGGCGAGCTTTGCGACTTGTAGACGCCGGAGGCGGTGAGACAGCGCTGTGCAGGAGGTGACGACAACCGGCGCTGGCTCCTTTTGAATTAAGCGTATCCGCAGAGCGCACGCCGGAGGCTAACGCGCAGCGGGCAAGGCAGCGGCTCAGGGGCTGGCGGCTAGTTAGTTGTTTACAAATCTATTCACAAATTAAGACCAAAAAGTTAGTTTGTTCAAAAAAATCTTTCTTCGTAGTTATAAAGAATACTAAATATACTTATTGTTTATTTAAACTTTTTGTAAAAAAAAACTACTGTAAATAAAGTAAAAGTATGTTATATTCAGCAGTTTTCATGACCTTTCTTTAGCATCAATTATGTTTCTAGACAAGCGTATATGCTACTGCAATCAATTTAATTACTAAATTATTATGAGGTTTTGATAATAAAATTTCTAATGATAAAAAAACTGTCACATAGCCAAAATGGTCATATTTGTAAGGTTTGTGACTTGAAATGAGAGTTAAATTTTGATAAATTGACCAAGGATTAATCAAAAACCTGATCCGCAAACATCTAGGTTTGTGATAGTCTGTTGCAGTTACGCAAAAAGTGAACGCAGAACGAGTTGAAATTTTTTTTAAGATCTATCACTCATCAGTGGTGCAAATTTATAAACCTCTGTTCTTCAGTCGCTTTAACATTCGGACGCATGAATCAAAAACATTTGTGGACTGTTGTCGCTATCTTTTCTACTGTTTTCGGGACACAATCTGTAGGTCGCGCCCAAACGACCAAGGAAACGTCTCCAAGTTCGTCACTTCCTTCTGGTGACGTGGTGAAAGTAGGAGAATACAAATCCCCAGCGGAAAACCCTGCTTCTAATGCTGTGATGACTGAAATTCAGGCTCATGAAGTCGCAGGACGTCAAGCGGCAACACTCTATATTCGTAAAATTCCGGTTCTTACGTTTGTGGGTGAAAATGTTGGTCAGCAGCCAACTGCAAGTGCCCAGACAAAAGTTGGTGCATTTAGTGATGAAAATGGCACAAAGCTTGGCAGCACAAATACAAGCAGCCCAACAAAGGTAGTATCAATTGGGGAAAGCATAGATGTCAAAAACCAACCTAACTCAACTAAAGATGACCCGGTTCAGAGGGCTTCGGTCGTAGCCGCTAAGATAAACCAGCTGATCTGGGACAAAGTGGACGCCAACAAGATTACGGTGAGTTGGATAGCAGCAGGTGAGTCCACAGCAAATCAGAGCCAGCAGAAAAATGGCCAAGCTGGTCAGCAATCAGTACAAGGTCGCTATATCATCAAGGCAAATGGCGACGAAATCGTGGAAATTGATGATCATACATGGCTAGCAGATACAACCAAAGATCGAGCTAAAGATGCTCTGCAAGCCACAAATCGTCTGCGAAGATTAGTAGGTCAGGCATCTCCCCTGAATGAAATTGCTAACTTACCCGCAAAAACCCTGGTACAAATACCAAAAATATCCGTGCCAGATTTGCCAGGACAGATAGTCAAAGGACTAAAAGGAGTAGCTTCCTATTATGGCTATGATGGTTCTGGCAACCGCACTGCTACTGGTGAAAGATTTAATCCAGAAGGGATGACTGCTGCCCATCGCAGCTTACCTTTTGGAACGCGAGTCCGTGTTACCAACACGCGTAATGGTCGTTCAGTAGTAGTGCGAATTAATGATCGAGGACCATATATTCGAGGTCGAATGATTGACATTTCTGTTGGTGCAGCGCGGATTTTAGGAATGATGGGTAGCGGTGTTGCACCTGTGCGGATAGAAGTGTTAGGAAGGTAAGAACCGGGGATGAGGAGGCAGAGTGCGTCCTTGGGAGTTCTCCCCTTTGTACCTGCCGTGGAAATGAGGGGAATGAGGAAGATGAGAAAACGTCAGGAAGTGATTTATTCTCCTGTGCTCCATACCTCCTCATCAATCCCCCTAGCTGCTGGTCTACTCCTCAAATTCAGATATAAACTACTGGGGAGAGATAGACAACACTAGGGGTATTTTTGTGCGCCTGTTAACAACAGTCGCAGCTTTACGCTGCTATTTAGCTCAACACCGTTTTGAAAACCAGCTTGTGGATCAAGCGCAGCTGTTAGCATTTGAGGTCACTGCTCGATCCCACACAGCTGTTGGTTTGGTTCCTACGATGGGAGCGTTGCATCAAGGTCATTTAAACTTAATTCAACGGGCACGGCAAGAAAATGCCATAGTGATTGTCAGTATCTTCGTAAATCCGCTGCAATTTGGTCCAAACGAAGATTACCAACGCTATCCTCGTACAACAGAGCAAGACCAATTACTTTGCTCACAAGCAGGAGTCGATGCAATTTTTGCTCCTACTCCGGAAGAGATGGGAGTTGCCCAGAAGATTGTACAAGAATCAAAAGTTACACAAGTTATCCCGCCATCTGCTATGATATCAGGCTTGTGTGGTCGTACTCGGCTGGGTCATTTCCAAGGTGTAGCCACAATTGTCACCAAGCTTTTCAACTTGGTGCAGCCTGACCGAGCTTATTTCGGTCAAAAAGACGGTCAGCAGCTTGCCATTATTAAACGGCTTGTAGCTGATTTGAATTTTCCAATAGAGATTGTTGCTTGTCCTACGGTGCGAGAAGCATCTGGTCTTGCCGTAAGCTCTCGTAACCAATATTTGACCGCAACACAAAAGCAACAAGCATCAGTGTTGTATCGTGGTTTGCAAAACGCTCAAGCAGCTTTTAGCGCAGGAGTTCGTGATGCAAAAGCCCTCATAGCGGCGGTACGGCAAGAAGTGGCAATGTTCAGTTCTGTTTTAGTGGAATATATTGAATTGGTTGAACCAAATACGTTGATGCTTATAGAAGAAAAAATTGAGGAAGAAGGAATGCTCGCGATCGCTGCTCGTCTTGGTTCTACACGTTTGATTGATAACATCATTCTGCGCGCTCGCCAACCCATCATCGCCATAGACGGACCTGCCGGAGCTGGAAAATCTACTGTTGCTCGTCAAGTCGCAGCAAACCTGGGTTTAGTGTATTTAGATACAGGAGCAATGTATCGTGCTGTCACTTGGTTAGTGCTGCAAAAGGGAATGGCTTTAGACGATGAGTGTGCGATCGCAGAACTAGTCAGCCAGTGTGTGATTGAACTAACCCCTAGCAAAGACTTACAAACGCCAGTACAGGTTTGGATTAACGATATTGATGTTACCCAAGCAATTCGTACTCACGAGGTGACATCTAAAGTATCAGCGATCGCCGCTCAAAGTGCTGTACGTCAAGCACTGCTCAAACAACAGCAGAATTGGGGTAAAAAAGGTGGTTTAGTTGCAGAAGGCAGGGACATAGGTACCCAAGTTTTCCCTGATGCAGAAGTAAAAATCTTTCTCACCGCCTCTGTCAGCGAGCGTGCTCGTAGACGCCAGCAAGACTTTCATAGACTTGGTCAACCAGAAGTTAGTATACAGCAGCTGGAAAAGGATATCGCTGAACGTGACTGGAAAGACAGCACTCGCAAAGTATCCCCCCTACAAAAAGCTCCAGATGCTGTTGAAATAACGACAGATGGTATGAGTGTTTCTGAAATCACAGAACAAATTGTTGACTTTTACACCAATTTGCGATAATTATAAAAGACCATGAGTTGAAAGCAGGTTAAGCCTGTTTTCACCTCATTTTAGACGTGTTGTCGCACATGTGCCCATTTTAACCAAATACCCCAAATAGCCGCAATGACCGGCATTTGTTAAAATTTTGAGTATATTATGCATGACTTGCTGAAGAAACTTATTGAGTGCTTTTACTCATAACATTGATTGTGTTTCAAGCCACTAAGTGAATTGAAACCTCAAGCATTGCTAAACCATGTAAACTTGATCTGCAAAACACTGACAAGCGCCTAAGACGATGAAATTATCTGTAAAATTCGACTTTGAGGATGAGAAGTATAATGCACCTGCTTCTCAAGTCATCCCTTGGTGTCAGATGATTAATCCTCGCTATGGCACAAATGGCTTACAGCCTCACGGTTTGGCAATTAAACCGGATAATGCTACGTTAGTGGGTTTTCAACCCGATGACAATTGGCATGAGCTAGAGCATGAATTTAGCTCTGGAGTCGAAACGGTGTTTATCACTACCACTCCTCGGATAGTCGTCGTGCGTCGGGGACCATTATCTGTTAAAGACCGAGAAACTGGTGTGAAATTGGGTACACTCAAAGACAATTATGATGCTTTTTTAGCAGACAAACTTAAATTTAAAACATTTACTCGCTATTTAATTTATTTAATAGGAGAAAATAAAAAGTTTTTACATGAATCCCCTCTACAGTTAACTCTTAATGGAGCAGCAGGAGCAAGTTTCAGCAAGGCTTACTCTGAGTACCAACAAGGTAAAGTCACTAGCGGGTTCGCTGCTGAACTAGAAAGGGCTTATGCTGGATACCGCAAGCAGCCTCTGACACCAAAAGGTGCACTATTCCACGCTCACGGAATTTTTTGCCCTATTATCAATTGTGAAGAAAGAGGAATTGAACCGAACACAGTTTTGGTAGCTTCAACTGTAGACTACAAACATCCCACAGTTGCCAGTTTAACAGACTACCTGATTGCTTCCGATTCCCAAGAGTCTGAAATTATCTCTAAGACTTTTGAAGAGTACAAAGACTTTGGAAAGGAAACTATGAAAGCGGAGACACCTCGGATGGAGATGGCAGGAGTTTCTAGTTCCTACGTTTATCCGGATGAAGATGATTATGCTTATCCACCGTATTAGTGCATACAGTGAATAAGTTCCCTGTCTTTAAGCTAAAGTCCTTTTTCAAGGACTTGTTCTTTGTGATCGCCAAAGGCGATGTTCATGCACTGCGTTTTTATGAGGCGATCATGGATGCTAGTGGCGCATTCCACCCAGCACTAATAGTTTTATTTATTACTAACTTGTATCTGTAGTTTATTTCAACAAGCAATCCTTGAGCGTTTATGGAGGACTGTAGGTGATGGCGGTAGATGGAACAGTCTTCGATGTGCCTGCAGAGTGACGCTTTTTCAAGAATGATAAGTAATCAAACGAACTTAATATCAGAGGTTTCTTGAGTAGAGCAATAGAGCGATCGCTCTACTTAACCTTGTATCTTAAAAACAGGGTAGCAAATTATGAGTCAGCAAGGCGATAAATTCAAATGCAGACAATCCACCTTAAGAACATCAAGACGCAACAACGCGCAGTCTTGGACAGGATTTCCAATTTAGCCTCAACTGCGACACCAAACACGATTCAAATACAAGAACTGACTCAAACCATAACTCAAGTTGTTGCAACGATTGAAAAAATCTGTGCGCAATCGCAAGCAACACCAGCTAATCTTACAAAGTGCTCACGTCACATTTATGCATGGATGAAGTTTTTGACTCATGAAAGCAACCTTCAACTTCACCTACAAACGACTTATAAAATAAAGCAAATTGCTCAAACGCTCTGTGAAACGCATCAGCAACAGTTGGTCAATATTGTTGTTGAATTAACCCAAATAGCCGGGTTATGTAAATACAAACGTTCTTTAGTAGGTATGACTATTATCCTGAGTGAAGGTTTCATCAACGCTAGCGATGAAACCTTAGAAGCGCTAGTGAAATTGGCTTTATTTGGGAAATGTCAACATAGTACAAGACTTATTAGAAATTATGCAGAAAGTGAAGAATACAGTTATGTCTTGACAGAACTTGATGTCATTACTGAAGTCGTTGTAGAAAATGCCAAAGGAAAGTACTACGACCTGAATGAGTTATTTCACAAAGTCAATCATGAATATTTTGCTTCTTCTTTAGTCAAACCACGTCTGATTTGGGGCAGGATTAACACTTATCGCAAATTTGGTCATTATGAGTCAGCAAGAGACAAGGTAATGATTGCTTTGACTCTTGACAATGCAAGTATTCCTAAGTTTGTGGTAGAATTTGTTTTGTATCATGAACTGCTGCACAAGTACCACGGTGCAACATGGATAAATGGCAGAAGAATGGTTCATACAGCAGATTTTCGCCGGGATGAACGTAAGTTTAAATTGTACAAAGAAGCTGAGGAATGGTTGAATAACTTGTCATCTTGTGACAAAAATGCCATTCCTTCGCTTTAGAAGTAGATTTTTTTCACCTTCTTGTAACCAGGTAGTTGCACTCTTGATAACTCACCTTACTTTTCTCACCTTATTCAACTGAAAAGTAGCTTAACTGGAACGGTATTTGCTCCTAGTAACGCTGATAGTAACCACGAATCCATACCCGACGGCCATTTCGTCTTTCCCAATGTGCAGGAACCCATCGACGTCGATCATATCGGCTAGCTATTACCTCTTGTCGTATAGGTCTGTGAAAGCCAGGATCTACGCGAATCTCTAATGCTGAAGCCTGTGTTGGTATGGAGGCAACAGCCAAGGGTAAAGCTAGCAATGTACCTGCAATTATCTTTTTCATTAATAAACTTCCTTTGACCACTTTGATCAATTATCTTTGGTTCAATCGGCTTAAGAATTTAACCGACTTGATATCTATAGTAGGAATAGGAAGCTGTCATACAGTAGAGAAAATGTGACTGACTTGACTGTTACTTTATTACGATCCTAAGTGTGACTAATGTCATGGGTTAGAGATACAGTAGCAATTCCTGAGTCATAAGGAGGCAGCGCTGTGGGCGGCAATGCCCTCCTTGTAAGCGCAAGGCGCACGCACTCGCGTTCGCTTAACCCAACCTAAAATCTAAAATATATCCCTCTCCGAAATCGCGGAGAGGGATGCCCGATAGGGCAGGGTGAGGTTTCAAAGGATTTTGAGCAAGAATGATAAGTTAACTTAAACTAGTGGGACTTAGACAAAAAGTAGCCAGAAAATAACCTCAAATCTATATATAGAGGGACTTTGACATCGTTTTGTCTAGTTTCTTGATATATCTGGGTTTCAGGCATTTTTTAGCATTTGGTGTATTTGCCTTGTCCTGCATGGGTTTGGGGCTTATTTCTACCTCAAAAATGTTTAAGTCCCGCTAGTACAACGCGGCGGAAATAAACCTACCATTCAAAATCAACGAAAAGTCCACATAATCAGCATTTTGAATTTTGTTAGCGCAGCGGGACGCAGTCCATTTTGAATTTTGAATTCCGCGTTCCTTGCGCGTGTCCCCTTGGGACTCAGCGGTACTAGCCTTGACTAACCAACAAACCCACAGGGAAGTATTTCAGCGCTTCGCCAATCAGCAAAGTGCCATTAGCTTCAACAGTTTGCTCGCTTATCGCATCTTTCCACGATGTGACTTGTGTAGGTAACTTCAAGCTCGTATCATTCCAAATATCTTGTCCTAGCGGGTACTCTCCCGGTTGAATTAAGCTTGTAAAAAAGCGGGGAGCAATGGTAATAATCGTCTTATTTCCATCATTCCTTGCAAAGGCAATGATATTCTCTTTAAACTTGCCACTCACTTCTAAAGGTAAATAGTCGCCTTGCTGAAAAACTTGTAAATATTCTGTCCTTGCTTTCAAAGCTTGGACAACGAGGAACAGTTTAATTCTGGCATCTTCCTTATTAGCAAGTAACTCATCTATTAGCTTGAGAATATCTGTCTTTGCCTGTTCCTTTATTGCTTTGAGATAAGATTGCCGAGTTTTAAAGTTAACCGGACGGCGATTATCAGGATCAACTAAGCTATAATCCCATAGTTCAGTTCCTTGATAAAAGTCGGGAACTCCAGGCGAAGTAATTTTCAGTAGCGTTTGAGAAAGAGTATTGTAGATACCATACTCAGCAACCCATCTTTGGAAAGGCAAAAACTCTTTTAAGAATGGATTGTCTTTCAAGGGTTCAAAAACTGCCGTGACAAAATCAGTAAAAGCATTTTCGTAAACGCTATTTTCTCGTAGCCATTCCGTATGAACTTTCGCTTCTCTGATAGCTTTAATCACATAATCTTTGACCCGTTCAATACAAGAGGGAAACTCTTCTTCCTTAAATGGAAAGACTCCTACAAGTGCTTGATACAAAACATATTCATCATTCCTATCTGGCATTGTTAACTGGTCAACTGTCTTTCTGTGGGAACTATTAATTTCGCTCCACTTGCGAACTTGTTTTTCCCATTCCTCTGGAATTTCGGAAAGAACATTCAGCCTTGCCCTAGAATCTTCACATCGTTTAGTATCATGAGTAGAGGTAGTACTCATAGCACCAGACCATTGCTTCTGGCGTTTTTGATTAAACTCATGGAATTCTGAAGTACTAATACCAAAATGACTCGGTTCGCCACCGACTTCGTTTAAAGAAATAAAACGGTTATAAACATAGAAAGCAGTGTCTTCGACCCCTTTCGCCATCAATGGTCCTGTGTACTGTTGCACTCTCATGACAAAGTAAAGCCACTGGTCTTTCTCAGTTTGAGTAGTATCATCATCATATTCCAGCAACAGCAATTTCTCGATCAAGTTTAATTCATGGTTCAAGAATGGTGTGTGTGGTTTTGTCGCTTCAATCACTTCATGAACATAAGCGCGATCAATTTCAGAGATACCCTCTTTAGTAACGTAAGTCCGGTAAACAGGAAAGCGACTAAGGACTTCTGCAAGTGCTCGCTTTAAACCATTGATTGTAAAGTCATTTCCATACCGATGCTTACTCGCAATTTTCTTTAAAAGAGAAGTGATATTATCAATATCCCCGGCTAACGTTCTCTCTAGAATGAGGTGCTTTTTGTCGGCAACCATTTCCTCAAAAGATGTTGTTAGCCCTGTAAAACCTGAGTATATTTCAGTAAACTTATCTTCGTTTTCAGTTTTACAAAAAATTCCGTTGATGTAATTCAGATAATCATAGCCAGATGTACCTTGAACTGACCAGTTATTTGGTAAGTCTTCTCCAGGCTGTAAAATCTTTTCAACAGTAATATATGTATCTCCCGTCTTTTCTCTCAACCTGTCTAAATACTGTTTTGGATCGTATAAACCATCAATGTGGTCAATTCGCAAGCCTGTAAACTTACCTTCACTGACTAGCTTATTAATCAAATTATGAGTCTTTTCAAAAACCTTGAAATTTTCTACTCTGACTGATATCAACTCATTCACAGCGAAAAATCTTCTATAATTCATTTCTTCCGCCCCAACTTTCCAGTAACAGAGGCGGAAAAACTGTTCCGAAAGTAAACTTTCTAAAAGATCAAAGCTTTCTGGCTTTCTTGGTTCACCATTAAAAAGTTGGAGATTTTCATCAATAAACGTTTTTACTTCCGGATTTTCTGTATACAATTCCCAAAGAAGTCCTTTTACAAAAGCTGCTTGGTCTTGTCTTTGCTGTGCTACTGTTTCTGAAGGAAGACTTTTTACTATATACAAGACACCAAGCAACCTCACAAATATCGGGTGCTCTCTTCCTAAAGCTTGAGCCAATTTATCTAAATTCTCACTCAACAAATTGGCGTAAGATTCTAATTTAAGAGGAATCTTTAAACTAAAATAGTTAACGCTTAGTCCTGTCTCGTCATACTTAAGTTGAATGTCGCCATTTTCTAAACACTCTCCGTAAAAGTTGCCCAGTAATGGAGCCAATATTGGTTCGTAGTTTCTAGCAAAAGGAGCATTCCAAGGAATATCAAAGTAATCAACATAGTTGGAATGTATACCGTATTCCAACACATCCATCAAATATTTATTTTGGCTATCATAACCCATGTGATTAGGGACAATATCCTGTAACCAACCGAGCTTATGCTGTTGTAATTCTTGGACTAAACTTTCAAAAGCTTCTTGAGTTCCTAATTCTGGATTTAACCGAGTGGGATCAACAACGTCATATCCATGACTACTTCCGGGTCTGGCTTTGAAAATAGGAGAAGCGTAGAGGTCAGAAATTCCCAACTCTACCAGATAGTTTGTAATTGCTTTTGCGGCATCAAAACCAAATTCTGAATTGAATTGAATTCGATAAGTTGCTGCTGGAATCCGCATATAAATTCTTCCTCGGGTATATGTCTAATGAGCGTTTTTTTCGTATCCTGTTTATGCAGGGAAAATCACTATAAGAGTTTTCAATTGAGTCCAGTACATCAAAGACTTAAACAACCACAGATATAAACACTCTCTGAGTAACTTGTCAGAGAATACGCAGGCTGTAGTAGATGAATCTGTCTTTCATTCGAGCCAGAACCCTTATAGATTTTTTAGTGAAAATTATCAGGTTTGGTTAAGCAAACAAGTCTCAGATATTACTTTAAGTTGTTGCACATTGCTATTTTTTATGGTAATGATAAACTACGACATTGTCATTTTTCATGAGTATAAGAGAAAAAATTTCTTCAATTTTTTTCTGAAATTATTATAAGTTTAAATCTGACATCAATTTGATTGAAGTTCATTAGACTGAAATCTTGCACAATTCTCAAGAACGCAACCACGCGAACGGCGATAAGCTGGAGACTTTAGCTTGTATGTATCGCCTATAACTGAAGCTTGACGGTGTATTGCACCCAAAACCATCAAGCGCTATAGTCCTCACCTTCACACAATTTATTTTTTCATATGATTTTTCTGCTTCGGCGAATAGCACACCCAGACTAAAAACTACGTCAGCCTGCTAGTGAAAATCCCCCCACTAGAATTCCTGGCTACAGCGATGGCTGTAGTTGAAGCAATGATTATCATGGCTGTTATAGACTTTTGAGGGATATTGATGATGAGGGTACTGATTACTGGTGTTGCTGGATTCATTGGCTATCACTTAGCACAACGTCTTGTGAAAGAAGGTGTCGAGGTGATAGGCATTGACAACTTAAATGACTATTATGATGTCAACCTAAAAAAAGCTCGTTTGGCGCAGCTTATCCCGCAGTCTGGGTTTACGTTTGAGTTTTTGGAGTTAAGCGATCGCCTTGAGGTTGCGAAACTCTTTCAAAACTACACTTTTGATTATGTCGTCAATCTTGCAGCCCAAGCAGGCGTACGCTACTCTTTACAAAATCCTTGGGTTTATATAGATAGCAATGTTACAGGCTTTGTTAACCTTTTAGAAGGATGCCGCCAAAGTCAAATCAAGCACCTAGTATTTGCATCTTCAAGTTCTGTTTACGGCATCAACACCAAAGTTCCCTTCGCTGTCAATGATAATGTTGACCATCCTATTTCACTGTATGCTGCGACTAAAAAAGCAAATGAACTGATTGCCCATACTTATAGTCATCTTTATCACATTCCAACAACCGGGCTACGCTTTTTTACAGTTTATGGTCCTTGGGGAAGACCAGATATGGCATATTTTAAATTTGTAAAAGCGATACAACAAGGCAAGCCCATTGATGTCTACAACTTCGGTAAAATGCAGCGAGATTTTACATACATTGACGATGTTGTCGAGGGCGTCTTTCGGGTGATGCTTAAACCACCTCAACCCAACATAGCCAACGTAGCAAACAGTAATGCTCCTTACAGGCTTTATAACATTGGTAACAATAATCCTGTGGAATTGATGACGTTCATTGAAGTAATAGAAAAGGCGCTTGGCAAGAAAGCCGTGAAAAACTTATTACCGATCCAACCGGGAGATGTTCCTGCAACTTATGCCGATGTAGATGACCTGATGCGTGATGTTGGATTTAAGCCCAGTACACCCCTGGAACAAGGTATAAATTGCTTTGTGCAATGGTATCAAGAGTACAAACAAGCTGAATAGAAAGTATAAATTTTTCATCCTTAATCTTTTATCTTCCAGTCATGCAGGGGGGCTATGCTCTTGATAACCCACTCTATGATCATTGGGGGAGCTTGTGATATCAAAATTCCAGGATAAACTGCCATTCCCCACTTCGGGTGGACTAATAAACGGCATTTGTTCTGAATAACCGGATAATGCAGTAAAGCTTTTACAGCTGCGGTATCATCGTGCAGAATTTTCCCTGGACGGGAAAGCAAAGGATAACCAGTGCGGGGGTCGATTAGGTCTGTTAAATAATGGCGATCGCGCAGATTAAATGCCACATCACAGCCAAATCTCATAAACTTTTCCCGCAACCTTTGTTTTTCTGTCTCAATTTTCGGTGTACTTTCTACAAGTTCATATCTTGATTGCTGTAAAACAATCACCACCCACAAGAAAAGCTGTTTTTTCCAATCTGGTAATATCTGCTCGCGGTTGGCACAGATATACAGACTAGGAACATGAATTGAAATTTGAACTGCTTGTCCCCTTTTGCCAACCAAATTAATGGGACAGCCTCCAGCAGAAGTGTAAACTGTCGGATATTGCACTCAACTTTATTTGGTTTTTACAAGTTTTTGACATCGATCTTTTTTTTTGATGATAACTCTTAAATAGTCAAAATAAATATCAATTTTTCCTACTAGAAGAGATACTTTTAAGCTGTTTCTAGTATTCTACTTATCTTTAATAAATCTTTAATCTTTCTTTTACCTTTTATGATATGTTTTTGATTTTCACTGTCCTATGGCAGTCCTATTTGAATTGTCAGACGCTCTTGCGCATCGAACTCACGTCAAAAGTGATATCAAGTCCGGTTAATTAGTTATCACAAGTCCGCTGCGCGCTTCGCAATTGACTTGTGATCATCCGGACTTGATATGAGCCAGTCCTCGACTAGGTTTCCTCACAACAGGGGAAACCTGGGGAATCGGCGAACCCCAAGAGCATGCTGCAAGAGCGTCGTAATTTCCGTGCGCTCATTTATCGGTTTTCTGTGGATGATTTGCAATCGTCGGAATTCCGAATTCTGACTTGCGGCTTCAATCCAACTTTAAAGCATTCACCGGAACGTCATCCCAAGAATTAACTGTTCGCAACCGCGCCACCCACCCCCATGCCTTTTGCTCCTCAGTTAAATTTTGCTTAAAGGACTCATGACAGTCTTTGGCTTGGGACTCGTTACAGCAAGCAATACAGGCATAAATCATTCCAGATGGATCAAGTTGTTCATTTACCCAGATAGTTCTCATGGCTGATTATCACCAAAACTGAAGCAGAAAAAGCAATATGCCATATAATGACCCAATTGCACAACAAATTTTTGAAATCGTCTGGAATTAATAGATAAATTATTGAAGCAGTTACAGGCAAAGCTTGTAGACGATACTCTAGGAAACAATCTATAAAATCTATGGGTATACTTTACTTGCCTGTCATTTTTACGAAATAAAGAACTAAAGAATATGGCACAATATCCCAACGGAGTTTGGATTTGGAAGCTTTCAGAGATTCGCGCTGATTATCTGGACAAGCTTGTTGAACGAAAAGTACAGCGTGTTTATCTTAAGGTTTTTGATGGGAAATATCAAGGTAAACCAACTTTTTGGAATTGGCAGTGTTCTCCAGAAATTATTCAGGAATTTAAGTCTCGTGAGATCGAAGTGTATGGATGGGGATATCACTATGGTACTGCTGATATTGCCAGACAAATTGTAAAGGTTAGGCAAGCTCTTAACTGTGGACTGGATGGCTATATTGTTGATTTAGAAAAAGAAGTAGAAGACAAGAGCACACATACAAATGTAGACAAGCTTCTTTCTGCTGTGCGTATGATCGTTAAGGAAGGAACTTTAGGATATACAACTTTTGGAAATCCTCGACTCCACCCGAATGTTCCTTGGCAGATTTTGGATAAGTATTGCGACTTAGCGTTCCTACAAATCTATTTTGAGAAGTTCACTTTCAAACCTACGACTCCAGAAGAAGTTAAAGATTGTCTAGATGCTTACAAAAATTTGGGTTTGAAAAAACCAATCTTACCCGTTTGGGATTCGGAAAGTGATACAGCAAAACCTGCAACAGCCGCAGAACTTCAAGATTACCTGAATAACTATCCTGGCTCATCAATTTGGCGTATTCCTAAGGAAGGAGAACGGAGTGAAGCTTGGAATTTGACATATTCTGGCTTTGTATTACCAATACTTAGACGTAATGTTCGTCAAGGAAGGATAGGAGATGATGTCAAGGCTGTGCAAAAAGTGCTGAATGCAAGAGGGTACAACGCAGGAAGCGCAGATGGAAATTTTGGTCCTCAAACGGAAGCTGCTGTCAAAGCATTTCAGAAAGAAGCTGGTTTAACTGTAGATGGAGAGGTGGGTAAACTAACTTGGACCACTCTTGGTGGTAAATTTGATGCATGATGGTAACAGACAGATTTCAGCAGACTAAGCTGAAATTTGTCTTGCGTGCCAAATATCTCTCAAATTGCCATATCAGTTTTTTTGAAATGCATAGAAATCAAGGTCAAGAATATAAAGGCAATATTCTAGTCGTTGATGATACACCAGACAACCTACGTCTGTTGTCAGCAATGCTGACTACACAAGGTTATGAAGTTCGTAAAGCCTTAAATGGCAAAATGGCACTGATGGCGTGTCAAATGGTTTTGCCTGATGTCATATTGCTTGATATTAACATGCCAGGAGTAAATGGGTATGAGCTTTGTCAGCAACTTAAGGATGACGAGAGAACTTGTGAAATCCCAGTGATTTTTATTAGTGCTTTAGATGATGTGATAGATAAAGTAAAAGCCTTTGATGTGGGAGGTGTAGACTATATCACTAAACCTTTTTCTGTGGCGGAAGTTATCTTACGAATTGAAAATCAGATTAACTTGCGTCTATTAGAAATTAAACTTCAAGAAAAAAATCTTTTGTTGCAAAATGCTCTTGACGATTTAAAAGCTGCTCAAGTTAAACAAATTCAAAATGAGAAGATGGTCGCATTGGGGCAATTGGTTGCCGGAATTGCCCATGAGGTGAATAATCCAATCAGTTTTATTTATGGCAATCTTGAATATGTTGCGCAATATATGCAAGAACTGGTCGGTGTGATTTCGCTCTATCAGCAAGAATATCCACATCCTACACCAAAGATTGAGCAAATTGTTCAGGAGATAGACCTAAATTTTTTGATGTATGACCTGAAAAACTTATTAGGTGCTATGAACAGAGGTGCCGATCGCATTCGGCACATTGTACTAGCGCTACAAAAATTTTCTCGGGTTGACGAAGCCCAGATGAAGTCGGTAAACATTCATGAAGGTATAGACAGTACTTTGGTGATGTTGCAGCATCGACTCAAGGAAACAACATATCGTTGTCCCATTGTTGTCGTAAAAGAATATGACAATTTGCCGCCTGTCACTTGTTATGCTAGCGAACTGAACCAAGTGTTTCTGCATATCTTGAATAATGCGATCGATGCTTTGGAGTCAACACACTGGCACAGTGAGTCCCAGATGTGCTCTCCTTCTGGTGGAGAAATGAACACAAGTCTTAGTAGCAAAAGCCATCCAAAATTTCACCTAATAGGGGAAGATGAGCACAAGTTTTGTGAGCAACACATCTGCCAATGGGAAGATGGCCTAAGGATAAGACCATTACACTTTACCAACTCACCAACTCATGACGTTAGCTCCACAATTTGTGCTCCTGTGATTCGTATTCGTACAGAGTTGGCAGATGATATAGTCAAGATTAGTATCACTGACAATGGACTTGGTATGGATGAGTCAGTGCGAGCAAGAACCTTTGACCCATTTTTTACGACAAAGCCTGTTGGTAAAGGCAGTGGACTGGGATTAGCAATCAGCCATCAGATTGTGGTACAAAAACATCAAGGACAAATTAGTTGCAACTCCTTACCAGGAGAAGGAGCAGAGTTTATCATCGAAATCCCAGTCAAGCATCCAAATACATAATCAACTACTGGGTGATTATAAATACAATTAACCTGTTCAACTGCTCAGCCCTTCACAACACAACCAATATCGTCATCAAACTCCCAAAATACAGCTTCTCAACAAAATCTTACGCAAGACTTGAAAACAAGAGTTTTCTTCATTGAAATAGAAAAAAATAATCATCAAAACTTTTGTGAGCCACCTCTTACATTTTTCCGTCCCATAGCATAATAGAGATGTGACTCATCTGTTAAACCCTTTACGATCCCTCAAACAAGGTCACTGGTTCAAGCTCATCTGCGGGGCCAGCTACCAACATCTGCCTGCGGTTAGAAGTTTAACACTAGCCTACACTTTGGCTGGCGCTGACTGCATAGATGTTGCGGCTGATCCAGCTGTTATTGCCGCAGCCAAAGATGGGCTGCAAGCTGCCTCTGCCTTATCAGAGGTTGCTGGGCAGCAAGGATTTGGCTTGCCTGGAAGGTCTCCCCTGTTGATGGTTAGTCTCAACGACGGGGAAGATCCACATTTCCGCAAAGCTGAGTTTAATTCTACAGAATGCCCCAAGGAATGTGATAGACCATGTGAAAGGATTTGTCCAGCCCAAGCAATTGTTTTTAATAGTATAAAAAACGAATCATCAGGGATTATATCACAAAAATGCTACGGGTGTGGTCGTTGCATACCCGTTTGTCCATACAATATAATTTATACAAGATCATATGTATCAACGCCAGGAGCGATCGCACCATTGATCCTGTCATCAGGAGTAGATGCCGTAGAAATTCATACAAATGTTGGGCGTTTGACAGAATTTAAAAGATTGTGGCAAGCGATTTTACCTTGGGTTGATCGTTTGAAGTTAGTCGCCATCAGTTGTCCAGATGGAGACGGTCTGATTGACTATCTTCACGCCCTTTATAACGTAATTGCCCCCATACCGTGTGCTTTAATTTGGCAGACTGACGGTCGTCCGATGAGTGGGGATATTGGTGATGGTACCACTCAGGCCGCCGTAAAATTAGGGCAAAAAGTCTTGGCAGCTAAATTACCGGGATATGTGCAATTAGCTGGTGGAACCAACAGCTACACTGTTGCCAAGTTGAAGGCAATGGATCTTCTGAAGAGAGCGGGGGAAGCTTATTCCTCTTCGTCCTCTTCGTCCTCTTCCATTGCTGGTATCGCTTACGGTAGTTACGCCCGGGTACTACTGTCACCAATTCTTGAGCAATTAGAAGCAAGGGAGGTGAAAAATGCTTGTCTTAAAACAACTGTCCGCTTAGAAGAAGAACCAGAATTGCTCGCTCAAGCGGTTTCGCTTGCACATTCTCTCGTTTCCCAGCTCAAGTCACAGCAGTAGGGAACACTGTTCCCGATTCGCGCGTTGCGGACACTTTCTGGTGGCGGGGTGATCCTCCTCGTACTACAAGTGTCCAAGTATCTCTAAAAAACGTCACCATAAAAAGCATGACGATTAAAGACGATCTTCAAAAATTGTTGGACATTTTACCCCAAGATTTGCAGCAGATACTAGAAAAGCATCCTCAACGAGATAGCCTAGTAGAAGTGGTCTTGGATTTGGGTCGTCGTCCTGAAGCTCGCTTTCCCAATCAAGCAGAGTATCTGGGCGAAACACCTGTTACGCAAGAACAGATAGATGATTGCATCAAGAGAGTGGGAACCTTTGGCGCGGATAATCGAGCAGGAATTGAGCAAACCCTGCACAGGATTAGTGCCATCCGCAACCGCAGTGGTAAGATTATCGGCTTAACCTGTCGTGTTGGTCGGGCAATATTCGGCACAATTGGCATGATCCGCGATTTGGTAGAAACTGGAAAATCAATTCTCATGCTAGGACGCCCTGGTGTGGGTAAAACCACTGCACTACGGGAGATTGCCCGTGTTTTAGCGGATGATTTCCAAAAGCGAGTAGTGATCATTGACACTTCTAACGAAATCGCCGGAGATGGTGACGTTGCCCACCCCGCGATCGGTCGCTCACGGCGGATGCAAGTGGCTCATCCAGAACAACAGCATCAAGTGATGATTGAAGCTGTGGAAAACCATATGCCAGAAGTCATCGTTATTGATGAAATTGGTACAGAACTGGAAGCCTTAGCAGCTCGTACTATTGCCGAACGAGGTGTCCAGTTGGTAGGAACTGCTCATGGTAATCAGATTGAAAACCTGATCAAAAATCCGACGCTTGCTGACTTGGTTGGTGGTATCCAGGCTGTGACACTGGGAGACGATGAAGCCAGACGGCGAGGAACTCAAAAGACAGTTTTAGAACGCAAAGCACCTCCCACTTTCGAGATTGCCGTGGAAATGTTAGAACGGCAACGCTGGGTAGTTCACGACAGCGTCGCTGACACAGTTGATACTCTCCTACGGGGGCGTCAGCCTAGTCCGCAAGTCAGAACTGTGGATGACAATGGCAATGTGAACGTCACTCGTCAGCTTACCGCAATCAACGGTCGTGGACAAACACTCGGGGGAGAAGAATCTTTCCCAGCACCAGCACGACAGACAAACGGCTGGCGTGCAACTGGGCAAATGATACCCCTACCGACATTGTCTGGTCAACAAAGCCAAAAGAGTTCTGGAGTTAGTGAGTTTGACCGCTTACTCGATGAATCCTTTAACGGTTTTGATGGCTTTGATTTCGACTCCACCACTACTAGACATGCAGGACCTAACGGCGAAGATTTGCCACTGCACGTATATCCCTATGGCGTTAGCCGCAGCCAATTGGAACAGGTAGTTGGGGTTCTTTCTTTACCAGTGGCATTGACAAAAGATCTTGATAGTGCTGATGCTATATTGGCGTTGCGATCGCACGTCAAAAACCACGCCAAACTAAGGCAAATGGCTAGAGCACGTCAAATACCAATTCATATGATCAAGTCCAGCACCCTACCGCAGATTACCCGAGGCTTGCGGCGGTTGCTGAATATGGACGATCCGGAAGTTAACGACGATCGCGAAATGCAACTGTTTCTCCACAGCGCCAGTGATGATGAAATGGACGCGCTGGAAGAAGCAAGACTTGCTGTAGAGCAAATCGTGATTCCCAAAGGACAGCCAGTCGAATTATTGCCCCGTTCTCCTCAAGTGCGGAAAATGCAGCACGAGTTGGTAGAACACTATCGGCTGAAATCTAATAGCTTTGGGGAAGAACCAAATCGGCGTTTGCGGATTTATCCAGCTTAAAACAGTGAACACTTCGACAAGCTCAGTGCATCGCAGTGAACACTTCGACAAGCTCAGTGCATCGCAGTAAACACTTCGACAAGCTCAGTGCATCGCAGTGAACAGTGAACAAGGGGTGGACGCTATACGGTTCGGATAAGATCCCCCCGCCTGCGGCGACCCCCTTAAAAAGGGGGTAAATGGATAAGATAGCCCCCCTTTTTAAGGGGGGTTGGGGGGATCTCCTTTGAGATAACCTCCTTAACCGAACCGTATTTGGGGTGGACGAGTCCGTTTCCTCCTGATAACTGATAACTGATAACTGGTAACTGTAAAAAAGCAATAGGTGACAGGTTACAGTTTGCCTGTACCCTGTCACCTGTCTTCTAAAATCTCTGTTTACCCGTTTATCTGCCTAGTTTGTTTTGTCCTTTATACTAGTCCTTTATACTGTCAGCAGTTCTTTCAGCAGTATCTGGGTACACCTTACCCAAGTCTTTTACAGCTTCTCCTGATTGTCCGGCAATTCTTTTGGCGCGTTCACCAGGAGCACCTTCAGTTTCGCGAGCTTCTTTAAACCATTCTCCTACTGTTTGCGGTCTGTCGGAAGAGTTCCGCTCTAGGGCTTGGTTAACTCTGTTGGTTAAGTTTTTGTCACTACTCTCATTAGTAACATTTGTTGTCAGCACTAGCAACCCAGCTAGGACTACAGCGAAAAAACGTTTTACCTGAAGTTGGTTAAATAGAGAATTGATCTGAGCAAATGCCTTAGAAATCAAATTTATCATTACAAGACTCCATTCGTTAATTTTCAACACTTTTTACAGTTTCAGAACCTGAGCAAACTCGCCTCAATCACAGGTTGGCTCCGGAAAAGGAGTCAAAATCAACCTATCTTCAAGCGAATGAGCCGTCCTGAATATAAGTCAAGACTAGCTGTAAAAACGCAATTATTCTTCTAACAGAAGTCATAGTTTGGTTGTAAACAACATAAGACTATGTGCGGATTTGCTGGGACACAACTCAAGCTGTATATTTGATCTCCTGGTTAAGATAGGTTGGTTTTTTCTGGATTTTGGGGTTCCGACTGTCTGGCAATGAAGTGAGAGTTGAACCTCACCCTGCCCTATCGGGCATCCCTCTCCTTAGTAAGGAGAGGGAAAGATTTTAGCGCCGATTCAAGCGAGGGTGAGGTTTTGAGTCATATCATGTCCGCTTGAATGCCTGTCATTGCGAACGTAGCGATCGCGCAGTGAAGCAATCTCCAGCCCTTGCGATTGTAACGCTTGTCTTCGTTGCGCTCGCAATGACATATCTCTACTTTAGAAAAATATGCAAATGCCTTGGGGAAGAAACTTTATGTAGAAATTCAATAAGTGCGTAGATGCAAAATGACTGGGAAGCAACGAACCAAGAAATAGAAGAAGTAGCGTGCAAGTTTATCTTCGCGAATTGTTATAACCCACAATTCGCCAGCATCGTACTACAAGCACAAGAAGAAGATCCAAATTGGATACAGTGCCAGGTAACGAAAACGTAGAAACCGCAATACTTCGTGGAAAATCACTTGTTTGCGAATCTTTACAATTCTGTGTAAGCCTTATATGTTACAGTTTACAAGTCTGGACGCGAGAGCAGAGAACTCACTGCCCACCCAAACTGCTTCCCCCCCAAACGATGCCGTCCCGATAACACAAGGGAGATGTCCCTGGGGGACATTTGTGGAGAAGGTTAATAACATTGTACTAGGGCGGGCCATAAACGACTTTAAACCTAAAGACGGACTAAAAGGCTTTCCATAGCGCCAACCCACGCGTAAGGCAAACTTTTCGTAGTCTTTACCCACGCTTTCCCAAATGCGGTTTTGCACACTAAAGCCAAAGCGCCCACCACTGTATTTTACCCAAAGTTGGTCAATTGTGCGGAGGTCAGTGCAGGGAAAGTTTTTGATGGATTGGATATCCAGCCCAAAGTCTTGTTCTCTACCAGCTGCCTCGGACATGACATCGACAGTTTCTTGATGCGCTTTTTTCCAGTTTTCTGCTTTTAGTAAATCTCGCAATCGGGTGTAGTCTACATCACCTTTACTGCTGAGGTCATCTACCTCCCACGCCTCTCCTGTTATAGCTCGAATTAGTTCTTGGACTGGAGCTTTAGATTCGCGCAAATCAACCACGTGATGCTTAAATAACCACCCATACGGTGTTTTGTAGTACTGATTCTGAATCTCTTGCAATTTTTGTTTGCAACTAGGTAGTATAACCAATCCTGCGCGAAGTTTGTTCTGTTTAGGCCCATTTATTTCTTCGTCAGTGCGTGTTATTTCCCACTTTTGCCACTCTCCAAACCCTAACGAACCAAGGAATACAGCAACAGCATCCATTTGAGGAATATTTTCTGTTATCTTTTTCTTCCAATCGTCAAAGCCATAGAGATTTTTCTCATCCATCCAGGTTTCAATACCTTGCACCAGTAGCTTATCCTTAATTTTTCTTACCTCTGGCTTGTCTTCACTGTTGTGGCAAAGAAACACTTTATATTCGGACATCGTCATACCTCAGCTTTTCTCTACTACTGTTCTACACCAGCAATAATTGCCAATGCATTGGCATATTGTTCCAAATCCCTTCTCAACGCTTCCAACTCATGTCGCAATTTCGCTTCTTGCGACCAATTGCGCTCATGCTCTTTTAGACTCAGGTGAGGAGGACGCTGTGCTTCCCATGTCTGCAACAGTGGATGCCATTTGGCAAGAAAAGGACGCAAACCCTTATTCAGCAAGGCTATAGCAACACCTCCCACTGACTCGCGGGATGCACCAACATCTGGTCCAGCTTGTTTGAGGACTTCCCGTGTTATGCCAAACAGACTATATAAAGATGAAAGATGTCAGCGCCTCACGCAACAGTCCTTCATCAACTTCCAGAGGTTGAACAGCAATCCGGGTAACAAGTTCAACATACAACGACCATGCAGCCCGACGTTCAGTTGGATCGGCTTCCCATTCAGCGGAACCGATGCCAAAGGGAAGGCTGACAGAGACTTTTTTTAGTTTGGCGGGGTCTATTCTAGGCATGAGTTTGTTGTCACTATATATGTCACTATATATATAGTTGCTTATTTTAAGTTTTAACAACTTTCCGCTTGCCATAGTTGGCGCGGTTGCAGGAAATTCTGTTTGATAAGTGAATAATTCTATATTACATACAGTCTGCTAGGTGTGAATTCCGGGTGAGGAGCAACCTAGGGTGTACACACTAGTCGGAAAATCGTGCCTCACATTAGCTTTAATCAGGTAGGGAAGCCAGTGCGGTGCGGTGAATCCAGCGCTGCAGGAGGGTTTCCCTCCGTAGGCGACTGGTGAACCCGAAGGGGGGTTACTTACAAAGGTAGGTATTTTGGATTTGGTCATTTTTTGACGATTTCAGCCGACCCTTAAATCCTGAAACGACCAAACTACGTTAAATACCTGAGAATTTTCTCAACTATTTTCGAGATTCCAAAAAACCTACCCTTGAAAGAAGGGGGGTTACCCCCGTTGTAGCATCTGGCGTTGCGTTATGGACGGAAGGCCCTAACGCACCGAAAATCATTGATGGTGCGGGGCTTGGCGACTTACGGAACCTCACCCTGCCCTACCGGGCATCCCTCTCCTTAGTAAGGAGAGGGAAAGATTTTTAGGTAGCAAAAAGCGAGGGTGAGGTTAAAAGCGATCTGATGTGTAAACCAGTGCACTTGCTTTGAGATAAAGTTTGCCTATGGAGTTGTTCTTATTTATAGGCAATTCATCTTTTTAAGGAGTTAAGCGATGGCACATCAAACTATTATCCTTGGTGCAGGACTAGCAGGACTGAGTGCAGCTTATGAACTTGTACGCTTAGGAATAGATGTCCAAGTTTTTGAAGCGCGTGAACGCGTGGGCGGTCGGGCTTATACTGTTCAACTGAATGCAGCACAATATGGAGAATTAGGTGCTGAGTTTGTGGACGATAACCACACTGCTTTGAAAAGTTATGCAACCCAATTCGGTATCGAACTTGACCCAGCCTGCAAATTTCCTGATGACCTCTACTGGTTCATCGATGGAATGCTTCGTAACGCTATGTCCTTGACAAAAGAACAAAATACTGGCGTGGAGAATTTCTACACAAAACTCTACAGCTTGCTTGAAGAACAAAAAGATCCGCAACAGACGTTAGATGAGTGGTTGAATACAGAACCAATTGCACCTTTTGCTCGTCAAATGGCCCGTCGGATGGCTTCTTCATTATTTGCTACTGATCCAGAGTTTATTGGTGTGGGTTTTTTTGCTTCAGTTGCAGGTATGGACAATAAAAGCAATATGCGAGTTCGTGGTGGTGTTTCGCGTTTAGTAGATGCTTTGGCGAAACATCTAGGGAAGCGAGTTCATACTAGTACTCCTATGCGTCGTATCCAACAGATAGATGACAGTGTGACTGTCAGTGTTGAAACAGCAAACGGTTTGGTTGAAGTTATAGCTCAGAGCGTGATAGTGACACTCCCCTGGAGTGTACTGCATCATATCCCCATAGAAGCACCGCTTATTGATGCACAGCGAGAAGCGATTTCTAGCTTACCTTACGGTGGTGTTGTTAAGACTCTACTGCAATACCCGCACCGTTTTTGGTCAAAGCCTAATTTTGGAATTGTCTCACTTGACAGCGAGTACCAAGCTATCTGGGAACCAACCTTTGCTCAGATGGGGACAGAAAAAATCCTTTCTTGTTTCAGTGGAGGTACTCGGAGTTTAAAGCTGTGTGAGCAAGCAACTGAGTTAGCGACAGCAACAGTGCGTATAATCCACCCTGATGCACCCGAGATTATCGCCTCTCGTTCATATGATTGGAGTGCTGATGAATGGGCACGAGGTGCCTACTGCTACTTTAGACCAGGAGAGTTGCATCGTTTTGAGTCACATTTAACGCAGCCTGCTGGTCGAGTTTTCTTTGCTGGTGAGCATACTGCTCCTGTGGAGTATCGTGGTTATATGGAGGGTGCAATTAGCAGTGGTCAACGTGCTGCACAACAAATTCTTAACTTGGTAAGAAAATAGTTTTTTGTATCTTTGTTTGACGCAGTTGGAAGCTACTGTAGATATCCAAAAAAAACCCCGATCTTGTCGGGGTATGCTGTGCTTTTATTTATGCAGCGTATTCCAGTGTTGTATTGTATTTTCATTTGAAGAAAACAATTTCACACCATCCCAAAGGAGTAAAACGTAAATATGTAACTGAATATACATATTTTTGGAAAATGAAAGTTTAAGAAAAAGCCGAAATTGTTTACGAAAAACTAGATTCAATTTTAAAAAATAGCGGGAATGACTAAATCCTATCAATTATAAAAAACCCCGAGCAAGTCGGGGATGAAGGTCTTTGCCAAAACAGGTTTCCTGTGACGTTTCTATTTTGATCTACAAACAAGCTCTCGTACCCCATCCAAAAGATAGAAAGCTGAAAATCGTGATGGTGTATACATGCTGTTAGTTTATGATTTTTTATTTAATAAGTCATGAAGTAAGGTTCACGATGAAACGTTAATTATCCTACTATTAAGCAAGAAATTCTTCCAAGCTTGGTACATTTACCCAACTTGAACTATTATTAGATTCATGGGATAAATCCATTAATAACTGAGAGTAAATCCCTTCTCGTAAGGATGGAACAATTTGTTTTTTTGATTCAATTCCTTGCACCCATTCATCTACAACTCTCACAAACGCAGAAATGCGACCATCGGAGTGATTTTCTGGAAACAATAACCGATTGGGAATTTCAATTTCAGTTAATGTTTTACCTGGTTGAGAAGACAAAACACGAAAGCCATGTACGTAATCTTTTTGATTTTCACTTCCTAAT
Source organism: Brasilonema sp. CT11 (assembly GCF_017982655.1). Classification (GTDB taxonomy): domain Bacteria; phylum Cyanobacteriota; class Cyanobacteriia; order Cyanobacteriales; family Nostocaceae; genus Brasilonema. The sequence continues at coordinate 5,812 of NZ_JABXYX010000088.1, read as the reverse complement.
ACTAAAGTCGCGCGATCGCCATACACTTCTATCCAATGAGTACGCGATGCATGAACCACAGCGCTGATAGAAACTTGACAAGGTGTCCCATCTGCCAACTCTAACATCAGCATACAGGTGTCATCGGTTTCTACTGGCTTTAAAACTCCAGTTTTGGAGTCTAGTCGTTCGGCGATCGCCGTAGTGAAATGGGCGTTTAACTTGCGTACAGGACCAAACAGCCAATGAATATAATCAAAAGTGTGAGAACCCAAAGATCCCAATGCACCGCCTCCTTGGTCTTTACGAGAATACCAGTTCCAAGGGCGTCCAGCATCAGCACGAGAAGAACCTAGCCAATCAATTCTAATCAAACGCTTTGAACCCACATAACCTTGTGACAGCAGTTCCGAAAAGAATTGCCATCCTGGTACAAAGCGAAATTCAAAATCTACAACTGCAATCACGCCTGCTTTTTGGGCTAACTGGTAAAGTTCTTTAGCTTCGGCTGCATTTAGAGTTGTGGGTTTTTCGATTAATACGTGTTTTCCTGCTTGCAGCGCTGCTTTTGCCATTTCGTAATGCAAAAATGGCGGTGTAGAAATGCTTACTGCTTGGACTTCTTGCAACCCAACGATATCTGTGATTGTGTTACAGGCGTGAGGAATATTGTAGGATTGTGCGATCGCTTTAGCTTTATTTAAATCTTGGTTATATACAGCAACGATCTGTGTCTGAGGATGAGCCAGAAATCCAGGAATATGCACTTTCTGACCAAATCCCGTGCCAATAACAGCAACGCCAATCACAGTAAATGAATTCCTTTTTATATTTTTCTGAGTTATTCTACCATTAACAGTGAACAGGGAACAGGGAACAGGGAACAGGGAACAGGGAACAGGGAACAGGGAACAAGGGGTGGACTTTGTCCGTTTCCTACCTGATAACTGATAACTGATAACTGATAACTGTTAAGCTGTGGCGAGTTTATTGGTTTGAAAGCGCTCAAATGGATTGAAACCAGGTTGAATTTGTGCTGTAAAGTTGACTCCTGCCCAATCATGTGCAGTTTCTTCGTGATGGTAAAGCATTCGAGTGAGTCGGTTTTCCCAGTTATGTGATGGGAGCTGACGCAATAAATCGGTAAGGCTATAAAATGCATCCAACACCGTGAAGCTGGCTTCGCGCACATGAGGTGGACGAGACAGAACTAATGAGTCCCGTTGGACAAAAAATGCGTCGTGGGGAATGACTGCATCTACAGTTCGCATCAGATAATTTTCAATTGCTGGGACTTCCTGACGGGAACGGATGTCAGTCGCCACCACTAGCATTTCAATACCAAAGTTTTTGGCATGTGCTAGAAAATCCCCTGCATTGCTGACTGACTTGCGCGTTGGTTTGACAACATAGATATTTCTATCGAACAAGCTTGGTAAGGGTGAAGCGAAAACATCCTTCCCAGCTGACATATCAACAATAATTGCCTCGTTGTGATCTTCCCAAACGTGCTTTAAGAAAATCTCAATCGCCCCTGTTTTGCTGTGAAAGCACTTCTTGCGATAATCGTCTTGTGTAAAATCACCAACCCGAATCAATTCAACTCCATCAATGAGAGTGACATAGCGTTCGCCCTTTGGGCGGCTCCTTTGGAGCCTCGCGCCACTCGGCTGGTTCTGTTAACCGCAACAAACGCGATCCTTCCCCAGGCGGAGTTGTTTTTATCATTGGTAAATCAGCAGTAATTCTGGGATTGGTACCAGCAAAGTAAGAACGCAACCAATCTAAATCATTACCAAGATCTCGTGCAGTTCCCGAATCTCCCCGCTGCATTTCGACAGGCGTTGCACCCAGTTCTTCAGCTAGATGCAAATTGTGATCGCCATCAATACCTAAAACTTGGAAGTCACAGAAATAGTTCATAAATTGCAAAAGGCAGGTACTAATAGTGGTTTTTCCACTTCCTCCTTTACCATAAACAGCTAATCTCATCGTTTACTTTGTTTTGTCCTATTTTTGATTCACAACGATATTGGATCTTATTCTCAAATAGAAAATTCGGAAACAGTGCCAGGAAAACTTTTTGATACAAGTATTAATAGTGGCGTAAGTAACAATGACAGTCAGGTTTTTCAATAAGTGACTCAACCAAAGAATTCAGGACAGTCGCCGCTAACAAGCCGCCTCCCAAAGTTCCTTCTACTGTAATAAAAGGCACGTTCGATTGCATCAGTTGTCGCTTAGCAGCTGGAGCATGACTAAAGCCAATGGGCATACCAATGACTAGCGATGGTTGAATTTCTTGGTTTTGGATGGCTTTACATACAGAAAGCAGCACACTCGGGGCATAGCCAATCACCAACACACAACCTGGGGAGACTTGCTGTAATTTTTCCTGCCATTTTTGATCCTGCCAAAATGCTTTTTCTGCTTCTGTGGCTGTCGTAATATGAGAGTTATCAATCAATGTTTCCACTGGACATCCCAAATGAGCTAACCGAGTTGTATCCAACGCAGCAGCTACCGTTGGAATATCCGCAACTATCTGACAGCCGGATTTGAGGACTTCACGACTTGTGGCGATCGCCTTATCACTCAACCTCACAAACGACGCCAAACTAACATCTCCACAAGCTAAAACCAGGTTTGAAATCAAGTCTTGTTCAATTTCAGAACGGCTATAAAGCTCAGGTAGCAAGCGTTCCAACGATTCAGTAAAAGCTTCTGGGTGAGCGTGAACTTCAGCATCCAACCCATCCCAGAGTTTTTCTAGTCCGCCGAGTCCTGTTTGAGTATCTACCTCCAGTAGCTTGAGTTGTGCTAAAACTTCAGCTTGGATGATTTCACAATCGCGATCGCGCCCCAGTAACCCTTCTAATGCAGATGCTGTTTGCCGTAGTTGAGAAATTTGCTGTATGACTGCGCGATATTGTTGCTGCAGTTGCGTCATCAAGTTAGCAGTTGTGTCTTCTTGTGGTTCCACTTCCAGTATTTGGCGGATGTGGTTGAGTTGAAACCCTTGCTGCTTGAGTGCGACGATGCGTTGTAATCTGAGTACGTCAATGTCTGTGTAGAGGCGGTAATTACTGGGCGATCGCACTGGTTGAGGAAGTAACCCCAATTCATGATAGTGGCGAACCATGCGCGGAGTCATTCCGCCTCCCACTGCTGACGTAAGTTCTTTGATAGTAAGAGCTTTGGTCATTTTGTCACCATTGCAAAAATTTCCTTAACCATCTGATTGCGTCACTTGTCGTTTGCAAATCAGCAATTGTAGACATTAATTACCTACTTTGTTTTCTCGCATCCCATCATAGCACTTTTGCGCTTGACATTAACAGTAATGTCAAGGTTTAGCTTGAGAGAGTGTTGATAATTTCACTCTCATGCTCTACCCACAACGTTTAACTCAATTTACCAAAGAACATACAGAAGCTTTCGCCGCCATCCTTTGTGGAGTGCTGTTGTTTTTCGGATGGTTCGCCTTACATCTCAATTTTTTAGGATGGGCGCTGCTACTATTACCTGCAGCTTACGTTATTGGTGGTTATGAAAGCGCCCGTGAAGGACTGACAACGCTTTTCAAAGAAAAAGAACTGGATGTAGATTTGCTGATGATTGTGGCGGCGTTGGGTGCTGCGATCTTGGGCTTGTGGCAAAGGGAATACCATCTTATTCTTGATGGCGGAATCTTAATTCTCATCTTTGCGATTAGTGGGGCGCTGGAAGGCTACGCTATGCAACGAACGGAGCGCAGTATCCGCTCTTTGATGAGCTTGACACAAGATACAGCACGGGTTTTGCGTTCTGGAGGGGAGGAAATCATTTCCATCAGTCAGCTAAAGGTGGGAGACGAAATTGTTGTCAAACCAGGGGAACTCATTCCCACCGACGCAATGATTGTTTCTGGTTTGAGTACCCTTAACCAAGCTGCTATCACAGGTGAGTCCGTACCTATAGAGAAGACAGTAGGTGAGGAAGTTTTTGCAGGTACACTCAACGGCTATGGTGCGCTCAAGCTTAAAGTGCATCAACCACCAGAAAGCAGTTTACTTCAGCGTGTGATTCGTCTGGTAGAACAAGCACAAACAGAAGCACCTCCTTCTCAACAATTTGTTGAGCGATTTGAACGGAGATATGCGCTGGTTATTGTGGTGGCTGGGTTATTGCTGGCAATTTTGCCGCGATTTGTCTTAAATTGGGACTGGGAAACGACGATTTATCGTGCTCTTACTTTTTTGGTGGTTGCTTCTCCCTGTGCGCTGATGGCTGCAATTATGCCCACACTGCTTTCTGGGATTGCTCATGGTGCAAGACAGGGGATTTTGTTCAAAAATGGTGCCCAGTTGGAAATGATTGCTAAAGTTCGGGCGATCGCCTTCGATAAAACAGGTACCCTAACAACAGGACAAGTACAAGTCTTTCAAGTCATTCCTACTCGTGGATATACAGAAGCAGATGTGTTGAAGGTGGCTGCATCTGTAGAATCTTCTTCAGAACATCCGATAGGTGAGGCTATTGTGCAGGCGGCTCAGGATTTGAATTGGTCAAGAGCGGTTGAAGTACGAGCAATACCAGGGCAGGGAATTTTGGGTATTAACGGACACCAAGAGGTAATTGTCGGGAAAGCGGATTTTGTCCAACAGTATGTGACTCATTTACCAAGTGAGTTGAAGGATGCAGCAGACTTGCGAGAACAGGAAGGTAAAACGGTTGTTTGGGTTGCACAACAAGAGCAGGTGCTGGGTGTGATAGTGATCGCAGATCAAATCAGAGCAGAAGCTGTAAGAGCGATCGCCCATTTGAAAAAACTGGGAGTTGAACAAATCGTCATGTTAACAGGCGATAATAAGCGCACTGCTCATAGCGTCGCCCAAGCAGTAGGAATTGAGCGAGTGTATGCAGAACTTTTACCAGAAGATAAGCTTGATGTCATCCGTCGTTTACAAAAAGAGTATCAAACTGTGGCAATGGTAGGGGATGGTATCAATGATGCCCCAGCCTTAGCTCAAGCATCTGTGGGAATTGCGATGGGCAAGATTGGCAGTGATGTCGCATTGGAAACCGCAGATATTATATTGATGGCAGATAGATTGGAGAAAATAGAAGCAGCGATGCGTTTGGGTAAAAGAGCGCAGGCGATCGTCAAGCAAAATATTACTGTTGCTTTGGGTTTTATTGTTTTGCTTTTGGTTGGTAATTTTGTCGGGGGTATTAACTTACCTCTCGGTGTGATTGGGCATGAAGGTTCTACGGTGTTGGTGACTCTGAGTGGTTTACGATTGCTGAGGAAGTGACAGGTGTAGGGCGATGCTGCAAAGCAGCCGCTACGCGAACGCTTTTCTCGTTCCTTGCCTCTGCTACGAAGTGGAGCGAACGCGCAGCGTGTCCCCTTGGGACTCAGCAATCGCAAAACTTTGAGATTGCTTCACTGCGCTGGCACTCCGTATGCCCTCCGGGCACGCTGCGCTAACGCAATGACAAGTGATCATCTTAGTCACTCAGTATTAAACCAATAATCCTTTATTGATCGAGAAAAGCTAATAAAAATTATGTAGCTTTATCGCACATCTTTTTAGCTTGTACGGTTTTCTACGGATAGGTGCAAAATATGAGTGATCCGGACTTGATATAAGTGTGAGATCTTAATGATAAGTCTTTTACCTGACATGATATGACTCCTTATACCATTTCACAAAATCCTTGATATAGTTATTGCCACTCGGGTTGCGGCATACTAAGGAAGATCCAGAACATCCTAAATATTCCTATGCCCGCTCCCTACAGTGATGACTTACGCTCAAAAGTGATGGCAGCCATCGACCGTGGTGAA
>NZ_JABXYX010000087.1 GCF_017982655.1 Brasilonema sp. CT11 | reverse complement strand
TCTTAATCATTTAACATTACCACAGGGGCGCTTTTTTCCTGAACCCTGGCCTACATTTACTCCACAACTTAACGTCTCTCAAATCACCTTCTCCTCAGCCTAATTTTTAAATACCTACCCTTGAAAGCGGCACTGTCCTCCCCAACGCACTGGCTCCCCTTACACCCTTACACCCTGCCCGTCCCTTGCGCGTGTCCGTAAGGACTTAGGGCGTTGACGGCTAACACCAGTCGCCTGGGTGTGGGAGACAATGAAGGAACCTGTTGATTCGCAATCCTCGAATCAAACAAAGTAATATTTTTTTTAACTTTATAAGTGGTTTGATTGAAGTGCTTCACAACAGGTTCAACGTCGCCCAATGTTATCGACGGCTTGCAGACTTTAACAAGTACATCTGTGACGTATTATTCTCCAGAATGAAGATGGACTTAAATGTTGTTTTTTATACTTAAATTGTTCTGGCGAGCCTCATATAGTCGTTACTGCAAAAACGTCAACGTTAAATAAACGAGGCTGCAAAGCACAAAATGATTATAGTTATTGTTGATTTATGTTAAGAATTCTTAGAAAGATTTATTTTTTCAGATAAAGTTATGAAATAAGTTTATTAAAAATGTCTAAAAGCAAATAAAGCTAAAATCACATCCAGCCGCTATAAAATGAGTGCCTGAGAGCTAGTCAAATATCCCTCATAAATGTTACAATTTTTAATAAAAGATCAATAAGAATACTGTTCAACTGGTTACCTTCTATCTAACCGTAGATACTTGAGAAAAGGGGAAAAAACCTGTAAGTTCTAGCAATTAGGAATAAAATTTCCAGACCATTAGCCGCCCTTGTTTATGGAGCGCGAAAGTCGTGAAATACAGCATGGGTTCCCAGTCTAACTGGGTGGACATCCAAAAAAGGCATCTATCAGCCCGCTTACCGTTCTGTCAAACCCGTCGATACCGAAGAGTAGTGCCATGAAGACCGCTCAGACAGCCACAGACCTCGTGCGGACTTACCTGCGTGAGATTGGCCGTGTGCCACTTTTATCCCATGAAGAGGAAATACATTATGGCAAACAGGTGCAACGTGCAAGCATTCTACAGGAAGTAAGGGAGTCTCTTGCCATTCAGTTGAGTCGTCAACCGACTCTAGAAGAGTGGGCAAAAGCGACAGAGTTAGAACCAAAAGAGTTGAATGAAGCAATTGCAGAGGGTGAAAATGCCAAGCGCAAAATGGTAGAAGCCAATTTGCGACTGGTTGTGTCTGTTGCTAAAAAGTACATCAAGCGTAACGTAGATTTACTCGACTTGATTCAGGAAGGTAGCATAGGGATGCAGCGGGGTGTAGAAAAGTTTGACCCGACCAAAGGATACAGGTTTTCAACCTATGCTTATTGGTGGATTCGTCAAGCTATTACTCGGGCGATCGCTGAAAAAGGTCGCACCATCCGCTTGCCTATCCACATAACAGAAAAATTAAATAAAATCAAGAAGGCACAGCGACAACTCTCTCAGAATCTAGGACGAGCTCCCACAGCTTCTGAGTTAGCTCAAGAATTAGAATTGACTCCCAGACAAGTCCGAGAATATATGGAAAAAGCGCGTGTACCGCTATCTTTGGATTTGCGGTTGGGAGATAACTACGATACAGAACTAGGGGAAATGTTGGAGGACCCAGGAGTTTCTCCAGAAGAATTTGTTGCCCAATCTTCCTTATCATTTGATTTAGAGCGTCTCATGGGGGAACTGACTCCACAACAAAGGGAAGTCATATCTCTGCGTTTTGGTTTAAATGATGGGCAAGCACACACTCTGGCGAGTATCGGTCAACTCCTCAGTATTAGCCGTGAACGAGTACGGCAAATTGAGCGGGAAGCCTTAACTAAACTGCGTAAAATCAAAGCCGATATAAATGAATATCTAGCTAGTTAGTTAGTGATTTGTCATTTGTCATTCACCAATGACAAATGACAAAATATAGCTTCTGCTTGCTGTCATGTACGACAAATAAGCAGTTATCAGTTATCAGTTAGCAGTTAGCACTTACCAGTTATCAGTTATCAGGTAGGAAACGGACAAAGTCCACCCCTTGTTCACTGTTTACTGTTCACTGTTCACTGTTAAGCGTTCCCTGCTATAACAATTAGGTGAAACAATCCGTTGCTTTTGGTACGGTTACACCCACTTCCACACTGTAACCAAGCTGTTAAATTAGTCAGTAGGAATATAAAAAAGCTAAAGTATTGTCTTACAGACGAAAGATATTTACAGCGCTAGTCATATCGACCGCAGTTATAGTAGTCAAGGAGATATAACGTGAGTAACCCATCCAATCGAGTTTCAGAATCAGAATTTTTTAACAGTGAGTCAGAAACTGGTGATTTGCTCTGGCAGTATGTAAAATCATTAAGTCCTGAAACAGTGACCCAGTTATCTAAGCCTACTTCGCCCGAAGTTTTTCAAGTCATGGAGCGTAATATTGTAGGGCTTTTGGGTAACCTACCTTCTGAACAGTTTGGTGTCAGCATTACCACCAACAGAGAAAGTTTGGGTCGTCTTCTTGCTTCTGCCATGATCAGCGGTTATTTCATACGTAATGCTGAACAAAGAATGAATTTTGAAGTAGCACTGCAAGGTTCGGAAACCAACAATAGTGATGCTGGTTAGCTGTTTGTGCTGAAAAACGAAAAAATCTTGCAATGCATCATACAATACAGACTCGGCAAACATTAAGATAGCTTGCCGAGTTTTGTTATGAGTTATAAGTTTTTTTCCATTTGTGCCACTCTCTTTAAAACAAACATGAGTGAAACTGCTGTTGTACCTCATAAAATCATTGGCGTTGCTGTCATTTGGAACGACTTGGGAGAAATTCTCATTGATCGCCGTCGTTCGGAAGGTTTGATGGGTGGTTTGTGGGAATTTCCTGGAGGTAAAGTTGAAAGGAATGAAAGTATCGAAGAGTGTATCAAACGGGAAATTTCTGAAGAACTAGCAATAGAAATAGAAGTGGGAGAGCATTTAATCACTATCGACCACACCTATACGCACTTGCGCGTAACCCTCATAGTACATCATTGCCGCTATGTGGCAGGTGTTCCTCAACCAATTGAATGTGAAGAAATTCGTTGGGTCAGTTTGGATGAACTAGGAAACTATACTTTTCCTGAAGCAAATAGTCAAATTATTGCTGTTCTACAACCGGAAGTAGGAAAGTCTTAAACCTTAGTCAATTCGGATACACTGGTAAGGTAAAATGGAACCATGCTCCACCATGAGGGGCGGTTTCTACCCATATTTGACCGTAGTGCGCTAGAATAATGCGCTGGCATAAAGACAAACCAATGCCGTAGCCTTCTTTACCTTGATCACGCTCTAGGCGGTAGTGATTTTCAAAGATGCGATCGCGGTTTTCTTCAGGTATACCAGGACCAGTATCGCCAACACTGAATTGAATTTTCTGGCTAGTACGGTGAAGTCCACAAACACTGATCTTCCCACCTTCCGGTGTGTATTTGATAGCATTATCCAGCAAGTTTATTAGCACCTGTCGTATACGTTCTGGATCTGCATAAACATAGGGTAAGTCTTTGGGAATGTCTTTGTTTACTTTGTGAGATTTGGCGGTGTAGCGATCGCGCAATTCCTCTAGAACCTCAAGACAAAGTTTGCCGATGTCTATCTTTTGCGGTTGAATAAAAAATTCTCTGTCTTTACCATGACCTACCCGTAAAAGGTCAGTAATCATACGATCTATTGTCTTTGTTTGGCTACGGGCTTGCTTGAACAAATGCAGCGTCATTTTTGGTGTCAAACGCTCAAATTCACCTTTTTCTATGTTGTAATTAGATTGTAAGGTGTCTATGGCCATAGAAGCTGCAGTTAACGGATTGCGGAGGTCATGAGCTAACATAGCTATCACCCGGTCTTTAAACTGGATTTGCTCTTGGAGTTTCTCTGTTTCCTGTTTGAGGCGAAAGACTTCATCTGATAGTCTCATAAGTTCGGCTGAAACAGCAACAGAACCGATAGAGGACTTGGGTTCTTTGACACGACCGTTGTGATCATGTTCGTGGAAATCACTCTCTAATTGTAAGTAGGCATCTATAGCGGCTTGCCACCGGGGCCACCAAGTTTTTAATTGACCAGTTATATTACTACCAGCCAAGATTTCCCTTGGCTCTGGATGAACTTTGATTAAAGCTGGCGTTGCTACCAGTTTAAAATGTTCCGCCAAATAGGGTTGTTGACCAACATCAACAATTTGAAGTTCAAAATCGTAGTCAGCTTCCAACTCTTTTAAGTAAGAGCGAATTCGCTGTACTTGTTGTTTGGACTTTGGTCGTCCATCGACAAAAAGTAACAGCTGTAGTGGAGCCTCAGAAGAAATAGGCTGATCCTGGGAAACTTGCATGTAATCGTGTTTCAGCACTGGTAACAAACCGACGACGCTTTACAGAAAGTAAAAATTGACTGGCGGTTGTCGATGGGATGGTCGTTGTGTTTTTTTATTTAATATCTATTTTAGATTTTTCAGACTCCTAACTTATATAGGTTTTTGAAATGAGATCGATTGTTTTTATCGTTTTGGTTGCTTTGGAGATGGAAATTGCTCCTTTTAAAGAGACTTTCCACTGAAGCTAAGTTGCAATATTGGTGTTCATAAATCATTAGTCAAATTCAAATGAAAGTTTTTCGATGGCTGTTGCATGACGATCGAAAATTATTTCAAGCACCAGTACAACAGTCCGGAAGCTTCCTGTGATTCATCACCTTCTGCAAAAAGGGTCTTCTTGAGTAAACCAGTTGAGGTGCAACACGGGTTGCTGCACCAACAAAAGCTTAGGCAACTGATAGCCAAAGCCACAACACCAAACCCTAAGTGAAACGAAATCTCAAGACTTGAAGGAAACCGCAGAGGCGTTACACCACTTTATCTATAACCTCGACACTTAAGAACAGCGTTCTTTATGGCAACTCTGTTCAAAGTTCAACACTGAAGTTTTCCAAGTGTTGCCATATTCGCTTATATTTATTCAATAGAGACTATCCAAAACTGGCAGCATAGGAAAGTTTGTAAGCCGTTTAGGACGGACACTTTACCCTGATCGCCTTTTTGCGAGGCTGCCGTTTGCGCTATCTTTATTCTGTTGTTCTTGAGTGAGGTAAACAGAGGATTTACTTTCAGCTTAGCACTAATGGTAGTTGCTGATAACCAGCTGATGTTGCTTGATAATAAAGTTCTCCAAGGTTTTCAGATGCCTGCAAGGTAACTCAGTGCCTGCAATTATCAGACATTTTTCGTTATAACTCTGATGAATGCTGAGTTGGTGCGTTTTTCCCATAGTCTTTTGCTAGTGTAGGAATTGACACTCGAATTGTAATTGCTTGTGGTGCGCTCTAAACATCCAGTTGTATTAGTGAGTTTGGCTGTTTTACTCACCTGTTTGACAGGCTGTGCCAACAGTCGGGCTGCCAAAAATATTGAGCAGTCCTTGGCGGCTGACCCCAAACTAAAGGGTAACCCAGTGACCTTTAGCGCTCAAGAGGTGCGCAGTAGCCAACAACCACAAACCCCTCAGGCGACAGTTCAATTGCCAAGTGATTTTCCCAAAGAGATCCCGTTGTATCCTAACGCCACCCTACAAGAGGTGACACCATCAAGCAATGAAAATCCCACTGTATCGAGTCGCTGGCTGAGTTCTGACCCTAGCAATGTGATTGCTAGCTATTATCGCCAACAGTTTCAGGCAAACAACTGGCAGATTGTGCAAGGGACTTCCACAGATGAGCCGAAAAACTCTTTTGAAGCGCGGCGCAATGATATACAACTAAAAGTTTCCGTTCAACCGAAAACAGTTACCAACGCTGCACCCAATCAACCACAAACGTCAACTGAAATAGACATTTCATACTCACCATCATCCACTCAAACAGCACAAGCTAAGCCAACTCCAACTCCTCAAGCTACTGACAATGCTGTGCAATCTCGTGAGTCGCAGTTAGTTAGTCCGGTGCCATCACAAGACTCGACAACACAACCAAATGCTACGTTAGATAACAAAAACCCTACACCTACTCCCAGTTCTGACCCCAAATCTCAAGAATTCAGCGATTTGAACAAAGTACCTCAAGAATTCCGGCAATATATTCAAGATTTGGCAGGATTAGGAGTTTTCAATGTAGAATCAAATGCGCTTAAGGGCAATAGTACCACAACCAACCAGTTTGAACCAGCTAAAGTGGTGACTCATCGGCAATTTGCCCATTGGTTAGTTGCTGCGAACAATGCGATGTATGCCAATAACCCAGCAAAGCAGATTCGCTTGGCATCAGAAAGTTCTCAACCAACATTTCGGGATGTACCAAAAACTGATCCTGATTTTCGGGCAATTCAGGGATTAGCCGAAGCCGGATTAATTCCCAGTTCTCTATCTGGAGATTCCACCGCTGTTTTGTTTCAACCGGATTCACCTTTAACACGGGAGCAGTTGATTCTTTGGAAAGTTCCCCTTGACACACGTCAAGCTTTACCCTCTGCTTCTTTAGAAGCCGTTAAGCAAACCTGGGGTTTTCAAGATGCTGGGAAAATTGACCCGAAAGCATTACGGGCAGTTCTGGCGGATTTCCAAAGTGGTGAAAAATCCAATATTCGTCGAGTCTTTGGCTATACAACGCTATTTCAACCGAAGAAATCAGTCACTCATGTTGAGGCTGCTGTTACTTTATGGTATTTCGGTACTCAAACCGAAGGAGTCTCAGCCAAGGAAGCTTTGAAGTTGGCTGGTTCGCCAAAGCAATAGTTTTCTTCTGGAATGAGGTTAAGTATACTCAGAGCTAACGCAGAAAGCCTATTCCAAGTGCCTATTCCAAAATTTCCGGTTCTTCAGGCGGTGAGTCAGCAAGCATGACTTTCAGCGCCGGAGGCGCGATAACCGATGTGAGCAATGACATAGCAATGATGATCGCGTAAGTCGTGCCGGAGAATACCTCCGCCTGTTTGCCCAGACTTGCCACGATGATACCAACCTCTCCACGCGGAACCATCCCCATCCCCACGATAAGGGCAGACTTCTTGCCGAGTGAGTAAGCGCCTAATCCACAGCCGACAAGTTTGCCTATGACCGCGAGCAGCGTCACCAGCAGGAGCGTTCCAAGTACCGACAGGCTTGCCAATTCTCTTAGGTTCACTTGCGCACCAGTGACAACAAAGAAAAACGGCACAAGGAATGCCATGAGCGGTTGAATCTGCTTTTCCAGAGTATGACGTTGGCTGCTTTCCGCCACCACCATACCTGCCAGAAATGCGCCAATAATTGCGGCTAAGCCGATTTGGGAGGCGGATGCAGCCAACCCCAGGCAGAGCGCGAGGGAGAGGGTAAGCGGCGAGAGCGGATTAATGGGCGCATCGAGCAGGGAAGAATTTTTCTGCATGATCTTTGTGCCAACGAACGCAATAACGACCACGAAACCCACCGCCTGCACCAGAATTACGGCAAGTTTCACCACGTCCACGCCGCCTCCGCCTTGCAGCGCCGTTACCGTGCCTAGCAAGAGCATCGCAAGAATATCGTCAATCACCGCCGCTCCCAAAATAATACGGCTTTCGATCCGCCCCAACACCTTCATATCCTGCAATACTCGTGCCGTGATTCCGGCAGAGGTAGCGACAAACGCCGCCGCGAAGAACAGGGCTTTCGGTGTTGCAAACCCCGCAAACTTCGCCGAAGCCATGCCCAAAAGAAACGGCACAATCACACCGAAAACACCAACTAGCCCCGCGACTTTCCCCACTTTGCGAAGATCGGCTACGCGGGTTTCCAAGCCCGCCGAAAACAGGAGCAACACCGCCCCAATCTCCGCTAGGACTTCCAGCGGCTCATTGAGATGTACCCAACCCAATGCAGAGGAACCAACGACGCAGCCCACCGCGATCTCGCCGACGACGGCAGGAAGTTTCAGCCGTCCGGCGATTTCCGCGCCGATTTGCGCGGCTACAAAGACAATAAAGAGACTGAATAGAATCTCTGTCGTGTTGTGCATTGGAGTTACCTTTCGCGCAAGAAACGACCCGATACCTTCGTGTAGTTTACCAAAAGGTGATATAACGCAAGAGTTTGTATCCCGACCCCAACAACCCCAAGCATGATGACCAGACCCAACGCGAATATCAAACTTGCCAAATTTGCGCGAAAAGTAGGGCAGTGCAATTTCGCCTTGGAAGATGTTTCTGGCGAAAATATAAAATCCTATAGGCTCAGATCTTGCACTTATCCGTACAAAACCGTACAACATAAAAAAATGCGCGATAAGGCTACATTGTTTTTATGAGCTTTTGTCGCTAAATCAAGGACTTTGACTTTAATACTGAGTAGCTAAATACAATCCATTTTTGTTGGTGCAAGATGTGACTACAGTCAAATTCCCGACTTCTGCGAAGTCGGGAATCTTGCAGCACATCAAAATTAATGCGGTAGATTGCTAAGTGCAGAATGTGGAATACGATCGCACGTTAGCTGACTAACTCGCTACTTCAGCCATTTCAATAATGCGCCCTTCGTAGTCCTTAACCAGAAAATTCAATGGCTTCTCGTTGCGAATCTTGAATTTCAACCCCCGCGTTTCCACTCGCATTAAAATCATTTCTAGGCAATCGCGGTCAAAGCAAACGTGGCGTTGCTGATTTTTATTGCCTAAACTTGCTCCCATAATAATGTGCAGCTGAGTATTTTTCTTTAGCTGATACCAAAGCCCCTCGCTAGCATTGCTCATTCTGCTGCCTGAAAAGGAGGGAGTGCTAGACAGGTAAAGCGGATCAACTCCCGTTGCCCCTAAAGTTTGCTCGTAGTTGTAATAGTAGTGTAAAGGCACTTCAGCCGCTGGCAAATCTAGCTGTCCTTCATACAACTGTCGTGCCACCTCCAAATCTGACACCATCACAGTATGTACTTTTGGGGCACTGGTAAGAAACATCCACATCGCACCAGCATAGGCTGCTAGTAGCATCACCATGATACCTTGGGTGGAGAAAAGGCTATCTAACGGCAGGGATGGCAAAAAAGAACCTAGAATGAAAGGCTGGATTAGGAACTGTGACATGCTAACTGCTATAACCATGAATAATCAGCTAATGTATAAAGAGATTCGCTCGCTTTAGCTTTTAAGTTTAAGTCTATGTTTATAGTGTATCAAGACCAATAAAATATGACTCCTAAATCTCAAATTCAACGAGCCAGCAAGTCTGATTGGTCTATTAAGATGGGAAGCATAACAGAAGGTTGCTTTAAAATATACCTGTAAAAGTCACACAGGCAGTACCTTCTTTCTACGTATTATGTAAAAATAAAAACAATCGGTTACAACCCAAATTATGTAGCAGATAATTGAATCATCAAAAAAGCGCGCAAATTTTCACACTCAAGCGCGTTTGCACCTAGCAGCTCAAAAGTTCCAGTTTTTTCAAAAAGCGTTCCTACCACTCATAATTAGTCATTCGGATGGTGCAAATTCCTTATTTCGCGGAAGCTCATCACCCATTAATAAAGTCACTGTTCTATCACACTGACAACGAACTGGTGACTCTTGTTCAGCAAAACCCCGATGCAGGTAGATACTTCACAGCGATTTTTTGTCGCTATAACCCGATAGTCTACACTTTGATTCGGCATTCCGCGCGATCGCCTGTGCAAGCTGATTATCTTTTTGCGCTCACCTGGCGACATATTTATTACGAACTCGTTGGACTTGATTTAAACGATAGCCAATTTGCCAAAGATGGTCTGACTATGCAAAATTGGCTGATTAATATGACAGCTTACTGTATTAACGATATTCAACTCCCTCCGACAGAAGCAATTCATTATTCTATCAAGACAACTTCTCCACCATTGTTCTGTTATGTAGAACAAGCATTAGACCAATTGCCACCCATTTTGCGATTAATGGTTTTGATGGCTCAAACCTTTCGTTGGAGCGAAACTAGAATTGCAGCTTACCTGCAAGCAGAAGGAGAAACTATCAACCCAAACGAGATAGTACATTTTCTTCAAGAAGGTTATCGTATGATGGAAGAGAAATTGCCAACAGATATCCGCGCCATCTACCTAAGTGAAAATGTTCTTCAACCTGGAAGTGCCTAGAAACGTGGTTTAATATGTTTCATAAAAACATGTAGCAGCCATTTGGCTACTTAGCAAATGGCTGCCTTAGAAAGTGAAAATTGTAGAAGCCTAATTCAAAAAGACCTTACCATCTTCTCGAATTCTCACTACACCCTGAGTATCATTAGCGTTTCTTTGTTCACTTAAAGAAAGCTCTATCATTCCTGGCTTGGTAGATGTTGGAGTAACTTTTACAAAACCATTATCTTGACGAATGGTGCTGATACTCACAGGGAGTGGCAGATTTTGCAGTACAACTTCTTGACGACCAGAAAGAGTCCGCTGCCCCGTGTACCCGACCGCTTGATAGCTGATTCGAGCATTGGTGTTATTTTTCAGCCTTACAGAAACTTTGCCATTGGTAGGAGTCACCAGAGCAATGGGGCTTTGGCCTTGTTGTGATGAAGTGGGTACTACGACTGAATTTTGTCTTTGTTGACTGCTAGGGTTATTGCCAGATTGAGAGGATGTCCTGACGCTATAATTGCCTGTTGGTCCAGTACTGCTGTAAGTCCGAACTTCTGATGAGGAACTATTTGTGTCTTGTCCAGTACTCGTTGTTGTTGACTGTGTCTGGCTGCTGTAACTTTCGGAGCTATTATCAGAACGGTTGTTGTATGGTGTTTCACCGCCTACACCCTGTCTTATTTGTTGTTGTGAAGGTGTTGGTTGATTAGAAACACTCCCTGGAGTCACACGTCCTTGCTCTTGTAGTTGTCGAGTGAGTGCGTTGGGTGGACATCCCTGGGGAACCAAGACTCTACTGTTGTGAGGCTCTTGGTAGAAAATACTCGGACAAGGGTTAGTTTTGGAGTTAGTTTGTTGCGGGGGTTGCTGAAGTACAGATTGCTGAGCCATTGCTTGGGGAATGGCTGGCAAGCCAATTAGTAATCCACCACAAATAGCTCCTAAAAATTTAGTAGTTCGACTGAGTTTTTGGTATTGCTGGTTCATACTGATCTCCTATGTAAAAGATTGAAATCTTTGAATGATGTTAAAACTGTTGCAACTAGTTGCTTGTTTAAGGCAACATACAAAACTGTTTACTTGTCGCTTGGTTATGCTTGTTTTTTAAAAGTTTTTTAAATTCATTAATAATCAAACTATAACAATTAGTAATTAATTCGTACTCTAACTATAGATATGAAAACTTGTACTCGGTGAGATAGAGTTTTATGCCACCAGTACTATATAAATAGATATATTGAGGCTCTGGTTCGAGTCATCCATGCCCGATCAGAGCCTCCTAAATCAGGAAGATTTGTTAAGCTTCTTCCCAAAGTTGAAGAACTCTATCAGGCAACCAGCTCGCAATCTCTTGAATTCTTTCTGGAGATAATTCTTCTTTCGTAGCAGAGAATACAGCCTTAACAGCCTCTTCTCGGTCTACATTGCGTGACAATCCACCTTCATTTGCGACTCGGAATAAAAAGCGGTCAGAATCAATCTTAAAAATTCCAGGACCTTGCCAAGCTGGACGAATACGACTCAGGAAGCCCACAATTGGATTTGTGTCTTTCCAAAGGTCTACAATATCATTTTGCAGCGCTTTTTCATTAGTGATTTCAGCTGGCTTACCTTGTAGTTCCTCAGCAACTCGGTCTGCTGCTTCGGTGGTCATGAGGTCACGCATCACACGGAAGACCACTTCCGTAAAATCCCTAGCGTCGTAAATGTCCTCTAGACCCCCTTTAGCCTTTATCTTCTCTAAAAAAGGGATATCTTTTGAGTCGATAGGAGATGATTTTTTGGCATCTGAAGATTCTGGAACAGCAGATGGTTGTTTTTCTTCTAAAGATTCTGGAGTATTTGTCATTTATCCTCCTGATAACATCAGTTTTTGTATAATTGCTGATGCCATAAGTGAATTTTTACACCAAAAATCTAGCAATTTATCAAACTACTTAGAAATGTTGTATAAGTAGTGATCTCAAACTGCTAGAACTTTTTTGCTTAATTCCACAAGCATCACTTTTAACTTATTAAGTAAAGTTACTTCACTGCATCTGTCACAAGAAACATTTCTTAACCTTTGTCTATTAAGAATCAAAAGTAACGGGTAAAGTAACGGTGACAGTAGTCCCACTGCCTAGAGTACTTTCTACATAAATTTGTCCTTGGTGGTTCTCGACTATGGCTTGGGCGATCGCCAGCCCTAATCCTGAACCAGTCGCACTTTGTGTTGCGATACCTTTAGCCGTGTGAGTACGCGCTGGATCTACCCGGTAAAAACGGTCAAATAAACGGGGTAGCGCCTCAGCAGGGATACCAATACCAGTGTCTTTCACCTTAAAGAGTAACGGGGCAAAGTTGTAACGCAATCCAGAAACGCGATTTGTTACCTCAACACGTGCTAACTCTACATTTACGCATCCTCCAGAAGGAGTGTATTGCAAAGCATTGCCAATCAAATTTGTGAATAACCGTACCAGTTGATCCCAGTTGCCAACAACTGTAAACCAATTGTCGAGTAATTCCGGATCTGTTTCGCAAACAGGAGGATCAATCAAGTCTAGAGAGAAAGTAATCTTTTTTTCTGTCGCTAACAGTTGTTGTTCTTCCACCACTTCCATTAACAAAGCATCAACAGGACAGGGAGAAAAACTTTCTTTGCTGATACCACTATCCTGTCTTGCGAGAAACAGTAAATCGTTGACTAACTTGCCCAAGCGTTGCGTGAGTCGTTCCACCACTTTCAATTGTTGCCGATAGTGCGATGGAATAGAACTGTCTGCTTCGGATAATTCCAACTCACTTAAAGCGACTTGCACATTAGTTTGAATCAACGTAATTGGACTTCTTAATTCGTGAGAAGCATCAGCGGTAAACTGTTTAAGACGTTGATATGATTCATAGACTGGTTCCATCGCTTTACCTGAAAGAAACCAGCCACTTGCTGCAACAGAAAATAGCATCAATCCAAACGAGAGTGCTAAATCAACAATTAACTCACGACTGGGTTTTGTGACTTCAAACCACGGATGACTAACACGCAAATATCCTAAGACTTGCCGACCAACTTGCACCCGTTCTGTCACCTGTCTCAGGAGGAGTGGAGGGGTGGAGAAATATTTAACATTTTGAATTGATTTGTCTTGGTTCCTCAAAACTTTGACAGTCTCACCTGTACGGTTCGCATGCAATGGAATATTCAGAGGTTGTGACAAGGTAGACCAAAGTAATTCACCAGTGGGGCTGAACCATTCAAGGTCGATGTGATCATCTTCTGCAGTGTCAGTATTATCGCGAAAAGTGGCATCTATATTGATACGGAATTGACCAAAATCTGAGTTAACTGACTCAATGACGAGCGATCGCTCTACCACTTCTACGACATGATTCAAAGTATCATCAATCCGCTCAATCAAGGTACTACGTACATACAAATATACCCCACTTGCAAACAGCAGCAGTAGCACAGCTGTCACAGCAGTGTACCATAAGGCAAGACGGCGACGAGTAGCTTGAAACATAGATGCTTGGGAGTCAAAAATAACAGTAAGATTTATAATTTCAACAATAACCTTGCTATTGTGGCAAAAAATGTTTCGGAAATAAAGAGTTAGGTATATGAATACTGATGAGACGATTTTCAGTACCGATTGGGTTACTGTCAAGAATACATCTAAAGGATTTCATTATTTACAAAGAAAAGGGAAAGACTCAATTGCAGTATTTTTGTTGAGAAAAAATGAAACGAATCCCCAAAATTATGAAGTTTTAATTAGACAGCAACCTCTTTGTATTGATAATACAGAAATTGATGGACTGTTGAAACTTTTTCCCTGTCCCATTACAGGCGCAATAGATGAAGGTGAATCGCCACAAGAAGCAGCAATCAGAGAAGTTTATGAAGAAGCAGGTTTTTCTATTAAGGTTTTACCGCTAGGTAAGTACATCGTTGGGACTCAAACCAATGAAATTTGTTATATGTATTATGCTGATGTCACAGGTATAGAGCCAGATATTGCTCAGCAAGATGGTTCTTATTTAGAATCTATTAGTAAAAATGAATGGCATCCTTTCGAGTATTTAAGTCATTGTGATTATTCAGCTTGTCAGATAGGTTATTTCAAATTGCAAGAGATTCTTTATATACAAAATATTACAAGTTATGAGCAACATTAAAAACAGTGGTAATCTCTAATTGAGCAAAAACTAAATTATAAGTTTTAGAGATGACATTAGGCAATCAAAACTCAATTAAAGATAATCGAGATTACCTTATAAAGCAAAGTGAAATGCTACAAGCCATCATTAATCGTATGGCTAATAATTCGCTCACTGTGAAACAAGTTGGATTAACTATCTGGACTGCTTTAGTAGGGTTTGGTTTTACCAATAAAGTTCCATCTTTGTTTGTTCTAGCAATCATTTCCTATATATTACTAGGCTTGCTGGATGGGTATTACCTATACCTAGAAAGGCGATTTCGGGGGAATTTCAATCGCTTGACTGAGTTGTTGTGCGGTTTTGATGATAATGCATTAGATAATATGCAGCGATTGAAGGGAAATTTTATAAAGCTGGAACCTCTGACTCCTGGAAAAGAATTTCAGATGTATTTGAGTACTTTTAAGTCTTGGGCAAATCTGCCTTATTTGATAATTATTGTAATAACTTTAGTACTTTTAATAAGTAGGTAATAACCAAGTATTTTTTTAAAGTACTTAATTGGAAATTTAATAGTTACATAAATAGCTAATCAATTAATTTTGACAAATCTGGAGCTACCTGTGGAGGGCGAATACCTCTGATTCCCCAAATCAAACGCTCCATTGGAATAGAGTCTTTCTCACGGAAATCAACCCATATATTATCCTTAAGCAATGGGGGAATTTTTGGAGTTTCAGCGCCTCTAAGAATCACAGGAATAACGGGTAATTTTCGTTCCATAAACTCCAGTATAAAACCTTTTAGCTCTATTTTCTGCCAAGGACCAATTCCACTTTGTCCTACGAATATAGCCGCTGATTTAATATTTTTAAGCTGTTTTTCCAATGTATCTTGCCAAGAAGTTCCTGGACGCAATTCCCAAACATCAAACCACGGTATAATCTTTCTATCAATGAGATCCTTTCCAATCTCCTCTACTAAAGGTTTGTCTTCAGTGTTATGACAAAGAAAGACATCAAATTTCAAGCCTTTTTTTGACTTTTTCTGAGAATGTTGAGTTAATAACTGAATTTTTGCATCTGCATTAACTAAATTTATCAAATCACCTTGTAACTTGTTAGTGTCCGAAGTTGATAATTTATCAGGTGAGGTGTCAGGCAAATCTATGGGGTTACTTTGTGATGCTGTAGGTTCTAGCTTTGATGGTTGAATTGGTGAATCTGGAGCAGAAGAATCAGATGAAGTTGATGATTGCTCTGCTGAATCTGTATCGGGTGTAGTTACTGAATGACTTGATAAAGGTGTGACATTGGATTTTAATGACGAACTTGATGAATTCGCAGCAGCTAGACTTGATGGTTGGCTTTCTTTTACTTGTTCATCTAAAGCTTGTGAAACCTCCCATAAACAGTTGCTTGCTCTAGAAATGTCTGAATGTATTTTTTTTATTTGGCGTAAGGCTTCATGCACAGCCTCTGGATTTTGGTCAGCCAAGAGCTAGCTCCTCTAGTTACAAATACCACGTCTAAAATTATAGACATTAGCTTGAGAAATAAAAGAATAGGTGACTCAGCAGTCTTCAGACTACATTTGTTACTCACCATGTATTGAAGTTAAACTGAATTTAATTTTGTTTGCGTTTTCTTCTGCGATCATCCAGTGGATCATCGATCGGTACGCGAGGTTCATTTGGATTTGGTGGTGAACCAGAGGGATTAGACTGAGGACCTGGTTTCGTTTGCTTCCGCTTCCCAAGTCGCGTTTGTTCCCAGTTGTCCTCATTTTCGATTGTCATTGTTTTCTTTACCAGCCCAACTTGATAGATATTATACCATTGACTGGGCAGTGACTGTGTAAACAACTACGATGGCATTGTAATTTTTCTTGCTCTTGCGTGATTTCATCTATATGGTCGCTTAAAACGTCATGAATTGCTCTCAGGCGCTGATCCGATTGAGCATCTTTGCTCTGGTCATTCAGCAATGTCGCCTTTAACTGCTCTGCTTGTAAGCCAAATTGCACTTGCCCACCAGACTCAGTTATACCTAAGTCAACATCAGTAGCTTTAATCATTGCCTGAACCGCACACTTAGGACCCCAATCTGGTCCAAAGTAACCTTGGATCAATTCAAGATACTCGCATCCCTCCCGATACTTAGAAACTCGTTGTGGTTGAAACTTCTGAAAATATTCGCTTTCTTGTGCCAAATCAGCCATGCTGCTATCTCGGTAAAAAAGAAAGTCTCTACGTCGGTAAGCTGCTTGACCAATGAGATCTGAGAGTCGAGGTAGAATTATTTGTTCGAGCCAGGTGGCAAAACCTTCGTTGACAATGGTTACACTATCGTAAATCAAATCAATAACTGATTCGTAATTGCTGTAGAGTGAACGTGGATAGGGCGATCGCAACTGTTTGCTATCCGTACCAGGTTCTAAACCATGACGATAAAGAATTGCGAGTTGCTTGCCAAGCTTAGTCTGAGAGAAGAAGAAGCCATGCCCGTACTTTTCATGCAGTAACAGTGCGGCGATATTTTGCTTAAACCAAGTCTGACCATAGCGATCATCACCGTCTATACCCATTAAGTTGTAAGCCAAATGTTCCTCATAAGCTGAGTGCTTTCTGATTTCAACTAAATGGTCAGCCAGCTTTGGATCGTAGGGAATGCAGCAGCCGTGGACAGGGGAGTAAATAGGAGAAATATTTAGTAACAGTTCCTGAACTAAGGGTCGATTTGTATCTTCCTCTTTTCGAGCTGCCCGTAAAACTTCTAATAAATACTCTCTCACATCAGGTGGCTCTAACAGACGCACCTGGTCTTCTGGAGTTAATAGACGAAATGGGATTTTCTGGATGACTGGTGAAGCTAGCTCCCGACGCAGTTGAGAAACTTGATGATGAACCTCTGCTGTCAATGGGATTATGATATTTCGTTCTATTTCATGAATGCGTTTTTGAGTAGATGGATAGGCACGAATTAAGCGGGTGATGGATTGCTCTAACTCTGCTACTTCTAAATGAATCTTCCAATCTCCTTCATCTAGGGCAGTTAGTCGCCAATGATTTGTCTGAAACTGTCCAACTGGTTCAACTGTCACATGGGCTGGAGAGCTTTTCAGGTTGAGTTGCAGTGGTACTTGCTTGGCACCATTCGCCCATCTCACGATTGCTTGCATTTCAAAAGGAACTCCTGTTTCTACAATTTCACGTGCTTTTTGTAGAGGAGTAAGGTTGATCAGGTCAATTTCAGCATCTGGGACGCATTGAAACTCGGCAACTGAGTCAAAGAAAAGAGGCGGATAATTTGTTTTTTCTGGAAAGTCTATGGTCAACCTCAGACTCTGAAAACCAAGCTTTTGAGGCTCAACAGTCCATTGTAACTGAGCTCGCCCTCGCCCTGGAAGAGAACGAATGCGCTGCTCTGGTTCACAAATCGTAGCACCAGCATCAGACTCTAGCAAGCAGCTAATATGCTCCAAGCGTTTTCGATCAGGGTTGCTTAAAGAAATGGAAAAAGTACTTGTCTTTCCATACTTTATCTTTGTCTCGAACTGAGAATCAAAACATTCCAGTGAGTTTTGGCGGATGAGCCATCGGAAAATGTTCAAAACCAGCTTTTTGTTATCAGCTTTCTCTAAGTATTCATCTCCAAAAATTACAAAGTCCCCTATGACTACTACACGACCTTGGTTAGCTTCAACAGCTGCCAAAAAAAGCTCCCCTGTGCGAGGTAAATTGGCTACTACACGAGGAAGATCATTAAGTGTTTCCAAGTAGACTGGTTCTTTGACGACTAGTCGATTAACTTCTGAACTCAGGTAGTGGGGTCTAAATTGTGCAGCAGAAACCTCAGTTGGTGGTTTGGTTAATAACAGTTTAGTACGCAGTCCAAATTTTTCTAACAATAAGTTTATTGTGGGGGGATCTTGAGACCATAGCGACTCATAGTTCTGCGCTATTAGAAGAGAACCTCCTTGCTCTACAAAGTTCGTTATTACTTTTACCTCATTCTCACTCAAAGAATTTCTAGGGGCAGCAAGAACTAACACTTTATACTTACTCAGGTCTTCTTCAAAAAGATACTGTTCATCAGTTCCATCTCCTGTATAATAAGTCGCCTCACAACCGATTTCTTCTCTAAGTGCAACGCTTAAATTGTCCCAGGTGTCAACTTCATCATCTGGTTGATCATCATCTGAGATTTTCTGGGAGCGCAGCAACTCGTTGTGAGACTCATCAAACAGAATTATTGCTGAAGGCTTTGACTCGTCGCCAGACTCATTAACCGGAATGTTTCGGATTGGTTCTGGCTTTGTTGCTGGTTCTGGTTGTGTGACTTGTTCTGCTTGGGTTATTGGTTTTGTGACTCTGGTCTTTGACAATGGTGGTATCGCTCTAGACTATTCCTCTTTTGGAAGTCATAGTACTTCAGAGTGGTTCATTTTTTGATATGCATATGCATCATTTGATGATGAATTTTCAAGAAAAAGCGATCGCTCTCTAGAATTTAGACTAGTGTCCCAAAGTTTTCAACAAATTAAGTAAATATTTATACTTAGTGGAACGTCCGTCCGTCTAACCGTTTGGACTTGGGTGTTCCTATCGTGACACAACTTTCCCAAAATGAATGGCATCCTTTCGAGTATTTAAGTCATTGCGATTATTCAGCTAACCCTGCTTTCTTTATCGTCAGCTATCGGTGGTGACTTCGCTACTTATCTTTATTGATAACCATTTTTTCAATCGCGATAACACACTCCAGGTACTTATTGCCAGCACTCCCAATGTTAAGGGGGCTTCGGGAATAGGCTTTATTTGTTTGGTGACACTGACATTTGCATCTTTCATATCGCCTGTAAAATAGACGTAATCAAAAGCACTTTTGTCACCAAGAATGCTGGCACGTAAAAACAATCCACTCCAACGGGCTATAGTTTCAGTTGCTACATCTTGAGGTATAGTAGGTGTGTTTTTTTCATATCCAGACTTTGAAGGATCATTGATATTTGTAATCCCGTAGTGGTTGGCACCATCAATGGTGACAAATAATTTGGGCGGCTCTTGAATTTGCTCGTAAGTTAACTTTGCTGTTTCAATAGTATTTATGCTATCAAGCGTTCCGTGTAATAAGGCTACAGGAATTCCTGAATTGTTGATAGGGACGAACTCTTGAGTTGATAGATTTCGTAGAAAAGAACCAAAAAACGCTCCTGCTTTCAGTTCTTGTGGTCGATTGAAAGAGTCTTCACAAAAAAAGGGAAGACAAGCGTTTGCGATCGCTGCTAATCCGGCATAGCCTCCTGCAGAATGACCAAGCAAGCCTAATTTTTGCGTATCAACAATACCACTCACTGGCGTTGTAGGATTTTCCGAATCTGCCTTCATCTGTGACAAAACAGCATTAATTTGTGAGAGTTCAGGTAAAAGTCCTATCCTACCAGTTTGTGGCAGACTTCTTGGGTGATTGGGTACAACTACCACAAATCCGTAGCGGGCGACTATATTAGCGTAATTAGAGTAATTTGATTTATCAATATTTGAACCTTGCAACAAAAGTACTACAGGAAATGAATAATTGCTGGTTTTTAAATTTGATGGATTGGGGTAGTAGATATCGGCTAAATCGTTATTAGCTGTGATAGTTGTCGTGTAGCTAGCAACATCTTGAAACAATGGAGCATCACTGAAAGTTACAGCAGCAGCTTTCCCCATACTCAAGACCATTAGAGCCGTGCTGAAAAAAGCGACTGACAGGACTTGACATATAGTCACAACAATGACTCCTTGATTTTAGTTCAGTTAATTCTTCAGTCTACTCTCTAGCAATGTTTAAGAGAGGTTCGGGTAATGAATAGTTTTTTGGGAAAGGTAAGAGTGAGGGAAAATTACTAGCAAAATTCTAAAAATCATTCCTCAATTGAGTAACGCAATTTTTGGAATATGGATTATTTGATGATGAATTTTCAAGAAAAAGCGATCGCTCTCTAGAATTGAGGTTATTGTCGCAAAGTTTTCAACCAATTCAGTAAGTATCTCTACTTAGTGGAACGTCCGTCCGTCTAACCGTTTAGACTTGGGTGTTCCTATCGTGCAACACAACTTTCCCAATCCGTCCGCAAATTTCCCTTTGTCTTTGCCTTGAGATGAAGTGATGGC
The DNA here is from genome assembly GCF_017982655.1 of Brasilonema sp. CT11. Taxonomy (GTDB): domain Bacteria; phylum Cyanobacteriota; class Cyanobacteriia; order Cyanobacteriales; family Nostocaceae; genus Brasilonema. Next base: position 12,140 of record NZ_JABXYX010000087.1, on the reverse strand, counting down.
TTTTTTCCTCTACTATGTTTAGTATGCTATCCGAGTTGTGTTAAGCTACATCTCCCTTTCTGTGGTCATCATGCCAAAATCAAAGAAGGCCGCTCATCAAATCAATCTCAACGACCCTCAATACTATCTCAACCGAGAGTTAAGCTGGCTAGAGTTTAATAAAAGGGTGTTACATGAAGCCTGCGACTCACGAACACCCCTTCTAGAACGGCTTAAGTTTTTGGCAATATGGAGTTCTAACCTAGATGAATTCTTTATGGTGCGCGTTGCAGCACTGAAGCAACAAGTAGAAGCAAAGGTTAGCGTGTTAGCTTCTGATGCTCGCACGCCAGAACAACAGTTAGACGAAATTAGCTCTATGCTGCGTCCGTTAGTCGCCAAAGAGCATGAACAATTTGAGAAAGTCTTACGACCTCAACTTGCCGAGCATGGTATACACATCTTAGATTACATAGATTTAACTCAAAAGCAGAGAAGTTACTTAGACAAATACTACCAAGAGCAAATCTTCCCTGTCGTGACTCCTCTTGCTGTTGATCCTGGGCATCCTTTTCCCTACATTTCCAATCTCAGCTTGAATTTGGCTGTTGTTGTCAAAAACCCAGAAACAGAAGAAGAATTGTTTGCCAGAGTGAAAGTTCCCACAGTTTTGCCACGATTTTTGGCTTTACCGCCAGATTTGGGAATTCAAAATAATGGCAAACCAGCAGTGTGGACAGGGGTTCCTTTGGAACAGGCGATCGCCCATAACTTAGAGTCCCTCTTTCCAGGAATGAACATACAAGAATATCACATCTTCCGTATAACCCGTGACGCTGACTTGGGATTAAAAGAAGATGAAGCCGATGATTTGCTGTTGGCTATTGAGCAGGAACTGCGAAAACGGCGCGTTGGTGGAGATGCTTTGCGGTTAGAAATACATTCTCAAACTCCTGAATCAATCAAAAAACGACTGTTGGAGGATTTAGAATTAGAAGAAAATGATGTTTACCAAGTAGATGGTATTATCGGACTTAAGGATATGATGTACTTCATGTCTTTACCCGTCCCAGAACTCAAAGACGAACCGTGGCAAGCTGTTGTACATCCTCGCTTACAAAGGATTAGAAACCCAAATCTAAATCCAGAGATACGGGAGATAGAAGAAGGAAAAGATTTTTTTACAGTTATTCGAGAAAAGGATTTATTTGTACACCATCCCTATCAATCCTTTTCAAGTTCTGTGGTGAACTTTATTGTCTATGCTGCCCATGATCCGAATGTGCTGGCAATTAAGATGACTCTTTATCGGACTTCTTCTGACTCACCGATAATAAATGCCTTAATTGCAGCTGCTGAAAATGGTAAGCAGGTTTCTGTATTAGTGGAACTGAAAGCACGGTTTGATGAAGAGAATAATATCTACTGGGCGAAGCGGTTGGAAAGAGTTGGAATTCACGTAGTTTACGGTTTAGTCGGTCTAAAAACTCACAGTAAAATTGTTATGGTCGTCCGGCGCGAACAAGACCGTATTTCTCGCTATGTACATATTGGGACTGGTAATTACAACCATAAAACGGCACGACTTTATACAGATTTGGGATTATTTAGTTGTAATGAAGAGTTGGGATCTGATGTTACAGATGTTTTCAATTTCTTGACAGGATACTCGCGGCAAAAGTCATACCGAAAAGTTTTGGTTGCACCTGTCACGATGCGCGATCGCTTCCTTTCTCTGATTCAGCGAGAAATTGAAAATGTTCATAATGGCTTGACTGGGCGGATTGTTGCCAAAATGAATTCATTGGTAGATCCGGAAATCATCTGCCATTTATACGAAGCTTCCCGCGCTGGCGTGCAAATTGACTTAATTGTGCGTGGAATTTGCTGTTTACGCCCTGGACTAAAAGATATTAGTGAAAATATTCGCGTGATTAGTATTGTTGGTCGCTTTTTGGAACACTCCCGCATTTTTTATTTTCATAACAATGGGCAGGAGGAAATTTACATCGGTAGTGCCGATTGGATGCGACGTAATTTAGATCGTCGGGTAGAAGTTATTACCCCAATCTTAGATGCAGACATTGCTAAAGATTTGCAAGAAATCTTAGGAATTATGCTGGCAGATAACCGCCAAGCTTGGGAATTACAACCAGATGGTAATTATATTCAAAGACGCCCTGGTGAAGAAGTTCCAGAAGCAAGTTCACAAAAAATTCTCATGTCAATGGTTTTAAACTCAAACGCGAATTAATTAAGTACTCTGTGGGTGACTCTGCACAAAGTGCAGAGTTTCCCCAAAGGAAGTCAGCGTTTGAGAGTTCGTCCGCCCACTCGCTCGCTACCCTCCCATGTTTCCCGTGTAAGTTGCCATTCAGTTTGACTCCATCCTCGCGTTTGCATCCAAGGTGCGCCTGGGCGTGTCCCAACTGCTACAAACCCATATCGGCGCGCCAAGCGTTCCACCCGTGAATTCGCACTAACAGAAATTCCTCGAATCTCTTTCAACCCCAGATCGCGGAACCCAAACTCGATCAGCGCCCTAGCAACCTCAATTGCGTAGCCGTAACGGCCCCAGCACTGTGGTGCTAGTTCGATTCCTAGTTCCGCTTTGTCAGGATCATAGCCTTCGCGACGCAAACCGCAGCAGCCAAATATTTCCTGGGGGTTGTGGAGGTGAGCGATCGCAAACTGATAATTGTTACGTGGCTGTTCGACTGCCCATTGACCGAAAAGCCTCAGAAGCGTGAGTGCATACTCAGCTGTTACCTCTTCTGGTGCACAAAACTCCGCATACTGCGGATCGGCATGGTAAGCAATAAATGCAGGCTCATCTTCCTCAACAAACTCGCGCAGCAAAAATCTTTTGGTAATGATCTTCATGCTCAACCCAATATACCAATTATGACTTTACTCGCTTTGTTTTAATCTGTTTTCTAAAACGGATGCACTCTTAGTCATACCCATAACTAAAAGATAGTAAATTAACCCCGCGAACAGCAGAGGCTCAAAGTAAATATATTTATTTGCACCAACAATTTGAGCACTGCGTAATATTTCCACTACACCAATTGTTGATACCAAAGCCGAGTCTTTCAATAATCCAATAGTTTCATTTACTAATGCTGGTAGAATATTTTTCAATGCTTGTGGCAAAATTATGTCCCACATCATCAACGAGTAAGGAACACCCATAGACATCGCTGCCTCAGCTTGTCCTTTATCTACTGCTTGAATTCCACCCCGGATAGTTTCCGACATATAAGCCCCAGAGTTTAGGGTAAAAGTTAGCACCCCAGCTTCTAAAGCCGAAATGTTATAGCCAGTAAGCTGGGGTGTCGCATAGTAAACTAAAGCTAACTGTAACAACAAAGGTGTGCCTCGAAATACGGAGGTATAGGCGTTAGCAAGCCAGACAAGGGGCTTAATACCAGTAATTTTGCATAAAGAGAGAACTGTACCCCAAATTAATCCTAGAAATACTGACAACAGCGTAAATAACAACGTTAGAGGAATGCCTTTGAGGATAAAGGGAATATCTGGGATAATTCTAGAAAAGTCTAAATTCAGTCCGCCTTTAGAAGGAGATGAAGATACGGTAGTGGTTGAGGTTGTTTGGGAAAACCATTTGGTTGCTAATTTTTCTAATTCTCCTTTATCCTTCATTTGTTGCAGGACTTTATTAAAAGGTTCTACAAAAGAAGAACCTTTAGGAAAAGCGATCGCCGATCCACTCGCCTTTTCTGAGGGAATAACGTTAAAAGCCAATTCTGGATTAGCTTGGACGAATCCCTTAGCAACAGCATCCTCAACTATTGCTGCATCAATTCGCCCTGATTTAATTTCCTGAATGATTTCCGCTACTTTATTGAGCTGCTTTAGCTGAATCCCTGTAACTTTTTGGGCAATTTTTTTAGCATTTTCCTCTTGGATAGTTCCTAGTTGTACTCCAACTTTTTTCAGTGCCAAATCTTGGGGCTGTTTTAGGTTGCTATTTTTGGGAGCGACAATTGTATCTTTTGCTTGGTAATAAATAATTGAAAAGTCAATATTTTTCTTACGTTCTGGAGTGGGAGTCATCCCAGCCATAGCAAAATCTGCCCGATTTGTTTGGAGTGCTGGAATTAGTCCATTAAAATCGGATTCCACAATCTTGAGTTGAAATCCCAATTCTTGAGCAACAGTTTTGGCTATATCTACATCAAAACCAACAATTTGCCTGTCACCCTTTTCAGTATTATAAAACTCATAAGGCGGATAATCAGGGGAAGTAATCATCGTGAGCGTGTCTTTGCCTAAAGATGAGGCTGCTTTTAGAGAATGACTAGAACCTGTGATCAGACTAATCATTAGTATTGGTGTAAACAGGATGGTTAAGAACCATACTTTTCTTTTCTTCATGAAATTGATAATTATTGAGGTAAACAGTTTATCATTCTCCAACATTATCATTACCCCAATTTTAAGAATTCATATCAAACTTAAAGCTCTATATTAATCAGGTGTTTGCAAAAATGAGACAAACTCTTCAAACTGAAGAATTATTCTTGAATAAATACTAAAAATTATTATTTGACCAAATCTACATTAAATTATGAATGCACTTTTACAGCTTGAAATGTGATACTGTCTGTAGTGGACTACAAGTTAGTGGTTAGTAAAAAAAACAATAACTAACAACTAACACAACAAAATGCACAGATGAGCAATGAAAAAAAGTCTATAGTTTCCTTATGACGCACATTCCTCACCCAGACACCCCAGGCATAACAGTAAGTTGCGCGATCGTAACTGTTAGTGACACACGGTCAAAACAGACTGATAAAAGTGGTCAGCTAATTCAAGAATTACTCCGCAATGCCAATCACATCATAGAAGCTTACGCGATTGTCAAGGATGAACCGGTGCAGATTCAAGAGCAAATGGAACGACTGAGTCAGTATCCAAGTCTGGATGTCGTGATTTTCAATGGTGGTACAGGGATTGCGCCAAGAGATACAACATATGATACAATTGAAAAATTGCTAGAAAAAACCCTGCCTGGGTTTGGCGAGTTGTTCCGCTTTTTAAGTTACCAAGAAATTGGTTCGCGAGCGATGGCATCTCGGTGTGTTGCTGGTGTGTACAAGCAGCAACTCATCTTTTCCCTTCCAGGCTCCAGCAATGCAGTACGACTGGCAATGGAAAAACTCATTTTGCCGGAACTTGTTCATTTAGTTGGGCAGTTGCACAATTAAAACAGTGAACAGTGAACAGTGAACAAAGGCTAGACGAGTCCGTTTCCTACCTGATAACTAATAACTGATAACTGATAAAAAATAACCCCCTCTCGTGGAGGAGGAAATCATATTTTATTGGGGTAATTTATGCAGTCATGATCACAGACCAATAGTCAAGCTGATGACAGCCAAAATAGCGCAAACTATGTAGAAGACCGCAACAACTTGCAGTTCTGACCAACCAGACAGTTCCAGATGATGGTGTAATGGTGCCATTTTGAACAAACGCTTGCCTTTGCCATCAGATCCTTTGGTAGCTTTGTAATAGCTAACCTGCGCCATTACCGAAAGGGTTTCCACAAAGAATATTCCGCTGAGAATGAACAGTGCTACTAAACTGTTAGTCAGTAAGCCCACTGCTGCTAAAGCGCCTCCTAAAGCTAAGGAGCCAGTGTCACCCATAAAAACACGGGCTGGATTACGGTTATGAGCCAAAAACCCTATGCAACTGCCACTCATACAAGCGCAGAAAATCATCAATCCAGTTGAGGAGGGAGCGCTAAGGGCACCCAATGCTAGGAGTGCGATCGCCACCGTTCCTGCTGCCAAACCATCAATACCATCAGTGAGGTTAGTGGCATTACTTTCTGCCACCAGTACAAAGCCCGCTAAGGGCCAAAATAGTAATCCTAGGGGTAGAGAAAAACCCAAAGGCAAAGCAATATTCGTAATATCAAAAGGTTGAGTAAAAATGAGCCACAGACAGAACGCTAGTGCAAAACCGATTTGCAAAGCTAGTTTCATCCGCGGAGATATACCTTTATTAGATTTGCGGCGCAGAATTTGCCAGTCATCTATCCAGCCAATCAATCCATAGCTTAAGGTCAAAGCAGAAACTGCAAGTACCTCTGTTGTAAAGTTAGACCACACACAGGCAGTGAGTACCGCCACAGGAACGAAGAATATGCCCCCCATTGTCGGTGTACCTGCTTTTTTCAGATGAGCCTGGGGACCATCCTCACGGATGATTTGTCCGGTTTTCAGTGCTTGTAGTAGCGGTACTACCCAAAAACCGACTGCGGCTGAAGCGAGTGCACAGAATAAAAACGGCAAGGTTAACGACACACCTTGCCAAGGCAACCTATTCGCTATTCCATCTAACACTAGTGCTGATACACCCAGACTTACACCCAGTATAGAGACCAGACCTATGCCATTAATGATGTTTAACCCTTGGTTAGGAGATAATTTTGCGTCCACGGAAACTTCCCTTCACTCCACACTTGCAAAACTAAACAATAGGGACGAGTTGTGCCAATAATATACCTTCAGCCCAGATTATTTACTCCTCATCTGGAGCCGAATCATCGTCATCATCAAAGTCATATTCGCCAATTCCGTCCTCAGTACTCAAAAACTCTGTTATCTCTTCTTCGTCATCTTGAAAATCCTGCTCGTGAACATCACGGGCTATGAGACGACCACTTGATTGTAACCAGTCCAAGAGCGAGGACTCTTGCTTTAATGGAATAACAGACGCCCGCTGGTTTCGGGGTACTTCACGTAATGGAGAATTTAGCATATCAACGAAGACAATATAAGGGGAAGGTAACTAGACACTAAGAGTCTATCACTTGATACAGCACTATTTACTTGTTAATTCAACTCTTAGCTTAAAAATCCGACAAAAAAAATTTTATTTATGATTGATACTGGAAAACGTGAAACCCTAATATTTATCGGTATGACACTATACATAGTTAATCAATATTTTCTGAAGTGAATCATGTTTTTTGAGGTGAAAAACAATGCTAAAAAAAGCGTCCCTTTTAGAAGCAATTGCTGGGAAAAATCGGGGACTACTTGCAACTGAGCAAGATAAACAGGCTATATTAATAGCCATTGCAAATTTAGAAGATGTAAATCCTACATCTTCCCCAGTTGAAGCAACACACTTGCTCAATGGCAACTGGCGATTAATATATACCACAAGCAAAGCTCTATTAAATATTGATAATTTACCATTGTACAAACTAGGTCAAATTTATCAGTATATTCGCGTAGAAACTAACAGCATTTACAATATAGCTGAAACTTATGGCTTGCCTTTTTTTGAAGGCATAGTCAGCGTTGCTGCAAAATTTGAGCCAGTTTCAAATCGGCGCGTCAACGTGAAATTTGAGCGGTCTGTTATCGGTTTACAACGGTTAATAGGATACACCTCACCAGAGAGTTTGGTCGAACAAATTGAAGTTGGCAAAAAACTCACCGCAATTGATTTTCCTTTAAACAGCGATAAACAGCAGGGCTGGCTGGATATCACCTACATAGATGACAATTTGCGTATTGGTAGAGGTAATGAGGGGAGCGTGTTTGTTTTGACTAAAGCATAAGAACCTCCCAAACAAGTGCTTGCGACCAATGAAATTATGCGATCTCAAGAACTTTGTCAAGGTTTTTTTCATACTTTTGTGGTAAAAAAATAATAAAGAATACGTAACAAGTGGTAGGTTCGAGTCAAAAACCTTTATCAGCTATGCTCTGTAAGCATTTCCTGTAACCTATTCCCCGCACCCTTTGAACTTTTACCCTCCCTATTTACCTCAGAGGACGAAAATTGCTCCTACAAGTTTCTCCCAGAATCACCACTGTAATGTCTTAAGGAATCCTTGGCAAGATAAATAACTTAACAAAGCTTCTTGGTGAGGCCTTCAGGTTGTAGAGTGAAATCAATTAGCCTTGTGTATTGGCAATTTATAACTTAAAGGGAAGAAACTCATGGTTCAACGTGGTTCTAAAGTGCGTATTCTCCGCCGGGAATCCTACTGGTATCAAGATGTCGGAACCGTGGCGTCTGTTGACCAGAGCGGTATTAAATACCCAGTCATTGTCCGTTTTGAGAAAGTAAACTACGCTGGCATCAACACCAATAACTTTGCTCAGGCAGAACTACTAGAAGTAGAAGCTCCAAAAGCAAAGCCGAAGAAAGCCAAAGACGAAGAACCAAAGAAAGCCAAAGGTGAAGAAGCAAAAGCAGAAAACAAAGGGAAATAGCAAAGGGAGTGACAAAGGAAGAAAACTTCTGTTGCTTCCCCATTCACCCCATCTGTTTGAGCAGAACTAGGGGTGTAGGAGTGAATCAGTTGCGCTTATCTTGCCCCAACTGCATTCCTCTAGCCTACTACAACCGCTCCCTGCTCTTTGCTTCTTGTTGACTCAACAGGAGTAGCACGCCAGTTGTTATCTCCTCTACCAAATGCAAGTGAACAAAGGAGAGCCGAAGCACTTTGTTCGCAATGGCTCTTCTTCTATAGCCTTGCCTGATCACTCATGCTGTCCTCCTTTATTCCCTTGTATTAGTGTCTTTCAAACAAGATGCCTGAACTGCCTGAGGTTGAAACAGTCCGGCGGGGTCTGAATCAATTGACCCTTAACCAAAAAATAACGGGTGTCCAAGTGCTGCTTGATCGCACGCTTGCCCACCCGTTTTCTGTAGAAGAGTTTTTGATTGGAATCAAAGACAGTTTCATCGTAACTTGGCATCGGCGCGGCAAATATCTACTCGCCGAACTCTGCCTTTGTTCCTCTGGTTTGTCAGCTGGCTGGCTGGGGGTTCATCTGCGAATGACAGGTCAACTTCTGTGGTTAGATCGAGATGAACCGTTACACAAGCACACACGAGTCAGATTATTTTTTGGAGATGAACGCGAATTACGCTTTGTAGATCAGCGTACCTTTGGTCAAATCTGGTGGGTACCTCCAACAGTTGCACCGGAAAGTATTATCACAGGCTTGGGAAAACTAGCAGTTGACCCCTTTTCACCGGAATTTAGTGTTGAGTATTTAGCGCTTAAGCTGCGAAACCGCCGCTGTGCGATAAAGACAGCACTTCTGGATCAATCAGTAATTGCGGGTTTAGGTAATATCTATGCTGATGAAGCGCTATTTATGAGTGGAGTTTTGCCACAAACTTTATGTACAGATTTGCAACCAGAGCAAATTGAGCGTTTGCACTCTTCGATTATTCAAGTGTTAAAAGCCAGTATTGAAGCTGGTGGTACTACGTTCAGTAATTTCCTAAATGTCAAGGGAGTCAACGGTAACTACGGTGGTGTTGCTTGGGTTTACAACCGTGCTGGAGAACCCTGCCGAGTTTGTGGTACAGCAATTCAACGGATTCGGATAGCTGGCCGTTCCAGCCATTATTGTGTTCAGTGCCAACGATAAGCAATATAAAAGAAAAAGTGAAAAAGTTACAACTAAATATTGAAAATACTAATGTATAAAAATTAATGTATTATTCTGATACAATTTTGATTTTAGATTCGGAATTTTGAATAAACGCAGATGAGGGCAGACAATTATCTAGAAATTATCTAGAAACTATCTGCGTACATCCGCGTGCATATGCGGTTGCAATTTTGGATTCTGAATAAACTCCTACCAGTAGGAAGTTTCAGGAATCTAAACATAGCAGCCATAAAACTAACTGAATATCTACGCAAAAAATGTAAAAGACATATCCCAACACAAATAGGGAGAAGATAACTCTTGGCTCTACAAAGACTTCCTGCGAGCTACAATCCTGAAGAAAACAATTTACACACTCACGAGGGAAACTCATGGCTGTAAAAAGAGGAAATATGGTTCGTGCTGTCCGCGAAAAGCTGGAAAACAGTCTAGAAGCACAAGCTAGTGATTCTCGTTTTCCTTCCTATCTGTTTGAAACCAAGGGTGAAGTCGTAGATATCAAAGGTGACTATGCCCTTGTGAAGTTTGGGAAAGTGCCAACTCCAAATATTTGGTTACGTCTAGATCAACTTGAAGAATTTAAATAACACTCAACCATTAGCAGATATGAGCTATTCCCCTTTCTCCCAAATTAAGCGCCATTCACCCCGTGTCACCGTTATCGGTGCTGGTAAGGTTGGTGGTACCTTAGCGCAGCGCATTGCTGAAAAAAATCTGGCAGATGTCGTGTTGCTTGATGTTGTTGAGGGTATGCCCCGAGGACTGGCACTAGATTTGATGGAGGCAAGGGGAATTGAACTGCACAATCGTCGGATTGTCGGTACAACCGACTACGCTGATACGTCTGATTCAGATATCGTGGTCATTACAGCAGGTTTTCCTCGCAAACCGGGCATGACTCGGGATGATTTGCTTTTGACAAATGCAAAGATTGTGATGGAAGCCGCAAACAAATCAATGAGTTATTCTCCTGATGCTATATACATAGTTGTCACAAATCCCTTAGATGTGATGACTTATTTAGCTTGGCAAGCAACGGGACTGCCAGGGAATCGCATTATGGGTATGGCTGGCGTGTTAGACTCAGCACGCTTTGAAACCTTTATTGCGATGGAATTAGGGGTTTGTTCCCTTGATGTTAAAGCAATGGTGTTGGGCAGTCATGGAGATTTAATGGTGCCCTTGCCGCGTTATGCTACTGTTAACGGTATTCCGATTACAGAACTGCTGGATGCAGCCACAATTGAGCGATTGGTACAACGTACCCGTAACGGTGGTGCAGAAATTGTAGAACTGATGCAGACAGGTAGTGCTTTTTATACTCCTGCCTCTTCTACCTGCGTGATGGTGGAATCAATATTGCTAAATCAGTCACGCCTGTTGCCAGTGGCGGCGTATCTTCAGGGTGAATACGGTTTAAACGATATTTTTACTGGTGTTCCCTGTCGCTTAGGTTCTAGCGGAATTGAGGAAGTAATGCAATTAAAACTTACCGATGCAGAAACAGACGCTTTACATACTTGTGCGCATGAAGTACGCAAGAATATTACCCGAGCACAGGAAATTTTCGCTGCTGTGAGTCGCTAATAAAAAAACCCCTGCCCTTACCCTCCCCGAAAGGGGAGAAGGGGCGGAGTCAAGAAAAAGGGGTGTAAGGGGGTAAGGGAATAGGGGTGTAGGGGGAATTAATTAGTAGGGGCTTGAACCCAAATGGCTCTAGGTTAGCGTGTACAAAAAAGCGCATGTTTTTGTTGCTCCCCTACAACGCCAGGTGCCTCAAGTCGGGGAACCCTTTCGGCAGTCGCCTGGCTGTCGGGAAACCCTCCCGCAGCGCTGCCTCACCCCGGCACTGGCTCCCCTTACACCCCTAGTTTTGGTTATCAGCAGAGATTTGTTATTTCCGCGTTAACGGTAACCTTCATCAGCAGGGTCGCCGTAGGGGTCTTCACTTGCTGGGCGGACGTCGCCAAACTGGCCGTAGCCCTGGTCAGCAGGGTCACCGTAGGGGTCTTCACTTGCTGGGCGGACGTCGCCAAACTGGCCGTAGCCCTGGTCAGCAGGGTCGCCATAGGGATCTTGGCTAGCTGGGATGGCGTTACCGTAGCCCTGGTCAGCAGGGTCGCCGTAGGGGTCTTCACTTGCTGGGCGAACGTCGCGATCATCTTCGTTTGATCCACCACCCAAAAAATCCGTCGCCTTCCGCAAAAAGTCGTCTACCATGACTTGTCTCCTTTTTATTTGCTTGCTTAATTATGTTGTGGTCTTTTTCTATCCTTTTTTGGTCTTGAGTGCAAGACTTTATGTGATTCTCAACAAGCGATTTTTATTTAATATGTGGGCGCTTCCTGTGGAACAATATCAGTTAAATCACGACCTGTCGTACGCCCATCGTAGGCTTGGAAATTCCGAGACTGTTTATAACAACAGCACAGGAACACAAGTAAATCCTTAGCTCAAAATTATCATGCAATTTTTCAGGTTATCCATCTTGCCTTTGAGAGAGGTTGCATTCATCCTCAAGAAGTATGAAGGTAAGTAGATAACAAATAAGAACCGTAATTCTATTTTTGGACTTTGGACAAAAAAGTGAGTTCGCGGATATTATTCGCGAACTTAATGAATGAATGATTAGTCTTATTTATATTTTTCAGCTTCGTCTATCAAATCGGCTGACCCTTGCAGTAAAGTATC
>NZ_JABXYX010000321.1 GCF_017982655.1 Brasilonema sp. CT11 | reverse complement strand
AGCGCGTAGTACTGTTGAATATCGGCGCTTTGGCAGAATTATTAATATTATCTTCTCTTGGAGCATCCATCCAATAACGCAAACACTTATTTCTAATGAATTGCATCGTTTTAACGGCTTCTTCAATAGCTAAGTATTGTGTCTTACTACCTTTAGCCTTGGTAGAGTCGAGGGGGAATATTATTTCCCGCCCCTCTCTGTTAGATACAATCGCGATTGTAGGCGGAATAACTCGCGGCGAAATTTCTTCCACGTTAAATTTTTCCAAGATTCACTAGTGTATTCACTGTGCCTAATCATGCGCTGACTCCTGTGATTGTTTTCTGAACACCTCGCGAAAATTACTTCGCGTCCTACCCGAATCGAAGGAGTTCCGTCGCTCGTCTGACCTACATGAGTTTCGACCTTCTCATGACCTTTGATTCGTTTTTCTTCGTTCCCCAGATGAGATTGTTATGTACCGTTAGGTGGAACCAATTCAACCGCTAGAACCCCTTACTCTTTGTCGTTTGTCCTAAAAACATCGACGGGATTTTGTCTCTAGCGAAGTCAGGGGTTTTGTGTTATGCCCTGCTTACAGTACGATGCTCGTCCATGCTCCAAACCTCTATTTCGGCATTTGGATATCTAGCTTGCAGAAATTTGAGCCTCAAATTCAGTTTTTTTTCCAATTTTCTTGCTCTATTGGGTCAGTTTCTCCATGTTCTGGCCTAGGGACACGTAGACGAAATGTCATTTGTTTGAGGTATTCCCATCCCCGATGCCGACTTATCGATTTTCCTGTCAATTCACTTAACCAATCCGCAACCTTACGACCGTTCCACAATCCGCCGTCTGGTGCTTTTTCTGACAGCACCTGCCAAAGCTGGGCTTGTTGCACGTCTGTTAATCCTGGTTCTTTTCCTAAGTTATGACGCCGCCTGTCTCCTAGCCCACTTACACCGAGCTGGTTATACCGTTTGATTAGCTGATAAATCCAAATTCTTGTATAACCTGTGACTTGTGCCACTTCTTGAGGCGTTTTTCCTGTCGCCAATAACCAAATTATTTGGTAATGGCTACGCTGTGTCGCTTCTGTTGCTTGACGATAACCAACTAACAATTCTTCTTCGCTTAAGTGGTTAGCGATCGCAATCTGTTTCGGCATAGTACTTGGATAGATGCACTGCAACGATTCCACCCTTATTATAAGTAATTATCCGAACTTGATATTATGGGTATGTCTGACATTCGGGTGAGGATTAGGGATTTTTTCTTCCCATTTCTTCCTTCCACTGTTGCATGGAAATTCCATTTTCTGCCGTTGACAGTGATGAAATATTTTCCAGCTACCCATTTCTTGCCTTTGTTCGGGTGTCTGCTGAGTATCCATAAATCCTCTTTTATGCAACCATATATGCAAGCAAGCACCTGTTATTCAAGAACAGGCTTGCCCATTCCTCTGGAACGGGGCAAAGTTGCAGAGCAACTTTGGGGAGTAGGGTGCACTGCGCGATGCTAATACACTGTGTCGCCTGAGTTCTGAGCCTTCAGGCACGATGGGCAAACGCAACGCGAATGCGTGCGCTTTGGCTTACGGCGATCACCCAAAGGAGCGGCTGTTGATTCCCGAATTTCATTGATTTAGTATTAATGGTACTATTTTGCACCCGTAAAACACAGACCCTGTGTCCTCGCTATCAGCGGATACTTTATAGCCATATAATTATAAGGCGTTGCATAATCGCGGTATGAATCATTCCGGAACTGGAACATCCTAGAATTTTAGATAGTGGAGTAATAATCGAATTGAGTATTTCAGCATTTCTACTGATTTGGAATAACATAGCGTCTTGCGATGCAGTCGAGCGAGATAGTGTCGCAACCTGGTGTTTTCTCCCTCAACCCGCGTCATGTATGTTTTGCTGACAATTTGGTCGCCCTCACCGAATAAAACCCGGATAGACCGACCATCCATCGGTGATATAGAAATAACACTTGCGTTGCACCTACGACATCCCATAACGGTCGAAATGTTTCAGCACTACGGTCGCCCAAAACCCATACTAAAATACCTTGTGTGAAGTGATTGACTGCTGTCCACAGCCAAATTTTGTTTTTTTTGAGCCGACAAAAGTTTCCAGTTCATCGAGTTCACCGACTTGTGGGATCGTCTCTAGGTCGTAGGCATCAGGTAGGAGTTCTCCCACAAGTTTTACCCAAGTGATCAACGTTGTATGATGCACACCTTTGATCCGTTCGATGCCACGAAAGCCCATGCCATTAACGTACATTTTTAGGCATTCCCGTTTGACCTCATCACTGTATCCTTGAGGTGGTTCATAGCGATCAATGAATTGGCGATACGCGCAGCGTCAAGCCTCCGGCTTATCGCAATCACAGCAAATGTGATTCTGCTTACCTCTTTTCCTTCCATTCTTACGGATATGGGACGACCCACAACGCGGACATTCCATCCAATTTTTACCTCAATTCATACCGCCATTATGCAACGCAAATTCTAATTATATCATTTTATAATGAAATTGCATACAATAGGAAATTACTTCCACAGTGATTTCCCTATAAGGTAGAGTCGAGAGGCGGTATTATCCGCCGTCCCTCTCTGTTAGATCCGAGCGTGCCCATTTCTGTGCACTCGGCTCCCGATGTTCTAGGGTTTCCCCTTGCTCATGTGGATATAATCGTGACAGCTTTCATGTACCGCTAGAAGATTTTTAATTTTCCAGTTGTTATGATTACCGTCGATGTGGTGTAAGTGTGTTCGTTCTTCACTGAGCATTTTTAACCCACAATGACCACATGCATGGTTTTGCCTTTTTAAAGCTTTAGAGGTTTCGCCATCATAGAGTTTGCTATTGCGCTCACTCCAGTAGGGAATGTTTCCGTCAAAAGGTGATTTTTTTCCTTGGACGTTAACAAATTTATTTTCGGAGTAATACCATTTCACGAAAAGCCTGATACAAATAAAGCTTCTAAAATGAAATTCCATCCAGCGATAGATTTAATTTGAGATGGAGTAAATTTATCTAGCTGTTTCCAGACAGCTTCTCGCAACTCA
>NZ_JABXYX010000320.1 GCF_017982655.1 Brasilonema sp. CT11 | reverse complement strand
TTCGGATCCGCGTATTACGTACACTCCATGCGCCCAACTTCTTGTACACTTCTTTGCCAAATGTTAACCCTGAAGGGTAGCCGACTAGGTATCCGCTCGTGCATCCAAATAGGGCCTATTGATAGTACTATAAATGAATATACCGAGTCACGATGGGAAGGTGCACACGTACAATGTCGTTCACGGTGTCGTACACCACGGAGATCATTTGATTGACGAACCCTTTAGGCGGAGAATTTGGTGCTGAAAAGGAGCTCTTGGGGTCTGTCGTCGCCGTTGCAATTCGACCGATGACGCCACCGTTTGAGACCCACACAATGTCCCGTGATGAATCATAAGCACATACCTATTGATCACAATAAATAATCAATATTCGCACTCTATTCGACGTTTTGAGGTTTGACTTACTGGAGTGAATCCGCCCGCAGAATTAGTCCACGTAAAATTGCGAGCAAAACTGAAGCCGCTCGAAGTTAGGGAGATCATGAAAAGAGCTCTGTTCGTGGTGCATACAGCGACTACAATATATTTAATAATCAAGATGGCCGTATATAATGATTGCGCGGTTAAATTTATTTTTTTTTGGTTTTCGAGATCGATTGACTTACTTCGTGCACTAGTATCTGAAATTTGAAATATCGACATGCTAGTAATCTTATTGTTGGGCGAAAAAGTAATAAAAGTGCTGAAAGAGCTCCCCGAAAGCGGTGTAGTAGACTGGCAGAACAGAAATATTAGATCATACATGCTTATCAATACAATGGTTAATAACGTACCCTAACTATCTTACTTTCGCCTCCATATAAATAATAAGTCGTTCCGGAGATGGAGTACGTTGCAGTTACGTTTGTAATGCCGATACCTAAATCGCCGGATGCGACGCTCTAATAATTTACAATCGCATTAGTATTTCATAGGAGTTTTAATTAGTATTCCGTTTCACTTACAGCCATGCCGAGAGTTTGTCCGAGCGCTACACCTACGCAGTGAGCCGCGAGAAAGATCCCGACAAGAAGTTTGCCCAGTGCTAGTCTCATCGATTAGCAAGGAGTCACTCGGTGTTGCACTGATTGATGTAATGTTTTATAAACAAAGCTAAAAACGCCAAGTGTGATTTGTAGCCAAGTTTTTTATTGGCAGCAATGCCGAAAGGTGACAAGTGTCAGAAAACAGAACAATTAGCTGGTGATCAATATGTACCCGGCTACTCATTCTCGTTCAAAACTATTAGTAATAACAAATACCGTAATTTTTCACCAATGGGACAAGCGCGCGATAACGAAGGAGTATTTAAACGTACAACGCTAGAGACGAATTTCCTTAGCGATAACAATCTTTAATGAGAATAATCAAATTAAAACTGCCGATATTTTTTGGCAGCGAACCGAAAAGAAATGGATCGTGTTGCTAAAATATTTGTATATTTCGTGCAGGAGCATTGGATCAAATATAAAATAAAAAAAGAGAATGCGGCCCCCAGACCGGGCGGAATATCCAACAGATTCAGATTTTACTCCTTAAGTGTTGAATCACAGGCTTTTGTCTCAAGTGATAAAGTTTTGTCATAAGTTTTGAAATTGCTCGAATCCTTGCGGAAACGAGAACTTTAAGGGGGAACAAAGGGTGCACCCGCGTTTGTTCGGGAATTAACTCGACGAGTTCTGTGGTCCTATTGCTAGGATAACGAATTAGAACTCACCAAGCCACCCTCCAAACCCCACGCTACCATACGCCTTACAAACGCTAGTAAGACAATAGCGCAGAGCCGGATTGCCCAGGAACCGCACTCTCAGATAAGGACATTCGCTCGATCGAGTCTTTAACCCGACCAGCAAATGTCAAAATATTTCTTTTGGGAGCAACCCGCCCCACAAATAATAACTTTTCTCGTCCATTTCGCAAGACAAGGGACCACAACAATAACAGACAACGACGTACCTGCTCGCAGTTTACACGGAACCAGATGGCTGCTTGACGGCAAGTCTCGAGCCTCAAAGATGCTCAATGGTGCATTGTATTAATTAAGTAACGGATAGTTGCACTAATTGGCCACAAATATGATGCTAGACTTGTGGTGAGGAGATGTAGGATTCGTAGGGTAACCTAAGCTCAATTAATTATTTTAAAGAGCCAACAATTAACTATGTATAAAATATTATCGACGGCGGTTGGTTTTGAGCCCGGGTACAGCGGGCTGGATTAAATATTTAATTTTTTATTTAAAATATTTTTCAGGTAGAGTACTAAAAAGAATTTGCATGCAATAATACCAGAAACAATATTACCAAACTAGTTATATACTCATACCTGGATTGGCAGCGGCTGGATCCCGACAAATGCATCCACTCAACACGCTTTCGCACTCGTTGCGCATCGTTACCATAGCGTAAATTGCAATAATAATGACACACGGTACAAGCTTATGTGCACACCAAACTGCGTAATTCTAATGTGTTTTATTCACAAAAAACGAGCAGATCAATTTTGTAACGCGGCCACACTTGATACTGCTCGCTATAAAGTATAACTACAAGACGATCTAAGTATATGCGACTATTTCTACCATCGTAACGTTCTACCGCGAATGAATACCGATAAAATAATGATAGCAATGTACAGGCCCAAAAGAACCGCGTTGATGACGTATCCCGCAACTCCGCAAGTCTGAGCGATGCAAATAATTAAGCTGACGACAGTCAAGCAGGCTATGACAATCTAATAACGAAATTGAATTAGTTAACCTGGATTTTTCGTCCATTGTGTTTCAGATCGGAGATAAACAGAAGCATGATAGTGAATTTTTATGAATATTTGGTTAATTACTAGCTAATTACGATCGGTAACAATAATTTTACGATGGGATTTCGCCCCGTACAAAAAATCTTTCGAGATCCACAGCTAAATGTCGGAACAGCTGCCATTATTGGCAGGCAGAATCTTCCGATATAATGCCGATCTTTCAATAATATCATAATGATACGTATAGCATCATAATATTGCTTCTATCATCCTATAAAACAAAAATCGAAAAGATTTTTTTTCAGATCCGTATCTTACGAAGCCTATAGC
>NZ_JABXYX010000319.1 GCF_017982655.1 Brasilonema sp. CT11 | reverse complement strand
ACTAATTGTTTAGTCGTGCACTCGACGTTCTTGTACATTAAAGTCATGGCTCTCAATGTCGCAGTCAACTCGAAGGCCAATGCGATGATCACACTCTTAATCTCGACGAACTTTATGGAGATCAAGTCCAGTGTGTTCAAGGGCTACAAAGAGGAGAGCTTGTTTCAAACCACGTTGTCCGGTATGTATCACAATGGAATTCGTACTTTTGACTAAACTGTTATCTCGTGCAGATATCTTAGAGCGCTTTCAATTGCTTTCCTATGTCGTGCTAATAGCTGTTAATAATTGGACGCATGGAGTTTGGGCCCTGGATAGCAGCTCCATCCCTCAGTTTTTCTACGTGGTACGTTCCTTTTTTGGGGATCAATTTACCATCTTACATGTTTAATTTCAACGTCTATATTTAAACATGTGTGCTTAGTTGTTGGCTATATGGGGTACCGAACATCTGGTCGATTGGACTAAGCACTCTTTCATCGCAAAGTTCAACAAGATCCCGGCCTTCTCGTACCACAAGTTCCGCGTCGTTTTGTACTCCGACGTGATTGATGCTCGCAAGATAGGCAGCTTAGACCCCGTTCAAAACACTGCAAGAAGATTAGGATTCATTCCCTTTCCGTTGTGCTGTTTGGTAAGTTTGAACTCGATTGGGATGGCGAAGGTTGTTATCGAGAAAACTCATTATGCTAACTCCTCTTAGATGCTCCGAATGTTCTTACCGTTGATGCCCTTCAATACTGTCCGCGGACTATCATTGGTAGTCGTTACTTACTTCTGCTTGTTTGCCCTGCGTACTTTGATCCACATCTTCCTGGTCGGTAAATGCTATCGAGAAAAATCGAAGATTGATATGGTACGTCCCAGTCCACACACACACACACACGTGCTATTTTATGTCGAAATAATAACACCTACTGAGGCTAGAGATAATTTAATCTAATTTTATGATCAGATGCTGCCTACCTTCAGTGCTAACTTGCTGAATATGAATCCGTTCACAAAGGGCGAGAAATAAATTTGCGGGCATAAAATTATTAAATGTAAATAAAATAGAATTCTTTTTTGGCCTCAGCTCTCTCAAGATGTGACCGTTACAATCACCCCAACGAGATACAACTTACGCTAATGAGGCTATAAAGACTAATGAACTGCCAGATAATCATCGGTGGCCCTCCGAAGTGTACTTACGGTTGGAACAATAGTGTTATTAATGTTGCAGGCGCCTATTAATTAATCACACTTAATTAATTTGCCGCGAGATCAACAACAAAATCCTGCTAATCTAATTGCGCATTGAAAGACCCCAGCAATGTGGCAAAAGAAAGATAAGCAGGCCAAGAAGAACTGGTATGGCATGTTCAAGAAGGCCAAGGGTTTTGATCGAAACGATCCAACTCTGCCTCCTAGCGTACAGCAGCCGATCGAATTTTTATTACAGCATGGTAAATATCATATGATGAAAAAGAGATGCCACGGTCAATAATTTGCTTCTCGTATTTAATTAATTAATTCAATTTCGGTCGGATTCGATCAAAGGCTTTAACATTGCTCTGTTAATATAGGCTTAAAAGAAGAAGGAATATTTCGTGTCCCAGGAGTTCAAGATCATATAAAAGAGCTGAAAAAGAGATATGATAAGGGTAATTAATTTTTATTTTAATCGCTTAATATTTACCCCTCCGATCACGTTTCGACGAGATTGAATATTTTATAATATGGATATTAAATGGCACGAGGGCATATAACTCTATAATAATACTTATTATTTAATTGTCAACTGATAACACTACAACGGTTAAGATCACGGTCAAATTCATGTTAATTAACCGTGCATATTTATAACGATTGAATTATAGCCAATTTAAAGTATAGGAAAATATATAGTAGCAAAATATCTCTTATTAAAAGTTTAAAATTTAAATTGCTGAATTTTCAGTAGCGGAGAGGTGAAACTAATGCATAAAATATTTGATACTAGGCAAGAAAATCGATCTTACGGGCGAAGATATTCACAACGTCGCTGGACTCTTGAAATTATTTTTTAGAGAATTGCCAGAACCATTATTGACATTTGAATTATATGAATCATTTATTGCAGCCATGGGTACGTATAATTTTTTTTTTTTAATAATAATATCGTTTTTTGTCAATATTAGGCTAATTTTACACGATTTAAAGCTCAACCCGAACACGAGAGTCAAATTGAATGTATTGGTCGAGCGATTGAAGTATTGCCGGCTGGTAACAAGTCGATTTTAAAGTATTTAGTTCAGTTTTTGAGTCGCGTTGCAGCGGTCAAAGAAAACAGCATGGTAAGTGCCGTGATAATCATAATGAAGGCTCGAAAAGAGTTAACGTTTCCTTTCTAGACCGCGTCGAATATTGCAATTGTTTTCGCTCCCAATCTCATTCGACCACGTGTCGAGACGTATCAAGTCGTCATTACAAACTCACCGAGTGTGAATCGATTACTTGCCCTGATGATAGATAACCACGAAAGGCTGTTCGCCGTACGTATTAACACGGAATTGGCCTGTATTTGCACATGTTAACGTATTATTACAGAATGTTAGGAGCCCTCGAGGAGAGCCAACAGAAGAAGGAAGCACACGCGTTGCAATGTCTGCAAGGGGTGCGCGACCTCCTTCAGCATCAGTGGGTAGTGCTGTCAGTGGAGAGATCTCACCGCGTAGAACGAGGAGCGATAACGGTCTCAAGTTCAACCCTAGCGATGTACGTGTCACCGTCGATAACTAACAGCTCGTGCGCGTATTAACATGAGCATTAGAACTCGCCAAAGGTGACTGACCCGAAGCAACAAAAGTCGAAGGACAAGCTCGATAAGGCAGCGAAAAAGGAGAAAAAAACACGCGTCAAAAAGAAAGGCAAGTCCCCTTCTACTGGCGATGCGATGCAACTTGTGAAGAGCGAAGACCCTAAAGAAACATTCATCAACACGTTGAAGGTGCGTAGATTGACTTTTTTGTATGATAGTTTGAACGAATAACTAACGTTGTGTGGTCAGATGGGCACGCGCAAACTTGCAGCGGCTTTATTAGAAGAGCAAG
>NZ_JABXYX010000318.1 GCF_017982655.1 Brasilonema sp. CT11 | reverse complement strand
ATTTTTTGTTTGATTTGTTCTAACCTTAGATGCGGTTGAACCCTGCTTACCCTTGCCATAACCTTGTAATTCTTTTAACTTATATCCATTTTACTATTTTTACGCTTCAGAACGCGGATTGGTATAACAACCTCAGAGAAGGATTCATACTCGGAAGGTCCACCAAAGGGCCCCCGTTCAGTAATCCGAGGCACAAAATCTTCGCACTTAATCATTTTATCCACTCTCCTATAACTGTAGAGTTGACTATCACTTCAAGGAATCATCGCGATTTGATTTGTTGATGGATCGATTCGCTGTGATTCCACCATCAACAATCAAAAATTAACTCACTGTATATCCACCATCTATCGCTAAGGGTTGCCCAGTGATGTAGCTGGCGGCATCGGAGCAGAGAAACACAACCGCTTGAGCAATTTCTGTTGCCTGACCAATACGACCGATCGGAACCATAGACCCGAGATCATCGAACGTTATGCCCATCTGGTCAGCGCTACGAGCCATTAGGCTAGTCGCAATGGGACCGGGATTGACGGCATTAATCCGAATGCCCTGTTTGGCATAGTCGAGGGCAGCCGATCGCGTCAGCCCCATCACCGCGTGTTTGCTAGCAACGTAGGGAGATATCCCCGGAAGCGCAACGAGACCATTCGTTGACGAATTGTTCACGATCGCGCCTGCACCCTGGGTTAGCATCTGTTGAATTTCATATTTCATGCACAGAAATACCCCTCGCGCATTGATTGACATGATCTGGTCAAAATTCTCGATCGATTGTTCGTGCAGCGGTTTAACAGCAAGATCAATGCCAGCATTGTTAAAGGCACAATCGAGTTTGCCGTAGGTGGCGATCACTTTCTGCACCAGGGCTTGCACATCTGCTTCACTAGAAACATCTGATTTCACAAACAAGCACTCCGCTCCAGTCTCGCGAATCAGAGCCACAGTTTCTTCAGCTTCTCCATCACGGACATCGGAGAAGACCACTTTTGCTCCGGCAGCACCAAAGGCGATCGCTGTTGCTCGACCAATTCCTGATGCGCCTCCAGTGACTAACGCCACTTTATCCTGAAGTATCATTCTATTTCTCCTAAAATCAAGTCCGGTTGTTCTCTGTTGAAATAATCATGGAGATCACTTTAGAAAAAGCTTAGACAAACCTTGCCCGCAAAAGACTAAGAGCAAAGGAAAAGGCATGAAAGCTGACATGGGATAACATTGCAGCCTCAAGCGAGTATCGCCAAAAGAGCCAACCAAACGCAATGCCAGCAATCCCGTTGAGTAATATCGCTCGGATAACCACAAGCGGAGTGAGTGGAACGATCGCGGCAGTCGCTGGCAGGTGTAGTAGTCCAAATACCAACGCGGCTAGAACGATCGCACCCTGGTAAATTCCTTGACTTGGCATCGTAACGCCTTGTTTTAGCCCTTTCCACGCGATCCAAACAAGCAGCGACATTAGACCCCAGCACATCAAAATTTCCTCAGTGATGCCGCCATAAAGCATTGCTGTAAGTGAACTCAGCCAATTTGGTTCTGTGTTATTGGATGCCTGTAGCGCTTCAGGTAGGACAGGTTGCATCAACTGATCGAGCAACAGGAGAACGATCGTCGCCGCTGCACCCATACCCAAGCTCCACTTGATCTCAACGGCAAAAGATGGAGATTTAGCGATGTGAAACACCCAATGATCAATCAAATGTGAGCGTAATCCAACACGATAGGCACACCCAATTCCGATCAGAATGCTGATTGCCAGTAGAATCGAATACTGTAGTCCTTGCAGCAGCATTAAAACCCACAGTGGCGGAACTTTTGCCAGTGTTTCTGGAGACAGTTTTGCCAACTGTTGCTCGACTGAAGGAATAGACGCGATCGTGTACATCACAATTCCCACACTGCCCAATACAAATAAAATCCCGAATTGTTTCAGAATTGCCATTGGTTTAATCTCCAGATGATCCGTCCTATCAGCCCATACCAGCAGCTACCATCACCGGAATTGTGGGCAAGTTGAAAACGACGTGAACGACGACAGCGGGCCAGACCGATCCGCTGCGGCGGAAGATTTCGGCGGTGGCAAGACCTGCCACCACGGCCGTAGGAAAGATTATATTGATACCGTGAGTGAGGGCGAAGATCAAGGCGCTGCTCACAACTCCGAAAATCGGACCATGTCGGAGCAGGACGTTGGTGATGACACCCCGGAAGAGCAACTCCTCACCAAGGGGTGTGAGGAGACCAAGAAACACCGTGGCCAGAACCAGGGACAGCGCCCCGCCACTGCCACCCTGGGCGTACACACCCTGAACACTGTCGGTGTTCCCAGTAATCTGAATCCAGACCAGAATCGCCAGCCCTTTGAGTACGAAGGCGACCAGTCCGACTCCGACTCCGATGAGGAGCCACCGCCGGGAGGTCCGGCGAACGCCGAAGGGTCTTAGGGAACGGATGCGTAGCAGCACAGCGGCTGCGAACCCGGCGATGCCAGCGACACCAGACAGCGCGGTGAAGATCAGGCCGGAGACCACGGGATCGAGTCCGAGCCGCGAGAGTTGCGAGCCGCCTCCGTACCCGACTACGTAAAAGACGACAAGACCAACAATGCCCTCGGGCAACTCTGGACGCAGAACCTTGTTAGGTCGAGATGAAGACGCGGCGGTGATTTTTCCTGGCTCCCGTGGATAGTTAGAAGGAACTTTAGACATGATGATCAACTCCTTTGGTACATTTGCTGATGGTTTTACGAACTGACGAGATCACCGACGACTCTTGCGATCGCTTTGGAAAACAGGTCGGGGCGACTCTTCGCGCCTGAACAACCAAAAAACGATGACCAGGAAGAGGGGGATTTACAAGAGTATCCCGATCGCGCGTTGAAGGTCGCGTGGTACTCGCTGATGCTGAAAAGGGACGGCGTGCTGAGGACGCTTCCGGGCGGGTTGATTACGAGTATGGCCGCGATGTTGTTGGCGAAGTGCGCGACAATGGCAGGCTCGGTAGTTCCGTCAATTAACGAGACGATTCCCCACATCCCTCATCTTTGTCTCCTTTACTCGTGCGTGTATGTAGTGCTTTGATC
>NZ_JABXYX010000317.1 GCF_017982655.1 Brasilonema sp. CT11 | reverse complement strand
GTGTCGTACCATCAGCAGTGCAACTGATCGATGGAGTACTTCACGTGGACTATGAATCATTGATTCCTTACTTGAGCGAGTCGATCAAACAGAACTTTAAAGACATCAGTAATCTCAACTCGAAGACTGATCAAATTTATCAAGTTGTCGATATGATGTACAACGAGTTCATGAAGAAAGACAAGCGGAAATATAATTACCAAACACCAAAACGTCACAACAATGGTGCGGTCAACGAGCCAAAGTTGACACGTGTCAACAAACGATTTATTGTTTCCAGCATTGCAGTTCTCGTAGTGATCGCTGCAGTACTCGGCTACCTCTTCGCTCCGATTCGCTTCAATCCCTCGCCAAGCCCGTCACCTCTAAATGGTCCGCCGCAAACTGTCGTGACACCAGCACCTGAAACACTCGTACCAACTACAATCCTTACACCAGCATCGTCACCGAAGCCTCCGCCTATCAAAGACGATCCGCGTGATAGACGAGCATTGATTGATTTGTACCTGGCAACTAATGGGCCACAGTGGAATGTCGTGTACTGGCACAACAATGACACGATGTGCAATTGGACAGGTGTCACGTGCAATGCGGAGGGCACGCGAGTGGTGGAATTGAATCTAAGTCAGTTCAAACTCAACGGCACCATTCCAGAGTCAATACGTGACGTGGAGCAGCTGGCCACGCTCGATCTGTCATCCAACAATCTCTTCGGCAGCATTCCCGTGGCGATGGGCGAGATCAAGTTACAGCGATTGGTATTATCGAACAATCAGCTGCAAGGCACTGTGCCACCAGAGTTATTCGGCACGGTGTCACTCGTAGAACTGTCACTGGATCACAACAACTTTGATGCGTGGCCAGTACCAGATAACATTGATCAATTGACGCAGCTGCAAGTGCTCAATCTCGACAACACCAATCTCACGAGCATACCCGATAGCATTAACTTGCCATCCCAAGTCAAAGCATCCATTCAGAACAACGTGCAGCACCACTTTAGACAACACATCCCCTCATTCACCGGATCCAAATTGATGGATCTGCGGTTGTCGAATGGCAGCTTTGGCGGCACTATCCCCATATTATCAAGCTCTATTCAAGTACTGCATTTAGCGCACATATTCGGCTTGAATGAAAATTTGAGCAATCTCGGCAATATTAACAACTTGACGGATCTGGATCTGCAAGGCAACGCGTTCCAAGGCACTTTCACGATGCCTATACCAGTACTCGAGACTATAGTGCGATTGAATATAGCCGATAATCACTGGAGTGACGTCGACAAATCGATTTTGGATGTGGTTCCCGAGCATCTCGAGTGGTGTCGCGGTACGAAGATATATTTTTGTCCTCTGCCGCAGTGGATGAAAACCAAGTGTGGTATGCAATGTAACTTGTAACATAATGAACGCAACCGATGAGGGATCTGACACGTCAAACCCAATTTCGAATTTAAGGCACTCAGCCTTACGCAGCACAATATTATCTGCCGTATAATAGCGTGGTCACAGTCAGGGGGTGTAATAACGCCTTAGAAAAGGACATATCGCCTAAATGAAAGGTGAGACAACAACTTGTTGCAATTAGACTTTGCAATAATAACTAACGTGTCATGGCAGAATACAGAGCAGCACTCTCACTCCGTGCCAAGTCGAGATTTCCAGGCAACGAAGGCAAAGCCGAATCAGCACTAGAGCAATGGACCCTTGAAGTGATGTATCAAGAAAGCGGATTTGAAAATATACCTCAAAAAGGCGGCGGTCCTGGCCGTGGCTATTTTCAATATGAATTAGCTAACGGAGGTAGTGGAGCCAATAAGGTAATCTCATAAAGAATAAATTGAGTTATTTTTAATTCTTTTTTTTTTTATAACCCGGATCAGGTGGCAATCAACAGAGCCACTACTTGGCTTAATGAACATTACTCTAAAAAGGCTCCAAAGTGGTTGACGGACCTTAAAGACCAAGACGTCGATTTCACCAAATTGACACTCGATCAACAAGCCCTGATCTTCCTCTTGGACAAGAATGCTGACAAAGGCACTACGTTCAAGAATTTAGTCGACAGTCACGGCACTGATAACTGGAAGAAAATCTCCGAAGAAAACTGGGTCAAGGGACATTACAAAGGTACTGCGAAGCATACTTGGCGCGGATCTGATTACGCTAAAGCACCGAACATTCCTAAGCTTTAAAACACTGAACTAAATCATTATATATAAATGGTATTGCCTTAATGTCAAGTTATCTAAAATCGAATCCGCTATTTACAACATTTATATTATTATTAATAATAAGAACAAATCTCTTACGCACAAGTCGCTTTACAGCGTTTTTCGAGCCAATCAGGCACGGGACATTTGAACGCGTTATTCGAGGCGCTGCACATGATGATTGACTTGCGCATCGGAGCCAAGGACTCTGGCACGCTCGTCAAGTTATTATAGGCGATGTTTAGACTAGTCAATGAGCCCATTATATCATCGCGCAGCCAGAACTCGCCGTGTAAGTTGTTGAACGCGAGGTTGATGACTTTGACACTCGCAATGTTGTTGATGTTGGCGAGTCCACCCGTGAAGCTGTTGTTGTTAAAGAACATGTAACTGAATGTCGTGTTAGGCAGTGTCGGAATGTCGCCAGAGAGCTTGTTCGAGTTGAGTTCTAACACCGATAAGTTCGTGTTGACGAGGCTAGGGACTGGGCCTTCGAGTTGGTTGTTGTACAGCGCCAACACGGATAATTGAGTCATCGCGCCAAAGATGTCAGGAATAGTACCAACGAGGCTAGAGCTGTCCAAGAAAACTTTTTTCAACTTGGTCAATGACTTCCAACCCGCTGGAATTTTCCAATCTGCGAACAAGTTGGCGCTGAGTCGCAGTGTTTGCAGCTCCGTCAACATTGAAATTTCGACCGGAACAGTGCCGTGTAAGTGATTGACTGACAAGTCGAGACTACGCAATGCTTTCAACTTGCCAATGGTCGAGGGAATTGATCCGCCTATGCTGTTGCCCGATAAGTCAATCTCTTGTAAACGCTCCAAATTTCCGATCGATGCTGGCAATGTGCCACGCAAGTCATTCGTTCC
>NZ_JABXYX010000086.1 GCF_017982655.1 Brasilonema sp. CT11 | reverse complement strand
AACGGGGGGAACCCCCGCAACGCACTGGCTCCCCAACCCCTCTCCTTGGTAAGGAGAGGGGAGCGTTTGCGTCAGCAAATGCGGGGTGAGGTGACGACTGTATTGCACCGAAGTGAGAACCGCTATATTTTGACGACCAAACTAAACAATTCCCTATTTTATGAGTGCAGAAATTATTTGTGTTGGAACCGAACTCCTGTTAGGAGATATCCTCAACGGTAATGCTCAATATTTGGCGCGGCAGTTGGCTGGGCTAGGTATTCCCCACTACTATCAAACCGTTGTCGGAGATAACCCAACAAGATTAAAACAGGTTATAGAAATTGCAAGTCAAAGAGCGGAAATTTTGATTTTCACGGGAGGTCTTGGTCCAACACCAGATGACCTGACTTGTGAAACCATTGCTGATTTCTTTGGCGCTCCTTTAGCAGAACATCCAGATATTATTGAAGATATTACCAGAAAATATGTTCAACGCGGTCGGGTTATGACCGCCAGCAACCGCAAGCAAGCTTTAATACCCCAAGGTGCGGAAGTTTTACCAAACCCTACAGGAACAGCACCCGGTATTATTTGGCAGCCTCGTTCAGGATTAACGATTTTCACCTTTCCTGGTGTGCCAAGTGAAATGTATCGGATGTGGGAGGATACTGCTGTACCTTATCTGAAAAGTCAAGGTTGGGGTAAAGAAATTATTTATAGTCGGATGTTAAAGTTTTGGGGTGTGACAGAATCAGCACTAGCAGAAAAGGTCGCGCCTTATCTTAATTTACCTAACCCAACAGTTGCACCTTATTCCAGTAAAGGAGAAGTGAAATTACGAGTTTCTGCTAAAGCAGCTTCCCAATCACAAGCACAGGATTTGATTGCCCCCATTGAAAAACAGATTAAAGAAATTGCGGGATTAGATTATTATGGTGCAGATAATGACACCCTTGCCTCAGTTGTGGGTGAGTTGTTGCGTGGTGCAGGGGAAACTCTTTCTGTGGCTGAATCTTGCACTGCTGGCGGATTAGGGCAAATGTTAACGGAGATTTCTGGAAGTTCTGATTACTTTTGGGGTGGGGTTATTTCTTATGATAACTCGGTAAAAGTAGGGCTTTTGGGTGTTAACTCCGAAGATTTGGCAAAGTATGGGGCTGTCAGTTCTATTGTTGCAGAACAAATGGCTGCGGGAGTGCGGTCGCGTCTTTCGACCACTTGGGGATTGAGTATCACTGGTATTGCTGGACCCACAGGTGATACGGAGACTAAGCCTGTCGGTTTGGTTTATATCGGGTTAGCTGGATCGAATGGAGAAGTGCAAAGTTTTGAATATCATTTTGGTGCAGGGCGAGGTCGGTCTTTAATTCGCCACCTCAGTGCGTGTACAGCATTGGACAATCTGCGAAGGAAGTTGTTGAGTCAGAAGGCAGCTGTTATGCCTTCTAAATAAATGATGTTGTTGGCAAATTTATGGCAGGAAGTTTGAAAGAATTGTTCCTTCAAACTTCCTTCAAACTTGAACGAATTCATATCAACCAAAACTAAAAAGCGAACGCTCATGCTGAGCGCTTTGCGCTTAGTAGCACACCTGAAGTCCGGAGAGTGCAAACAGTTTAGAATTCCCACTCATTCATTGCGGGGAGAGGTCAATCTTAATTAGTTAAGCAACCTAAATCTCCGCTAATCAATCCATTCTGAAAACGATAGGGAATAGCTAATAGTATAAAAAAATGACTAATGAATAATAACAGTCAGAACTGTGATTTTTATAACTTAAGCAAAATTAATCTAAATAAGCTGGCTGTAAAGAGTCTATAAAAAATATAGCTTTTACAACCAACTAATGCTAGGTTAGGCATAAGCCATCAAAACACTAAGGCTAACAGAGTCTGGCTATCCCTATTAGCCGGACTCTACCTAATTCTTGACACATATAAAGCTTATGCAGAGCATTTCAACAATTTACACCCCGATTCGGGTTGTAACTGCCAAATAACAAAATATCCACACTAGATCCTGTGGAATTGGATGGCTGTGCGTCCTAGATTAAGAAGGAGGCAAGATGTCTGCACCACAAGATTGGATCATTTATTTTTTGGTATTTCCTTTAGTGGCCTGGTTTAGGTCCTGGACCACCTGATGATGAGCCAGATGATGAGCCTGCTGATGCGCTTGATGAGCCACCGTTGCTGACATAAATATTGTTAATAACAGTAGTAGTAGGCTGCGATCTCCCGTACCCGAAAAGCCCACCGAAAAGCCCATAAAGTAAACCAAGAGTACCACCCGAAACTGTGGATTGATTTTCATCAGACAAATCGGACATGTAGCTCTCATCAAGAGAAACTAGTTGATATTTAGATTCGGTCGTCATGATAACTCACTATTTGGTGAAAGTTTTCTTTGTGTTGATGAGTTTTTCTGAATACTTCACAAAACAAAATGCGAGTAAATGCATCTGCTAGAAAATACCAGGTATTAATTCAACAAGAAATTCCATGCCAAAAGTAAAAGCCAAATGCCCTTTACTTAGCTGAAACTACTGTTGTTTTTGAAACTCACAAGTATCAAATTACAATAAACAAACAAAAAAGTATAGTGTTTTTCTTTTGTTTTTTATAAATATCTGATAAAGATATAAAAAATACATATAAAGACATGATACTTAGAAAAAAAAGAAAATCAAACTAGCTAAAATTCTTTTTTTTCATAGCTTTTCAGTTTATAGCAATTCTATTGTTCCAAAAATCAGCTTTTTTTTAACTCAGTATTGACATGTTAATATTTAGCCAATATCAAGAATTTTAATAAACTTTAAAATTCTTCTGAAGATATCAAAAAATATAAAAACCATGATATGTCGCACATTAAAAATAACGAATTAAAAAATATTTAACTAAAATATAAAATATTACGAAGAAATGTTTATTTTATTTGAATAAAATTACTGCTGTCTACTGATTACTAATTCTCTCAAAAAAGAAATACTATGATTAGAGTTTTGCTGGTAAATGACCAACAAAATATATAGTAATCCGTGCATAAGTTGTGAAATTACTCGTTGAGCAGCTTAACAAGCAACAGGCAAAATAATAAAAAATGAACCGCGTAAGACTTGGGAGCTGCTTTTTACAGGGTAGGACGCAAAGAGCACGTTTTTGCATAAATCCTAATTGGGTTAAAAAAACTGCCTTTACATAAATAAAGCCCGCGCAAGCGGGCTACAAATAAAAATATTTAGCGTTCTTGTGAAAAAACTTCTGCTTATTTGAAAAAGAAGGGGAGAAAAAGTTATATTTTTCTCATAAAACTTGGTTCATCAAGCAGCTTGAAACTCTCCTAGCATTTTTACTTCTGTTTCTAACGGAATAGACCAACGTTCTTGTACCTGATGTTGGACATGGTGAATGAGATTGAAAATATCTGAAGCACTAGCACCACCACAGTTAACGATAAAATTAGCATGCCGTTGTGCAACTTGCGCTTTGCCAATTTGGTAACCTTTGAGGCCTGTTTGCTCAATTAACCAGCCTGCAGCATGAGGTTTAGGATTGCGGAACACACTACCACAACTGGGCAAGTGATAGGGTTGAGTGTTTAGTCGATGCTCTTTGTGTTGTTTCGTAGCTGCTAAAACTTCTGTTGGGTTTGCCCCTGGCTGGAGTTGAAAAGTCGCTTGAGTGACGATGCGATCGCTTCCTTGGAGGATAGAGGTGCGGTAGCTGTAGCTCAACTGTTCGCGGGTGAGAGTTTCGAGACTTCCATTCGGTAAAAGTACTTGAACACTAACTAATATATCTGCGATACAACTATTGTGTGCCCCTGCATTCATCACTATGGCACCCCCAATAGTTCCAGGAATACCAACAGCCCACTCAAATCCTTGCCATCCCCGCTCTGCTATCTGCCATGCTAGGCTTGGTATTGGGTCTCCTGCAGCGACAGTTAACTGACCTGTTTCTAAGTCAAAATGGCTATGGCGCAAATGACGAGTCACAATCACTAAACCTGGTATTCCACAATCACTAACGAGCAAGTTAGATCCTGCTCCTAGTATTGTTACTGGTATATTATGTGTTCTCGCATACTGAATACTGGCTTGCAGAGCTTCTAAGTTTCGAGGAGCAACACACCACTCAGCAGGTCCACCGACTCTGTATGAAGTATACGCTGCCAGCGAAACTTGAGATTTAATAACACAATCAGTACCAAGTAAATAAATTTCTTTACTTTCGATGGAATTATTAGATGTTATTAGCCTGCTATTTGTCATACCAGAAACTTTGCAGACATTTGCTACTGCCTGGGATATTGTCATATCTTTTAGAACGCGCTGAATTTAGATGTTTGTATGCCGTAAAAAGACGACACCAATGAGAAGCCATGTAACTATTGCTAAACGGACACTATGCGAATAAGGGAAACCAACTTGCACGAAAGTTGTACTCCGGTTTTGGGGGTAAAAAACTTTCCTTAAGAAGTTACCTTAACAGGTGGACATTGTGTCGCCATGACTTCGGGAATCACTTGATTAATATTCCCAGCTCCGAGAAACAGCGCCAAGTCTCCATAATGCAAAGTTTGCTGTAAGTATTCGCGGACTGAGGCTAAAGTTGGTTGGTAAATTACCTGCGGGTGCTGTTTTGCAACTTCACTTGCAAGTTTTTCACCACTGACTTGCCCCAAGTTTGGCTCCCCTGCACTGTAAATGTCAGTGAGGATAACTAAATCAGCATGACTAAACGATTGAGCAAATTCTTCTAAAAAGGTAAACGTGCGGCTATAGCGATGGGGCTGGAAGATAGCAACTACTCTGTGTCCAGGTCTTGCCTGTAAGCGTGCAGCAGCAAGAGTAGCACGAATTTCACTAGGGTGATGGGCGTAGTCATCAATAAAAGTGATGCCATTAACTTCACCCCGGAATTCAAAACGCCGTCTTGCACCTTCAAAGGTGGCAAGACCCTTAGCTATTTCTGCAAATTCTAAGCCCAAGATCCGACCAACCGCCACTGCGGCTAGAGCATTACTGAGGTTGTGCTTACTGAGTAAGCGCAAGTTCAACACACCCAAAGCCTTGCTCCTTTCCCATACAAGAGCTGTGGTACCATCGCCTTTATAGTCCACGTTGCTGACAGTGTAGTCAGCACCAGTTTCAGGATTTAGGCTATAGCTAATCGCTGGTTGTAGGCGATCGCGTACAGTTGTGCAATCAATGCTCCCTACCAAAGTTTTACAGCCTTTTGCAAATGTCTGAAAAGTTTCCACCACTTCCTCTAATGTGTCGTAGTGGTCGGGATGGTCTAGTTCTATGTTAGTGATAATACCTATTTCTGGGCTATGTTTAACCAGAGAACCATCTGATTCATCTGCTTCTGCTACTAAATATCGACTTTGCCCCAGTCGGGCATTGCCTTCCCAAGCATTCACTTCTCCACCGACTAAAATCGTTGGATCAAGACCTGCTTCGAGTAGCATATAACCAATCATGCTACTTGTTGTCGTTTTTCCGTGGGTTCCTGCGACAGCAATACTATTATATTGAGTAATTAATGCTGCCAGTACATCAGACCGATGAAAAATTGGGCAACCTAATTCTAATGCTGCTTTGTACTCTAAATTAGTTGTGTTAATGGCTGTTGAACAAATAACTTGAGGTAATTTTGCTTTCGAGAAAGTAGATAGTTCTTCTTGAGTGTTTAATACTACTCCAGTCGGGTGAGAATGAGGACGAAAGAATTCGAGATTGCTTGCCTCTTGTTTACCAAAAATATGAGTTCCGATAGATTCTAGACGTCGAGTAATATGGTTTGGACGAAGATCTGAACCAGATACTGGCAACTGACGCTTTCTTAACACATATGCTAAAGCAGACATGCCTATGCCGCCAATACCAATGAAATGAAATGGTTTACCGCCAAACTCTACTGTATCTTTCATTGATTTATCCTCTATCACCACACCACACAATCATCCTAAATGACACGCGTATCATAACAGGAATTCGATTTTTACTGATACTGCCTTTGTACCATCATTTTTATAACCGATAAGTTGTTTTTTTCAGGATTATTTTTCTCATTCCAATCGATTTTACCCTTGTTAGTCATTTTTTCTCTTTCTTAACAGATATTATGATTATTCGGAAACTTTATGCTCAATCGGGAAACTCCTCGTTGTAATTGTAAATATATGTTTTTAGCTGCCGATGCCAAATTTGCTATAATTATCAACTGGTAAATAAAGCCTTTTATTGAAGAAAGCTTGAGCATTAGTGGATACACCAATTGGCAATTATTTGAGGTACTTTTGCTCCAGTTCCTAATGTACACGTGCTTCTAGCCAAGACAGCTTTGGACGCAACTCTTTTATAACGAGTCGTTTGGGTGTCTTCACAAAATTTTTCTCAGAAGTATATATAGTGCAACGACTTATTGCAGACAACCTAGGATTGACTGTATCACTCGTTTTTGAAAAGTCGTTCTGGGATTTTTTATGCTATGGACACCCTGATTGCCTTGCTGGCTACTTATCCCAATACTCACTGGTACTAGATTCTTGGTGATAGGACATTTCAAGCCTTACCTCATTGGTACCGTGGACAAGAATTAGGACAATTGTGTGATTAGTTAATTGCACCCTGACTCCTAGGCTGTGAGAACATAGCTTAAGGTAGGTTAATGTGCAAGTGAGCCAGCGCGGTCTTGGGGAGGCAGTGCGTTGCGGGGGTTCCCAAGGCACGTTTTCGGGGGAAGCTTCCCCCGAAAAGCTGCCGCCCCGTTGTAGCACCTGCCGTGGTTTCCAACGCCAGATACCTCTGTCGGGAAACCCTCCTTCAGTACTGGCTCCCCATGAGCGACTGGTGAGACAGCACGGCGCAGGAGGGTCTCCCTCCGTAGGCGACTGCTAACCCGATAGCCGTAAGGCGTGGCGTTAGCCATAGGGCGAACCCCGAAGGGGTAAGTACAACTCAATGGAGTAGACGAATATTTTAGCATACATTGGTACTTTCTGCATGACATTCTAGTGAAATGTTAGTGAAGTCTTATTCATAAACTTTGCCATGATTGCCAATCAATTCCCTATTTAGTTCCACCAAGGAGTTGGGGCTTATATTGATAACCACAACCTGTATACAAACAGGTAGGAAGAAAATATTTATTTTTTTTATAATGTAAAGCTTTATAGTTATAAATACTCCCCCTTTGCGGTATGATCGGGGTCATGAGTAGCTTTTGTTAAGTATAAGTAGACAGAGGGCAAGACGCTGTGATTAGAGTTGCAATTAACGGTTTCGGGCGCATCGGGCGTAACTTTGCACGTTGCTGGGTAGGGAGAGAAAATAGCAATCTCGAACTTATCGCTATCAATGACACATCCGACCCTAGAACCAATGCTCATCTGCTGAAGTATGACTCGATGCTAGGCAAGTTAAATGGTGTTGACATTTCTGCCGATGATAACTCAATTACCGTTAACGGTAAGACTATTAAGTGTGTCTCCGACCGCAACCCAGAAAAGTTGCCCTGGAAAGACTGGGAAATTGACCTAATTATTGAAGCAACAGGGGTTTTCACTTCCAGAGAAGGGGCGACAAAACATCTTAACGCTGGTGCTAAGAAAGTTCTCATCACCGCGCCTGGAAAGAACGAAGATGGGACTTTTGTGATTGGCGTCAATGATCACGATTACGACCACCAAAAGCACAATATTATCAGTAACGCCAGCTGTACCACCAACTGCTTGGCTCCCATAGCTAAGGTGTTGCACGAAAAATTCGGCATCATCAAAGGCATGATGACGACCACTCACAGCTACACTGGTGACCAACGCTTACTAGACGCCTCTCACCGTGATGTCAGGCGGGCACGTGCTGCAGCCGTCAACATTGTGCCTACCTCCACAGGTGCGGCGAAAGCTGTAGCGCTGGTTCTACCAGACCTCAAAGGTAAGCTGAATGGCGTGGCGTTGCGCGTACCCACCCCTAACGTTTCCATGGTGGACTTTGTGATTCAGACTGAAAGGCCTACCATTGCCGAAGAAGTCAACCAAGTCCTCAAAGAGGCTTCCGAAGGTCAACTCAAAGGCATTTTGGATTACAGCGATCTCCCCCTGGTATCATCCGATTATCGAGGTACTGATGCCTCTTCAATTGTTGATGCTAGCTTGACTTTTGTTATGGGTGGCGACTTAGTGAAAGTCATGGCTTGGTATGACAACGAGTGGGGTTACAGCCAGCGAGTCACTGACTTGGCAGAGTTAGTAGCCGAAAAATGGACTAACTAGTCATTTGTCATTTGCATAAGACAAATAACTAGCAGCTAACGATGAAAATGTTGAAACCCTCGATCAAGATTGAGAACTTGGTCGGGGTATTCTTTTGTTTGGTCATGCAAAATGACTGTTGATCCAT
Organism: Brasilonema sp. CT11; assembly: GCF_017982655.1. Classification (GTDB taxonomy): domain Bacteria; phylum Cyanobacteriota; class Cyanobacteriia; order Cyanobacteriales; family Nostocaceae; genus Brasilonema. The sequence goes on along the minus strand of NZ_JABXYX010000086.1, from coordinate 24,355 downwards.
CTGTGATTTTTCCCACAATAGCCGCGCCCTCACCAAGCTGTTGCACTAAACCATATGCTTGCTCTTTTGGCAAGCACAATACTAGCTCAAAGTCTTCGCCACCGTATAAGGCATATTCCAGGGCTTGTTCTTGTGTCAGCCAATGATTGAATTGTGTTGGTAAAGGAATTTGAGTGCATTCAATGACCGCACCAACACCACTGGCGCGGCAAATTTGTACCACTGCATCTGCCAAGCCGTCGCTACTGTCCATACCAGCTACAGAGTGTGGGGTATGAGAGTTTAGAATTTCCCATAGAACTGGTAAGACATCTAATCGGGGTTTGGGTCTTTGGTGTGCGTGAATTAAGACAGTGCGATCTGCTGAAAGCAGCAGCGCTAGCCCCGAAGGGGCAAAGCTCGCCGGGGGGAGTATCCCCCCGGCAGACTTTGGCGCTACGCAAACGCTATCGCTCTCACTCAGACTTTGCCCTAACTCAGAATGCAGAAGCAATTGTAAGCCAGCAGCACTACCCCCGTGAACACCTGTGACAACTATGGCATCTCCCACCTTAGCTTGGTTACGGCGAATAACACGTGAGGGGTTAACTTGACCGAAAGCGGAAATGGCTATTGTGGTTGTGGGCGATCGCACAATATCACCACCAACAATTGACGTATTGTACTTTTGCAGGCATTGGGTCATTCCCTGGTATAATTGCTCTACCCAACTGACAGCAACATCACCAGGGAGTCCTAGTCCGACAGTAATTCCTAAGGGAGTTGCACCCATTGCTGCTATATCTGATAAGTTAGCAGCAACGGCGCGCCAACCAGCATCTTCACCAGAAGTAGTCAGTTCACTGAAATGGACACCATCAACCAACACATCAGTTGTGACTACCAAAGATTGTCCTGGTTCAGTAGAAAGCACAGCCGCATCATCTCCGATAATTTCTGGAGGACAAAAGCGCTGCAATCTTTCTAAAAGACCTTGCTCTCCAATATCTTGAACTTGCAAAGAGGATAATTCACTGTTCACAGTAACTTTTGTGCTTTGGACTATTATTTTGATACTTTGCAAAAATCCTGTTTAAAGCTATTTGGAACCACTAATGCAGGCAGATAGTTTAGATAATTTATCTTGTGCGTATCTGTGGTTTCATTTTAAAAAAATTTACTTTTGCAGGAAATGCACAGAAACGACTCGTGATAATTTTTCTTATAAAAACTTTGCAATTCTCTCAACAGCAGTTTCCAATACTGGTGTATCATGCACTAAGGCAAAGCGGACATATCCTTCTCCAGATTTACCAAAGCCTGCACCTGGTGAGGCAGCTACGCCTGTTTTTTCTACGAGTTGAGTACAAAATCCGATAGAATCTTGACTCCACCGTTCTGGTAACTTTGCCCAAATATACATTGTTGCCTTGGGCGTGGGAACATACCAACCAATACGGTGTAAAGCGGTGACAAAAGTATCTCGGCGTTGGCGCAAAGTGTTAACAGAGGTTTTGACCCCAGTCTGTGGACCTGTCAGGGCAGCAACAGCACCGTTCAAAATTCCCCGATACTGATTAAAATCAACTGCTGCTTTTATCTGGCGTAAAGCATTAATTAACTGGGCATTACCGATGGCGTACCCAATACGGAAGCCGCCCATGTTGTATGACTTGGAGAGGGTGAAAAACTCAATTGAGACGCTTTTGTCTGGATCAGCTTGTAGAATTGAGGGAGCAAGGGATCTGTCCCAATTCTCGGTTCCTAGTTCTGAGTCGTTACTTTCCTCAAAGATCAAATCTACGTAGGGGAAATCGTGGACTAGAACGATATTGTGTTGCTGACAAAAACTAACTGCTTCTTTAAAGAAGGATAGCGGTGCGATCGCCGCAGTTGGATTATGAGGATAGCTTAAGACCATCATCCGCGACTGTGCTAATACAGGCGTCGGAATATCTGTAAACACAGGTAGAAACCCGTTTTCTGCCCGTATTGGCATTGGGTAAATTTGACCGTTCGCCAAGTGGACTCCCCCTGCATGGGAGGGGTAACCCGGATCAAGCAATAGGGCGAAATCTCCTGGGTTGAGGACTGCTAGAGGCAAATGTGCTGTGCCTTCTTGGGAGCCAATGAGGGGCAGTACCTCTGTTTCTGGATTGACGGGAATACCAAATCTTTCAGTATACCAGCTTGCGGCTGCTTGGCGAAAAACTTGAGTACCGTGAAATAGTAAGTAGCCGTGGGTACTTGGGTTGTGTAAAGATTGGGCGATCGCCTCAATAACGTGCGCCTCAGCTGATAAATCTGAAGACCCCAGGGACAAATCTATTAACTCTTGTCCACAAGCCAAAGCTTTTGTTTTGGCTTTGTCCATATCAGCAAATACATTTGATTCCAGGGGTTGTATACGTTTAGCAAACTGCATTTTTCGTCCTTTGTCCTAAGTCAATTGTCATTTAGTCCTTAAGTCTTTAGCAAGGGACTAAGGACTCAGGACTAACGACAAATGACTAATTGAGATGAGAATCTAAGAGGCTGAGTAATTTGTCTTTGCTGATGACTCCCTCAGTGGATGCCAAAAGTTTGTCTCCTTGAAGAAGTCTGAAGGCTGGTACACCTTCGACCTGGTACTGCTTGACTGCTACTGGGTTAGGATCAACTTCGATTTTGACCACTTTCAGGCGATCGCTGTAAGTGGTAGCTGCGGAGTTTACCAGTGGCGACATCAATTGACAAGGTCCACACCAGGAAGCCCAAAAATAAATTAATACAGGCTTATTGGCTTTCAACACTTCGGTTTCAAACTCAGCATCAGTTATGGTTACAACACTGCTGCTCATTGCACTCTCCAGCAATACCCATTCATCATAACTTGCCCACAGACTACTCTATCCCAATCTGAGGACAATACCCACAGGATTTATCCGCTTTCTTAAAAAATGACGCTACGTGCCAGTGTTGTCATCTGGTTGTGGTTGTCTTCACAATATCCAATCTTTTGTAACAGTTCATCGACTATAGCTATAGATGTCAATTGTTTCATTTAACTGAATCGCCGTAAATCCTTCACTATCACGGTATTCCATAAGCCTTTCTTGCTTTACTGACCCCCTTGCTTCGGATAACTAGCAACTTGGGTTATTGATGTTGCGCCCGAAAATATATTAACACCAAGCTTGCTAGTAATGTACTCTATTGCTTTTTGCCCACGGAAGCTGTTGCCAGCTTTATCCAATGGAGGTGAGTAAGTGGCGATCGCAAACTTACCTGGAACAACTGCTATAATTCCGCCAGAAACACCACTTTTAGCTGGTAATCCAACCTCGTAAGCCCAGGTGCCTGAATCCTCATAAAGTCCGTTGGTTAACATAACAGCCAGCACTTTGGGGACGTAATTTTGATCGAGGACTCGCTTTGAAGTGATTGGATTAACCCCGCCATTTGCCAGCGTTGCACTCATCAACGCTAGATCGCGTGCTGTTACTTCTATAGAACATTGCCGAGTATACAGATCCAGCGACTCCAAGGGATCGCTGCCAAGCTTGTTATAGCTATCCAGCAGTTGGACAATTGCTCGATTACGCAAGTTGGTTTCGGATTCAGAACGATAGACTTCCTCTTGGACTGAAAGCGAACGACCGGCAAAATCGCTCATCGTTCCGATTATCTGATTCCATCGCTCTTCAGAAGTGTTACCTGGGACGAAACTAACAGTAGTAATAGCACCCGCGTTGACCAACGGATTGACACTACGCGTCTCATTTAGTTCAATTGCTATAAACGAGTTGAAAGGCAAGCCTGTTGCATTAACTCCTATTTTTTCCTCAACCGCATTGCTACCCAGAGTCTGTAGTACATGGGCAAAGGTAAAAACCTTGCTCACCGATTGCATACTAAACGGGTACTTTGAATCGCCAATCTCGTAAACCTTTCCATCAACGGTTGCGATCACAATTCCGAATAAGTTGGGATCTGCCTTTGCTAGAAATGGAATATAGTCGGCATTCTTTCCTTCATTGACTCCTTTGAAAGTTTCGTAGGCTTCCTTAAGGACTTGTTGCAATGTCTCTGGAGTCGGTATATCTTTTTTAGATAAATTACTTTGTGGAGTATCAGTACGAAGCTGTGTCAAAAAATTGCGAGTCTTCAAGTCACTGACTTCCTGCTTCGCTTTAGTGTAGCTCCAACCTGGACTTATCAGAACTAACGGGATCAATCCGAGCAGAATTAATCGCAGCTGCATGAATGGGATTGCTTTCATGTTTATTTTTATCTTTTTTTAGTTTGAAAACTATCCCAATTGTCTTGATAAATATTCATTACCTTATTGACTCGGTACAAGTCAATACATTAACGACCAAGTTAAGAAGAGGGTTTGAATGATTGACTAGAACAAAATAAGGCTGCAAATTCAACGCGCGGCTGCTTAACACGCTAAAAGAGAAACCTTGATAAACTCTTTGTCAAAAACACAAAAGAATATCAAGGTTTCTCTTGAAAGTAGTATAAATCCGCTTGTGGTGAACCCAACACAGAGCGCTTGTCAGTGTAAAAATTACATTTGATCCAATTGCTTGCGTAGCGAATCCAACTCAGCATCAACCACTTCATTTTTATTTGATTTTGGAGGAGTGGTTTGTTCCGGTAGTTGGGGTTGATTTGGTGAACCTCCGGGTAAAGACATTTGCGCTTTCAAAGCTGCCAATTCATCATCAACATCGCTAGCTTCCAAAGATGCAAATTGGTTTTCTAGATCTGCACCCGCCAACTCAGCTGCTGACTGAGCACGGGCTTCTTGTGTCAAAACTTTTTCTTCCATGCGTTCAAAAGCAGCCATAGCACTGCTGGTATTCATACCACGCACCATGCCTTGAAGTTGCTCTTGAGCTTTTGCAGCCGTAATCCGTGCTCTGAGCATTTCTTTTTTGGTCTTTGCCTCAGAAATTTTGCTTTCCAGTTGGATTAAGTTGCGCTTGAGAGTCTCAACCTGACCAGTTTGCTGATCTAGACTGGCTTTGAGTGCATTTGATGTGTCAGTAAAAGTTTTTTTACGCTCCAGTGCTTGTCTTGCTAAGTTTTCTTCACCTTTTTGCAGTGCCAGTTGAGCGTTGCGCTGCCACTTATTGATTTCGTTCTGAGCATCATTGTACTGTTTCTCAGTCCGTTTTTGGGCTGCTATTGCCTGAGCTACGCCCTGTTTTAGCTGTACCAAGTCTTCCTGCATTTCTAAGACGGCTTGTTCCAGCATTTTTTCTGGATCTTCGGCTTTACTGACTAGGTCGTTCAGGTTGGCACTGACGACTCGTTTCATGCGGTCAAATAATCCCATAACTTTGTTTTTCCTCTTGTGATTTACGCGCCTAGTTGGGTAGTTAGGTTTTTTACTATTTCATAGCTACTTATTTCAATGTAATCGTTCCGGTTTGGATTGACGCTGACGAAAGTGTCCTTATCTTTTTAAGATAAGCTGCAAGTTAGATCATTGCCCAATCTTCATCAATCTGGAGTTTTAGGTAGCTGTTGTCTTTTTTGTGATTCAGTGGAAAGCTGGTTTTGCAGTGCTGCTAGTTCTGTATCAACATCACCAGCCTGTTCCAAAGAAGCAAATTGCTGAGCCAAAGCATCTTTACTCGTTGTGGAAATAGCTTCTGTTTGAGCTTCTAGCTGCAAAACTTTTTCTTCCATACGCTCAAATGCTTTGATGCCATCTAAGCTGGAACTTGTGCCCAACATTTCTTGAAGTTTGTATGATGCTTCAGCAGAACGAGCGCGAGCAATGTACATATCTTTTTTTGTTTTTGCTTCGGCAATTTTTAACTCTAAGGTGCGCATATCTTTTTTGATTCTAGCCACAACAGTACTTTGTTCGTCTATCTGAGTGGCAAGAGCTTCACCCGTTTGTTGATATGCTCGCCGTTTGGTAAGAGCTTCGCGTGCTAAAGATTCGTTACCTTGTTGCAGTGCAAGTTGAGCGCGGCGATACCATTCTTCTGCGATAGACTGAGCATTAGCCATTTGTCGTTCTGTGCGCTTTTGGGTGGCGATCGCTTGCGCTATCCCTTGTCGCAATTGCATCAAATTCTCCTGCATCTGTTGGACAGTTTCTTCGAGAATTTTTTCTGGATCTTCTGCACTGGCAGTTAAGCTATTGAGATTAGCGCGAATCACCCGCCTGATACGGTCAATGAGTCCCATGTCCTACCCTCGATGAACTTTTAAATTGGGATGTAAGGGTTATCAGTTATCAGTTATCAGCTACCAACTGATAACCCTATGGCTAACGCCACGCCTTACGGCTATCGGGAACGCCCGTCGCCTACGGAGGGAGAACGCCACATGCTACCCTGCGGGAAGCCGCCCTCCGGGCGTCTACAAGCCGGGAAACCCGTCCAACGCAGTGGCTCCCCTCCTGCAGCGCTGACTCACTGATAACTGATAACTCCTATTCCATATCCCCTTTTAGAGCTGCGTCAACTACCTTAAGGCTGCTGAATTTTGGCATTAATGCCTTGCGCTTGTAATTCTTTGAGGAGTGATTGTGCTTCCTGTTTTTTCTTGAGGGCACCCAGATAAATAATTTTACCGTCGGGTGATAAGTAAGCATCGCGAACGACTTGCCGTGCAGAGGCAAAAGCGCGATCGCCTTGATTGTCTATAATCACATGATAAAACCCATCTGCTGACGGTTTGATTTCTGTATCCGGCTTTTGGGAAGTTGTTGCTTTTGAGTTGGGCGTAGAGTTCTGTCCAAGGTTAGGTATGGGTGTGAAGGTTGGTTGAGCTACAGTTTTCACATTTTTGTGACTTTCTGACGTCTTTTGAGCCGTTTTCGGCGTATTTTGCGAAAATAATCGATTAAAAGTAACTTGTGGCAAGCTCTGGAAATTGAAGACGATGTAGCCCAGCGTCAAACTTCCTAAGAATAGTAGTAACATCGAGCCAATGCCCAAGGGAGATAGCAGACTATTCTTAGAATTCTTTGGTGCTTGAGTCTTTGGTTCTTCTTCTACTAAACTTCTCAGTAGCGCTTCAGACGATTCCAAGTAGTCATTTGGTTCTTTGCTTGTATTTTGTTGTGAGTTTGAGACATTTTCCCTCTGACTCTGACTTGGTTCCTGGATTTGTGTCTGTACGACAATGGCATTTGACGCTGTTGAAATTTGTGCTTCGGCAGAGTTGGTTGGGATTGAATCTACATTTGATTGTAGATGTGTTTTTGACGAAGCTGAGGTAAGCGGTTGGGAGGTTTCCGGTGCTAACAAAGCATCGAATATTGTATCTGATGCACTCACCTGATCTTGAGTTTGTACTGTAGGTTTGGCTGGGTTAATTTCAGTTTGAGGAAGAATAGATTCCTCCTGAAGTAAAGTATTTGAGGTATGTGTTTTTCCTATTGTCAGTCCATATTTCCGGAAACTTTCTTTGAGATTATCCTCTGCTGATAATTTTGTATTGCCCCCTGTTGTACTCATAGCAGTCAACGGTTGAAATTTATTGCTGGGGGAAATGCTTGCACCGGATTGGCTTGGGGTTCTGTATCCAATTCGTGTACGTCGGTATCGAGCTAACTCTTGATCTAGTTGGACTTCCAAACTCGCCAGTGCTGCTGCTAGTGGTGGTTTCAACCCTATTGTTTTAGAAGATTGAGTACCCGACGACGTCGTATCTATTAGGGGATTTTGACTCATTGCCTATCTGCCTCAAACCTGGAGTGTGGGATTCATTTAAAAATATATTTTTGCCAATCAAGCGCGATAAATATCATATAGCAGTCCGATTTTAGTTGTGAAACCACTGTTGGGGTTGTCGAGTGTTCTTCATGAAAAATTTCACTAATCATTTAGGATTGCTATAAATATATTTCACAGCTGTGCTGTAGTTTTTGCGAGGGTTAGGTAAATTTCATTGAAATCAATTAATGATATTTTAGAGGTTTTGGCAGATCAAGCTGAATGGCAAGAGCAGCCATTTCAACGTTTGCTCACGTGTTGGGCTGAAGTTGTAGGAGCAGTAGTAGCTACTCACACTAAACCGTTGTTGATCGAGCGCGATGTTTTGCGGGTGGCAACTTCAAGTGCAGCTTGGGCACAGAACCTAACTTTTGAGCGCCAGCGCTTAATTTTAAAGTTGAATCAAAAACTCTCAATAGGTTTGAAGGATATTCATTTTTCTACAGCCCGATGGCAGCGTCCTCAAAACACTCCCAAGGAACAACAAACAATATCGCCTCAAGAACATCCCAGTTACGTGGGTGATGCGATGAGTAGAAACGATGATATGACGCCTAAAGCTAAGGATGCCAATGCTGCTTTCCAAAATTGGGCTAGAACAGTGCAAGGGCGATCGCACGATTTACCTGTTTGTCCCCTCTGTGATTGTCCGACCCCACCCGGTGAACTTCACCGCTGGGGTGTCTGTTCTGTGTGTGCTGCTAAACAATCTTCAAAGTCCTCCTGAACATTTAAACAAAAAACTCACCAATCGGTTAATTCAGAACTGTTGGAATTCTCTGAATAAACAAAGCCGAACACCGAAAGAGTGTTTCTTTCATTTATAACGGGCGGTGCGCCGTCTGTGGGACTGCTCCTAAGTTGTTCATTGATTCTTTTTTCTACTTTCGTTAATCCTACTCAAGACTAATGGCTTAGCATTGTGCAGTGAGCTTTTTCTGATATATATCTCAAAATAGTTTTGTGCTCATGTGATGAATGGCTCAAAATTTTTATCTTTTTTTCCAAAAACTTCATCTTCCTAAAGAAATAATCTATATAAATTTTTAAATTTTATCTTAGTGACGACTCAATCATGTCAGTTCTTCCTAAAGATACAGTTAATTGCATCTGAAAAAGTGTCCCCAAAGGCTGAAGTTCAAAGGTGGCTCACATCGTTATATTCATAAGTAGCTTTGATCCCCAATCATTTTCAGCTAAAACCGAGTATGCTTAATCCATCGCAATTAATGTATCACTTTGTTAACAAAAAAGTTGAAAAAGATAACACAAATCTAAAAAGATTATAAAGTTAATCTTTTCGTTGGGATCGCTATAACCTAGTTAACGCAAGGGTTGTAGCCAAAAGCCACATTCTATGTGTTGATGCAAAATAAAGGAACAAAAGTAGCCCGAAAACGGCACTAAAGGCATTAAATATGAAACAGATAAAATCATTGACTTCTGCCTGTAAACATTGTCGTTATTACGATATAGAGGGACGTCGCGGCGGATTCTGCCAACAGTTAGGAGCACCAGTTCGAGGAAATTGGAAGGCTTGTTCTTTGGCGCTCCCAGCGTTCACTCCTTCTTGGGAAAATTTAGAAGATGTTTGGAGTTTGCCAGATGCAACATTAGTCTTGGCTTCAGGTTTAAACAAGCCTGCCCTTGATCCCGTTGAGGAAACAGCTGCTCCCTGCTCTTTTGAAAAGGCGAAAGCTGAGGCTGTACTAATATAGCTTTCTTTTGCCAAAACAGAAAAAGTCAAATTGTAGAAGCACCCTTTTAGTGCTGTTTTGGGCGAATTGGTTCACACCTGTTTTTGTGGAAGACAAATAAGACCTAGACCGTATAAAGCGCGAATATTTCAGAGTTTACTTTGTGGAAGTGACATACATAGGGTAAAAAACTGAAAGCGAGAATTTGGACAAAGTTGGATAATTTGATAAATTTCAAAAATAAAATTCGCTTTTAATATCTATAGGTCTTCAAAAAACCTGAACACTCAAAAAATCGCACCTTTGATCAAAGGTGCGATTTTTGCGACTTTTTGTATTTTTAGGGGAGCCAGGGATATTGATGAAAGTTCGGTGGACGCTTTTCTAGAAAAGCTTGTTTTCCTTCTCGTCCTTCTTCTGTCATGTAATAGAGTAAAGTGGCATTGCCTGCTAATTCTTGCAAACCAGCTTGTCCATCACAGTCAGCATTAAATGCTGCTTTGAGACAACGAATGGCGATTGGGCTTTTTTCTAAAATCTCTCGCGCCCACTGGATACCTTCAGCTTCAAGTTGTTCTATTGGAACAACGCAATTGACTAAACCCATTTCTAGTGCTTGCTGTGCATTGTACTGTCGGCAGAGAAACCAGATTTCTCGCGCCTTTTTTTGTCCAACAATGCGGGCAAGATAGCTAGCACCAAAACCTCCATCAAAACTACCAACTTTCGGACCAGTCTGTCCAAAAATGGCGTTATCAGCCGCAATAGTTAGATCACAAATTAAGTGCAGGACGTGTCCTCCACCAATGGCATACCCAGCAACAAGGGCAATAACTACTTTTGGCATGGAACGAATCAGGCGTTGTAAGTCCAGCACGTTCAAACGTGGTACACCATCATCGTCTACATAGCCAGCGTGTCCTCGCACACTTTGGTCACCTCCTGCACAGAAAGCATACTTACCATCAGTATGTGGACCAGCACCAGTAAATAGAACAACGCCGATACTAGTATCTTCGCGGGCATCATAGAAAGCGTTGTACAGTTCAAAAACAGTTTTAGGACGAAAGGCATTTCTTTTGTGAGGACGGTTGATGGTAATTTTGGCAATGCCATCTGCTTTGTGATAGAGAATGTCTTCGTAGGTTTTAGCTATTTGCCAGTTAGTTTGCATGGCGAGAAAGAATGACTTGTATCAGCTTAAAGATTCTATCAGGAGCTGTCGGAAGGACTCCGCTACGATGTGTAATTTCTAAAGCATCATTTCAACTGCCTCAATCTTTGCAGTTTTAACATCGTGATACATGTCATCAACCACAAGAAACCGACTCCATAACCTGCAATAATATCTGTAGGCCAATGTACTCCCAAATATAAGCGACTGATGCCAATGGCTGCGATTAAAGTAACTACTAAACTGTAAATTACTCTGGATAACTTAGGATAGTGAATTGCTAGCAAATAAGCGATAAAACCATATAGAACCATAGAACCTAGTGCATGACCACTAGGAAAACTAAAAGATTTTTCAGAAATCAACTGATGCCAAAGTTCAGGACGAGGTTTAGAAAAAAATAACTTCAGTTCTGTATTTAAAATAAAAGCTCCCAAGCAAGCAAGCACAAAAACTTTCGCTTGTTCTCGGTAACGTCGCCACCAAAGTAACAAGACAGTAACTGCTGCAACCGTAACCACTGTCCTAGGATTACCAATATTTGTAATAAACAGCATCAAATTATCTAGAGTTGGATTAGCAAATTGATGTAGCCATAACAGAAAAGTCGTATCAAATGCAAAAGCTTCTCGCTCTAAAACCTCTTCTGCTAAGTTTGCTAAAACAAAAAGGATGAGTAGACAACTTATAAGTCCAACAATACCAGTTGTGGCAATTAAGGGAGCTAAACGAGGATGTATATGACGCAACCAGAAATGAGAAATTTGTCGGAGCATATTTTAATGTCATTCATAGTTAGAAGCCCCGGCCACACTTAGTCTTATCTGGTTTAAAGTTGTGAACAGAATACAGCAGACTCCAAGTATTGACATAAGGACTATAGATGAGCCGATAGTACCAAAACCGAAACCACCTTTTTCGTCTGGTTTTGTAAGAACATCCCCCAGTGTTGCACCAAATGGTCGGGTTAAGACAAACGCAATCCAAACTATTGCTCTTTAAAAATTTTATCCTTGGTTAGGCATACGCATACCTATGATATGTACGGAAACCGCCCTTTAAGCGATAAGCCGTAAGTCCTGCGGACAGGCACTCTCGGCGCGCAGCGTGCGCTTTGCGCATACGCTTGACACAAAGCGCATAGCACAGAATTCTATCTTAGGATGGCGTAGTCCTACCTAATATATGTGCCACGATGAGAATAAAAGTCAATAAAGTTTCTTATGGCACAAACTGAAACTCATAACCATCGGCAAGATGACTTCTTGATCGAACCAGAAAAAGACCGACTAGGATACGCGCCCTTCGCCAAGCATTTGGCAGATAGTATTTGCAAAATGAGCCTGAGTGAAGGGTTTGTGATTGCAGTGTACGGTTCGTGGGGTTCCGGCAAATCGACACTGTTGAACTTTGTAGTTCATTGTCTTAAACACAAGCCTGATGAGGAGCAACCAATCGTCGTTCATTTTAATGCTTGGTTGTTTACTGGAAACCAAGACATTACAAGGCGCTTTTTTGACCAATTACACAGCGTTTTAACCTCTGGAAAATATATGCCCAAAGGCTTGAAAGAGCGAATAGCCGATGTTGCTAAAGTTGTTTCTCAAGTTCCCCTCCCTTACGCTCAAGCTGGCATGGCAGTAGCAACATTATTTGACGAGCAATCAAAGGAAGCTTCCGAGTTAAAAGAAGAACTCGAAAATATAGTGGTGCAGCAGGAGCAGCGAATAGTCGTTGCAATTGATGATATTGATAGGCTTCCCATAGAAGATATTAAGCAGCTATTTCGCATTTTTAAAGCAATTCCAAATTTTCGTAACGTTGTCTATCTTCTGGTTTTTGATAAAGAAGTTGTTAGCAAAGCACTTTGCGAAACTCAGGAGATATCACCAGAAGCATATTTGGAGAAAACTATTCAAGTTCCTTTTGAGTTACCTTCTCCAGATAAAACTTCACTTCGCAGGCTATTTTTTGAAAAACTTAATAGTGTTCTGATTGGCACACCAAAAGATGGCGATCGCTCAAAGGACGGCGATCGCTCAAAGAGCGGCGATCGCTCAAAGGGCGGCGATCGCTCAAAGGACGGCGATCGCTCAAAGGATGGCTCCCTGCAGGAGCATCGCCCTAACTCGAATCAGCCGTCTGCTAAGAGAGATCTCAGCGCCGACTTGGAACAATCAGAACCTCAAGAAGTTCCTGACTTGGAGGAAGCTGATGTGGAAAATCCAGCCACAGAAGTGACTCAACTATTTGATCAAATTTATTGGAGCAATGTTTACTTTCAAGGAATAGACCACTTCATTACTAACCTCCGCGACATTGTTCATCTAACTGACACCTTAACAATGACATATCCCGTAGTGCAAGGCGAAGTGAACCCAGTAGATTTTATTGCTTTAGAATCATTACGGGTTTTTCATCCAATGGTACATAACATAATTCGCAAAAACAAAAATGCTTTTATAGAGCCAATCAATTATTCCTTAGATCAATTGAAAAATTTTCATAATTCTTGGCTGGCTCAGTTGCGAGAGCAAGATAAGCAACCTGTTCAAACTCTGCTCAGAATTCTTTTTCCTAAATTAGAAGGTGTTTGGGGAAACAGATGTAATAAGGAACAAAAATTAATGTGGCGAGAGCAACACCGTGTATGCTGTCCAGAAATATTTCCTATCTACTTCCGTTTAACTTTACCAGAAGCTGATTTATCTAAGACTCAGATCCAAGGCATTCTTGCTTGCGCCTATGATGCCAAGGCATTTGGAGAAAAACTTATAGAACTGTCTGAGCAAATACGTCCTGATGGTACAACTCAAGTTCGGGCATTTTTAGAAAAACTTGAAGATGGCGCAATAAAAGAAATTCCTACCTCTAGCATTACCTCAATTGTGGAAGCTTTATTTGATGTGGGAGAAGAACTGTTACTTTCTGAAGATGATTCTCATAGCACAATTTTTGATTTTGGGAATGAAATTAGAATTCGTCGTATCATCTTACGGTTATTATGTCGTCTTGATGAAGCTACACGGTTTGAAGTGTTAAAAACCTCAATGAGTCAAGGAAAAGCATTGTCAATAATTACAAAAGAATTAGAAAATTTGAATGAGCAACAAAGTGAGTACACCTCAGATATATTTCACCTTCAAGATGATGGGTTAATTAGCAGACAACATCTTAAAGAACTGAAAGAAATTGTTGCTAAAAGAAAGCAGGCACAAAACGCAGAATGTTCTGAAAAAGCTAGAACACCGATTCATTAATGCCAAAAACCCGGTTTCGGTTACTGGAAAGACTGATATTTCGACAACTAATGAGAAGAAACCGGGTTTTTTATCACAATTGGTGAATACTGAATCGGTGTTCTAGTCCTTCAGTTTCTGATAGCGATTAGGCAAGGAACACTGCCGTAAGTCCTGCGCACAAGCATTCTGGGGCGTAACGTGTTTGAAGGAGAAGGCGATGCTCCAGCTCTTAGCCGCCCAAAGGGCTTATCGCAATTCCTTATTTTCTAATTATGCCTAATTTTACTGCAGGCGGAGCCTCCATGAGGGCATTCCCAAGCAGAGCATAGGAACGATAAAATTTCTAAAGCATCATTTCAACTGCCTCAATCTTTGCAGTTTTAACATCGTGATACATATCATCAACCACAAGAAACCGACTCCATAACCTGCAATAATATCTGTGGGCCAATGTACTCCCAAATATAAGCGACTGATGCCAATGGCTGCGATTAAAATAATTGCTAAACTGTAAATTACTCCGGATAACTTAGGATAGTGAATTGCTAGCAAGTAAGCGATAAAACCATATAGAACCATAGAACCTAGTGCATGACCACTAGGAAAACTAAAAGATTTTTCAGAAATCAACTGATGCCAAAGTTCAGGACGAGGTTTAGAAAAAAATAACTTCAGTTCTGTATTTAAAATAAATGCTCCCAAGCAAGCAAGTACAAAAACTTTTGCTTCTTCTCGGTAACGTCGCCACCAAAGTAACAAGACAGTAACTGCTGCAACCGTAACCACTGTCCTAGGATTACCAATATTTGTAATAAACAGCATCAAATTATCTAGAGTTGGATTAGCAAATTGATGTAGCCATAACAGAAAAGTCGTATCAAATGCAAAAGCTTCTCGCTCTAAAACCTCTTCTGCTAAGTTTGCTAAAACAAAAAGGATGAGCAGACAGCTAATAAGTCCAACAATACCAATTGTGGCAATTAAAGGAGCCAAACGAGGATGTATATAACGCAACCAGAAAGTTGAAATTTTTCGGAGCATACTTTAATGTCATTCATCGTTTCAGCAAAACAAAAAATCAGAAGGGGAAGGTTTAGCAAACCTACGATTCCGAGGATGAGGGGTGTTCCTATTATCGGGTGAATCATCTATCTGCTTAAATGCATCACTCAAGTGGCTGACGCACTTTTTTTCTCATTTCGCACGGAAAAGAATAGGACAACTGCCAGTAGGATAAAGGCGATCGCCGAAGCATATTCCCTTGGTAGTGATAGACCGCCATCTTTGACTGGTTTGGTAAGAAAATCTCCGAAGGTGGCTCCGAAGGGTCGCGTGAAGATGAACGCGAGCCAGAATAAGAGAATATCACTCAACTTTGTTAGGTAGTGAAGCGCGATCACAACACCAATGACGCTGCCCGTCACGAATGCGCCCTGGATATAGCTCAGTCCCAAGTTGCTTGTTAGAAAGTCACCAAAGGCCGTTCCCAAACTGTTGGAGAACACGATGGCCAGCCAATAGGTGGTCTCTGCGTCTTTCCTCATAATCGGATAAACGCTCAGATCCCGATATCGATAGTACCAGATGGCAAGAACGCTCAACAGACCGGCTACCAAGATGAGCGATCCCACTGCGTAGCCCAATCCGAAAGATCGATCCATCAGGTCTGAAACTTCGGTTCCGGCTGTGGTTGTCGCAATGATAGCCGCCCAATAAAGGACTGGACGATATCTGTCGGATTGAATTTGAAAAAACAGGAGAATGGCCAGGATGGCGAACGTTACTGCAAAGCCTATGTAATACCCCAGTCCAAGAGTCATTGAAATGAAGTCACCTGCCGTCTCGCCGAGCGTCGTAGCGATGATCTTCATGATCCAGAAGAAAATTGTGACTTTTGCAACTTTGTTCATTTCTTTTTCACAATAAAAATCAGATTAGCGAAGTCTGGTATTTACAACTAAGAGCTAAATGGCACTAATAACGTAAGTTGCTAGTACAAGGAGTCAGAAGTCAGGAAAAAAAATACATAATCGCCAGATCACAAACAGAAAAATGCCCAAGTTCGAGAAGGCGATAAGCCCTTGGCTTGACGCTACGCGTATCGCGCAGGGCGCAGACACCCTTGGCGATACGCCAATCAGTTTTGTGAGTCAATCGGCAATGATACTGATTTCTTCCGCTTCAGGCTTAAGTAAATAACTAAGCTCGTTATTATAGAAAGAAAAAGCATACTAGTGCCAACCGTACCTAAACCAAAGCCACCTTTTGAAGCTGGCTGGGATAGTAAATCGCCTATAGATGCTCCAAGCGGACGAGTCAAGATGTAAGCTAACCAGAATGCCAAAACTGCATTCATATGGAAGTAATAATAACTGCTCGCTATGATTGCAATTGAAGCGCCAAATATCAGTGCTGATTCTGCATAACCCACTCTCAAAGCCTCTGCTAAGAGGTCTCCTGTTGCAGTGCCCAAGGCAAACGTAAATAAAATAGCTACCCAGTAGAAAAGTTCTCTTTTAGCTGTATTTATGGAGTGCATGGCTAACGTCTTTTCGTTTGAATACCAGAGCGCAAAGACTACTAATAAGGAAACACTAAAAATTACAGTAGTTGTCATCAAACTAACTTTAAGCTCGTCCACCAATCTATCAGTGATCAGTGTCCCAGTAATACTCATCAAAACGACTACAACCCAGTAACTCAATGGGATATACCGTTTCAGCCTAAACTGATTCAAAAGCACAATCAATAATATGCCGCTCATTATATAGGATGTAGCACTTAAACCAAAGTTCAGGGTTACTGACAAATAATCTGCTGCCGTTTCACCTACCGTGGTTGCGAGAACCTTAATAATCCAGAAAACAACTGTAATCTCTGGAACCCTATTTAACATCTTCTTCATCGTATTCCTCCTCCTTTATTAAAGTAATGAGTTATAGCTTATTGATATCAATTGAGTCACAATAGTACCTAAAAACACTCCCATCAATAGAAGCAGATATTTTTTTTTATAACTTTCTTTGATGCATAGTGATTGCACTATACACACCAAAGGTAAAGAAAAAGTCAAGATTTTATCTCAAGCGGAATTTACCCTTAATAGATGGACATAAAATAGCTTAAATATCTAATCATCACTTGAGTTAAGCGTTAAGCGTTCCTTCCCTTAACCAGTAAATTTACAACTCCTGCGCGGATTGCTATTGGTAATCATTTCCTGCTTCTTGACTAATTTGACTGTGCTACACTCCCATAGCTTTGATAATGTTCATATATAGAGGAATTCCTACAATAATGTTGAACGGAAAAGTGAGTGCTAAAGCCATAGAAATATACAAGCTGGGATTAGCTTCAGGAATTGTCATTCTCATCGCTGCAGGAACTGCTATGTAAGAAGCGCTAGCACAAAGAACAGCAAATAAAAGAGCATCACCTTGTGGTATACCAATGAGTTTGGCAATGATTATCCCCAAAATTGCATTGGCAACAGGCATCAATACAGAAAAGATAATTAGAAAAGAACCTGTTTTTCTTATATCTTTGATTCTTCTAGCAGCTACCATTCCCATATCTAGTAGAAAAAAAGCTAGAACTCCGTAGAAGATGCCTTGAGTAAATGGTTGTAGCTTATCCCATCCTTTCTGTCCTGTTAAAATGCCAACGATAAGGCTCGCAACTAAGAGAAATACAGAACCATTTAGAAAAGCCTCTTGCAAAACTTCACCCCAAGAAAATTCACCTTTTTCTTTCTCTTTACCAAAAGCTCTTACTAAAACAATACCCACAATAATTGCTGGAGATTCCATCAGTGCCAAAGCAGCTACCATGTATCCATGAGAGGTAATATTAAGCACTTTAAGAAAAGACTGTGCAGTAATAAAGGTGACAGCACTGATCGATCCATAAGTTGCAGCAATAGCCCCAGCATTATACGCATCAAGTTTTGTTTTTAAAATAAAAAAGGAGTAGATAGGAACCGCACAAGCCATCAAGATAGCTGCTATCAATGTCAACGCTACTTGTGGATTAATTCCGCTCTCATTAAGTTCATATCCTCCCTTAAACCCAATTGCAAGTAGCAAGTAAAGAGAAAATAGTTTTGGTAAAGGTTGGGGAATATCTAAATCCGATTTAAAAAAAATTGCCAGCATTCCTATAAAGAAAAAGAGTACTGGCGGATTCAATATGTTCGATAAGATAAGGCTGGAATTCATTTCTTATGACCCTGATTTTTTTGAACACAAGTGAGAATGACAATAGGCATCAGGCAATTTAAGTAAATCAGCGTTACAAAATAAACTGGAGTTTAGACTAAATTCTATTTATTAGGCTACAACCTTTGTATAGCAAGCATTTTAGATTTTGGAATCCGAAAGAGGTTATAAATTGGCAAAGGCAGTCTGGATAAGGGTTTAGCGGTTTTAAAGCCAAAATTAGTCTAAACTCCAAAATAAAGCTATAGGAGTCTTATTTGATTTTTGAATTCGCTACTTACCATCATTATTGTTTTCACCATCCCCATCATTGCCTTTCTGAACTTGAATGCTACTCTTGGGGCGATTAGCTTCATTCTTCTCATCTTCTTGATTGTCATTCTCAGTGTAGAGAACCTTACCATTACCAGCATCAACTTTAATATCTTGCTGGGCAATTTTTACGCCATAAACTAAGTTGCCATTTTCATTTTCGAGTTTGACGCTGCTAGCTTTACCTCCTACAGATGTTTCAGCTGCTTGCTGTGCTTGTTCTGCTGTAATTTTAGCTAGAGGTTGTAATTTAGTTGCTTCTTGCTGTTCTTGTGCATCGTCGTTGGTTTCACCATCGCCATCACTAGCTTGCGCAACTTGGATAACGCTGTGATGCTGACGCACAATTGCTACTGGAGATTGTAGTTGTTTTGCAGACACAACTCGCGATAATCCAGCAAGTCCCAAAGTACCAAAAAAAGCTGTTGCCAAAATGATTTTTGTTGAAGTTTTCATAGTTGTAGAATACCTTTCATTCTGGGTTTGTCTTTTCACGGTACGTAATAAAAGTTCAGAAATAGTCAAGATTAGCTTGAGTTCACAAAATTCAATATCAAATCGTGAAATAAAGTAAGAATTAGAGATTTCAGCAATTTTATATTCATCTATCAAGGGTAAATTTGGCTTGAGATAAAATCTTGACTTTTTCTTTACTTTTGGTGTGTATAGTGCAATCACTATGCACCAAAGAAAGTTATAAAAAACTTTTCTCTGGTTCTATTGATGGGAGTGTTTTTAGGTACTATTGTGACTCAATTGATATCAATAAGCTATAGGATTTGTATTTGATTTTTGATGAACCTAGGTACACTTTTATTGCTTCTTAAGCGTTAAGCGTTAAGCGTCTGTACGAGTGATTCACCCTATGGCTAACGCCACGCCTTACGGCTATCGGGTTCGCAGTCGCCTACGGAGGGAAACCCTCCTGTAGCACTGGTCTCACCAAATCAAACCGGATTCCTATAGATGGGGATTGTTGAAGACAACCTTTACAATCCCTATTTTGTAGAATCTGGATAATCAGAACGAAATAGATGTGAAACAATTTGAAGAGATTACGTGAACAATAAGCGTCCACCTGGTTTATTAGCAATTGTCATTTATAAAACTTTTGTTGCTTCACTCCTAGGTGTTACTTCTATCGCCTTGCTATTAGCACTAAAAAATTACCAAAACTTAGCTGCATTTTCTGACTTTCGTGTTTTAGAAATAAAACTAACAATGATAGAATGGGTCATCAATAAAATTTTAATGGTTAGTCCGAATCAACTAGGATTCAGCGGAATAACTATTGGAGTCTATGCTATTATAACGGGAATAGAAGCAGTTGGTTTGTGGTATGAAAAACGTTGGGCTAAACTATTAGTGCTGGGACTAGTTGGCATTAGCATACCTCCAGAAATATTTGAGTTAATTAAAGGAATAACAATATTAAAGCTCATAGTATTTATAGTAAATGTAGCTATATTTTGGTATTTACTGCTTCATTTGGATAAGCATAGAAGGTAATGTTTATCAAGTCTTGATCATTATCAAGAAGCTGGTAAGCGTACTGTAAAACAACTACCAATTCCTAATTGACTCGTGACAGTAATCAATCCACCATGATTTTGAGCAATGGCTTGTGCGATCGCCAACCCCAAACCAGAACCACCTCCCCAATAAGAACGAGACAGATCTGCTCGCCAAAAGCGCTCAAAAACCTTGTCGATATGTTCTGGCGCAATTCCCACACCTGTGTCTTGCACGTTCACATAAAGCTGGGAAGCGACACGACTAGTTTTGATTTCAACTACACCTCCTGATGGTGTGTAATAAAGGGCATTTTCAATTAAATTCGTAAATAGCCGTGTCAATTGAACTGAATCACCCATCAGATAAAGATTTTCGCTCAACTGAGATATCAAGTTAATTTGCTTGGCTTGAGCTTGAGGTTTATGCAGCTGTACTAAGTTATCTAAAATAGACATTAAATTGAGAGTCTCCCAATTTTGATTCGGAACTTTATCGGTGCGTGCTAAGAATAGTAAGTCTTCTGTGAGGCGAGTCATCTGGTTAGTAGCGCTGGCGATCGCCTGAAACTTTTCTACCTCTTTTGCTCCTATTTCTTCTGGATATAACAGTGCAAAATCAGCATTAATTTTAATTGCCATTAACGGACTGCGTAGTTCGTGGGAAGCATCAGCAGTAAACTGTTTGAGCCTTTGAAAACTCTCCTCAATTGGCTGCATTACTTGACGAGTGAGTAAAATTCCCGCAACTCCACTCAGAACCAAAGTTATAATAATTCCACCGCCTAATCCCCAGTCCAATTTTTCGAGTGTTTCCTCAAATTCTTCTAGGGATTCACTTACCCTAATATACCCAACTAATTGACGATTATCGCTACCAATAATTGGTATAGTTACTGCTTGAATAGGAACTTTATCAGTCTGAATTTGCACCATTTTGCTTGGCGACAAGGGTAAAGTTAAGACAGTTTCTCCTTGTTTGGCGAGCAAATTTCCCTGAATATCAAACCACTGCAATGCCTGATGACGAGTGATTAAGCCTTGTGGACGAAAGTCACTTTCTACTGTTAGGTGACCTTTTTCAAACTCTGCATTTGCAGCTGCACCTTGTCCTATGGCTATGAGTTTATCTGTTGTTTGTTGAGTCAGACTACGAGTGAAAACAACCCGGACTGCGAGCGCAAATATTGCCAGCAGCGATGCGAACACCAGCAAGTAAGACAACAATAACCGATATCGAATTTTTTTAAACACATTGTTGTGACTATAAAATTATCATTTATTAGCTGAGAGCTTTGTTGCTTTAACTGTGAAAAACTGACCAAAGATTTCTACTAAATTATTTTACTTGTGACCGAGACGATAACCAATACCATAGATATTTTCGATGAAATCTTCTGAGCTTCCAGCCCCTCTGAGTTTATTCCGTAAATTGGTGATATGAGTTTTGATACTTGCTTCTCCAGAAGATTTATCAAATTCCCAGAGTTTGTCAAGGATTGCCGAACGAGTCAACACTTGATTTGGGTTTCTCAAAAAATATTCTAATATCATGTATTCTTTAGGAGTTAATGATAGAGTATTCCCCGCATAAGTAACTTGTTGGGTAGCAGGATTAAGTTGCATTTCCCCGTGGATTAAAATCGGTGGGCGAATCTCTTGACTTCTCCTAGCTAAAGCCCTGATGCGTGCTGCTAACTCTTTTAGATCAAAGGGTTTGATTAAATAATCATCAGCTCCAGCATCAAGTCCAATAATTTTATCGCCTGTTGTATCTCGTGCTGTCAGCATTAAGATGAGAGTGTTGGATGAAGCAGTACGTAAACGCTGACACAGAGTAATTCCATCTAATTTAGGGAGCATTAAATCTAATAAAATGAGTTCGTATAACCCTGATTGAGACCATTCCCAGCCCTCAAGCCCATCATTTGTGATATCCACAATATGGTGTTGGCGTCTTAAATACTCAGCTAATGGCTTGGCAATGCGATCGTCATCTTCAACTATCAAAATTCTCATAATGAGCCATTTCTAAATGGTTAGGGCTTGACAAAACTGGGTGAGTATAGAATGTGTCAAGTGCGATGTCTAGCGACTAAGCAACTCCCAGGTATTGAAGTTTGGCAAGAAGTTTGGTAAGGGGATGATTCTCTCGTTCCTCAACTGTTTTGATCTACCAAGCCCTGTTTGGTGAAATAAACAGGGCTTCTACTCAAGTATCAAGCTTCTGGTTCTATCCCCGCTGCTCGCAATTGTGCTGCCAATTTTTCAGCACGTTGTCGTTCTTGTTCAGCTAATGTTATCCACTGGTTCGTCTGGTAGTACGTAATCATCGGGTAACTTTTCCCAAGTTATTTGGTAATTCT
Organism: Brasilonema sp. CT11; assembly: GCF_017982655.1. Lineage (GTDB taxonomy): Bacteria > Cyanobacteriota > Cyanobacteriia > Cyanobacteriales > Nostocaceae > Brasilonema. The sequence continues at coordinate 2,127 of NZ_JABXYX010000086.1, read as the reverse complement.
GGGTAGCAGTGGCTATCATGACGGGTATTTCTTTGGGTGTTCAAGTGCTGTTTGTTATTGCTGTAGCCCCTCCGTGCAAGCGAGTCGAGGTATCATTCTACTCCTCATCCTCCTCATCTGGTGCCAAATCTTCTTCCGTTAGCCCCTGCTGCGGCGGTATCGCTGCAATAATCGCATCTATGACTTTTGAGACTGGCAAAATTTCTATATTATAGTCGGCGTATTTTTGCCCTTTTGGGACAATTGCCCTTTTAAATCCCAATTTTGCCGCTTCTTTTAACCGCAGTTCCATTTGCGATACTGAGCGGACTTGTCCTCCTAAGCCAACTTCCCCTATAAGTACGGTACCAGGATCAACAATCCGATCACGGAAACTGGCAACAATGGCGATCGCAATCCCTAAATCCACTGCTGGTTCTGCTACACTTAACCCACCTGCGGACGCCACATAAGAATCCAGCTTTGACATTGGAATCCCGACTCGCTTTTCTAGCACCGCCAAAATCTGCACTAAGCGGTTATAATCTATACCAGTTCCTGCCCGACGTGGTGAGGGGTAGCTGGTAGGACTTACTAAAGCTTGCAATTCGACGACAATCGGGCGTGTCCCTTCACAAGCTACGACAATTGCAGTACCAGGAGCCGGATCATCGCGGTTGCCTAAAAATAGCTCTGAGGGGTTGGGGACTTCACGCAGTCCGTTGTCAACCATTTCAAAGATGCCGATTTCATGAGTTGCTCCAAAACGGTTTTTGACTGTCCGTAATAACCGATGGGATGCAAAGCGATCTCCTTCAAAATATAACACCGTGTCAACGAGGTGTTCCAAGACTTTTGGCCCGGCGATCGCCCCTTCTTTGGTGACGTGTCCCACAATTAACATTGTGATGTCATCGTGCTTTGCCACCTTCATCAAAGCTGCGGTACATTCGCGTACCTGGGCGACAGAACCTGGTGCAGAGGTCAGCGCCGGGAAGAACACTGTTTGAATACTATCAATAATTGTCACATTCGGTTTGAGTGAATCCATCTCCCGCAGGATTTCTTCTAAATCTGTTTCTGGCAGGACGTATAAATCAGCACCTATACGCTCAGCTTCCTCTATTTTGGGCGTTTGTTGGGGAGTTGGTTCGGGAGTTTCTTGTACTGCTATGCTATTCCCATTACCGTTACCATCAGCTACTAAACTTAGGGGTTTTCCTACTCCCAAGCGAGAAGCTCTCAATTTTACCTGTTGTCCTGATTCTTCTCCAGAAACATAGAGTATGCGGTATCTTTGTGCCAGTTGATTTGATACTTGCAACAGCAGCGTAGATTTCCCAATTCCTGGATCACCGCCTATCAGGACCATAGAACCGGGAACAACTCCACCGCCAAGAACGCGATCTAATTCTTCATAGCCAGAAGCCCAACGTGTGACATGGCGATCGCTAATCTGGTCAAAAGTTAAAGAAGCTCGTGGTTTGGCTGGTTTTGTTGTAGCAGTTTTGCCTCCCCCTGCTTGACCATGCCATCCACTCACTCCGCGACTTGGTACATCTGTTGATGACTGGATATTAATCTGCTCTTCTAAAGAGTTGTAGGTGCCGCAAGCTGGACACTTACCAAACCATTGAGGGGATTCTGCTCCACATTCGTTACAAACGTAATAACTTTTTGGCTTTGGCATTCTTAATATTATTAAATAATCTTAATCTTTACTTAAGTTTTTGAGCAAACTAGAATCCATTAATTGTAGTATGTTATGGTTTTTTTAAATCAATTTGTGAAATGATATCTTAATAATATGGTAGTAAAAATTAATCATGAAAAATTTTAGTTAAGGAGCATTGACAAACTTGGAAAGTCATAAAGAAAAAATTCTAGTGGTAGATGACGAAGCCAGTATTCGCCGGATTTTAGAAACGCGGCTTTCGATGATTGGTTACGATGTGGTAACGGCTGGTGACGGGGAGGAAGCTCTGGATACTTTTCGCAAAGCAGAGCCTGACTTAGTGGTTTTAGACGTGATGATGCCGAAGCTAGATGGTTACGGCGTGTGCCAAGAATTACGTAAAGAATCAGATGTCCCTATTATTATGTTAACAGCCTTGGGGGACGTAGCTGATCGAATTACGGGTTTAGAAT
>NZ_JABXYX010000316.1 GCF_017982655.1 Brasilonema sp. CT11 | reverse complement strand
TGTTGCTGTTTGTTCAAGCCGAGAGTTTTCACCGCGTTAGTCGCCGTCGGTAAATTCAAATTGAACGGCCTAAACACGACAGGTACACCGTAGATGACAGGAAACGGGGATTGTGCTTGTTGAAGTTGTTGTTGCAATTGTTGTAGTTGTTGAGGCGATTGAGCACTTTGAGGCATTGTTAAGGGTGCGTGTTGCGGGGCTAATTGATTCGACGCTGCATTTGACAGTTTCGCCGTAGGCGGTGGCAACGGTTGCATGCGCGAACCACTTTGACTAGGCGATGAAATCGACTTGGCCTGAGGTTGCGGCATGGGTTGAGGAAGCGGTAGAGGTGCTTGTTTAGGTGACGCCGCGGGGTTAGATACGACCTTTGAGGTGATCTTGCCACTGCCGCTGCCATTGCTGCCGTGACTATGCGCAGAATGATCGTGCCCGCTGTGGTCGTGCGGGTGTTGCTGCACGCCGTAAAGCTGTTGCATTATTTGGTAGTACTGTACATATTGCTGTTGGAGCTTCTGTTGCTCCGAGACTTGTTGCTGAAGCATTTCAATCTGTTGTTTTTGTTGTTCTAGCTGTGCTTGAATCTCTTTCGGCACGGCGTTTGACGTGTCATTGCTCGACTTTGGAGACTTAGTTCTGTGCTTTTCTTTTGGTTTCTTGTCTTTCTTATCCTTGTTCTCAACCGTCTTTGGCAGCAAAGGCGCGGCGGCTTCTTGAACTCGAGGGAAATTATACAGACTCGGGTTGTTGTCCTTAACAAGGTTGGAAATATTGTTGCCAATAACCGGCTTATCCTTGGGCTATAACAACGGTTATTCTAGTTGTAAATGAAGAGTATAAACACTTGCCTCCGTTAGCGCTGAAGGGATCGATGTTGGCGCACTCTTGGACTCTTCAATAAAGTTCTTGAGGTCCGAGAACACTTCAACGTTCTTGCTCGTGTCCTCCATGGGAGGCGCAGAAGGTTGTGCACCTAACATCATTTCGAGCTGTTGGCTGTCGGCCTTTGCTTTGGCCGCAGCTAATAGTTGCTCCTTGTTATCTTTAACGACAGGTGCTGGCTGTTGTGTGACGTTATTCTGAACATTAACCTTCGGTTGTTGACTAACAGGTGTTAAGGGATTGACTGTCGGAGTCTTAATCGGTGCTGAAGTGACACTTTTGACAGGTGCTGGGGCCGGTGTTGTGGCCGCTATTTTTTGTTCCTGCTTCTTTTCCTCCACAATCTTGATCAATGAGTCATAACTAGGCGGCGGGCCAAGTCGTTCTTGTTTGTTATCTTTGACGATTTCCTTTTTAGGTCGTACTGCCACCATTGAATCTCCGTTCGCTTGCGTGACAGCCTTCGGTGGGCTTTTATCGCGCTTTTCGTTGGCGTTATTATTTACATGCGCGAACACGTCCACGACGTTGTTGTCGAACGATTGCGGCAAGAATTCTATTGGCTCCACTTTGCCGCTGTAAATCGTGTCGTTCATTTGTTTGTCGAACATTGCCAACTGCTGTACCATCATTTCTTCATTAAGTAGCTGGACAGTAGCGTCGCTGTTGTTATCGTTGTGACCATTTAGAGTAGCTGCATTCATCTGATGAGATCCGTTTGCCAACGGAATTTTCACTTCTTCCACGATAAGTGGTTCAGGTTCTGGCGGTCTGAAAAGAATTGAATTCGTGTAATCTTCGAGCGATAGGTTCTCGTTTCTATCTTCTTTCTTATTACTATTCCTATTGTCATATATTATGCCTTCCATTAAACTATTCGTGTTCCAAGTAGCGCTAGCCAAGGCATCGACATCCAATCCGTTATTAGCATTCGTATTGTTGCTGTTTATCAGCGAAGATAATCCGCTGCTCGGTGCTGATTTTTCCGCCGGGTTAGAGTTATTACCATTTATGGCAGGTTGAAGTCTTTTGAACTTTGACAGCAGCTCGTCTTGTTCTTTGTCGATGATAATTGGTGCGTTATCATCGTGATATGCGCTGTGATCCTCGTTTAAGTAATCTAACAAGTCCTGCAAATTAAATAGAATGAGTTAAAGTTCACCAGTCACGTGACTTTTAGCCAATCAAAATCGCATCGTACATCATCCGAGCTCTCTTCTTTTTTAGCCTTTGCGGCAAGCTCTGCGGCCTCTTTTTCGCGCTGCAATCGTGCCTTTAATTCTTCAGCCTGAATGATTTGATTGTTAGCGAGTAATGTGTCAAACATTTGAAATTTAATTTTCCGGATCAAATTTAAATAATATCGTATAATTAATTATTTGCTATTTTATGCGTTACCTCTCGTCGTTTAGCTTCTTCTAACTGTCTTTTTCTTTCCTCCTCCGCTTCAATTTGTTTGTAAAGTTTTACCAGCTCTCCTTTAATAGTAGCCAGCTCGTCTAATGCCGTAGCGCATTTCTAAATATAATGTAAATAAATTACACAATACCGCAAAAATTTTTAGGGGCTTACAGCACGAAATTGAGTTCGCAGCTCTTCAAATTCACCTGACGTGTAAGACTTGTGCTTGGGAATTCGCTCCGTTACAAAACTAAAATAATAGTATTATTATTTAATTTTACCATGCTTATCTAATTATTTGAAACGCGGAATCCGTAAATTAATTTTCTTGCAAATTTGAAAAGTGAATGTATGAGGTAAAAAGAGGAAATTCTATCACTAAAAATAACATAATAATCATAATAATACTTACACAGCAAAGCGCATATAAAATATGTAAGCCTTTTCGAGATCGCCGTCATTTTGAAAGATCTCCGCCTAAAAAAAAATTGGTTACGCAATTAAAACGAATAAATGCTATAATGTGTATGTTTGTGCGACAATACCTGATTATAAAGATTTTGAGACGAGTTGAAATACGTCTTAAAAGATGTATTGTTTTCAACTTTCGGCAGCTGTTGTGCGAGCTTATTTAGAGTCTCCAGCCGTTTCGCCATTGTACATAAATGCTATAATTATATATGACACGATATTTACAAAAGGGTCTATGGTGCTATGATACAAAATGAACATAAAAAGATCACAGAAGCTGGTCATGTTTTTTTGTGTGCACGATCAAACAACCTCATACATAATCCGCCTAATTCATACAATTGCATAAGCGAGGTCG
>NZ_JABXYX010000315.1 GCF_017982655.1 Brasilonema sp. CT11 | reverse complement strand
ACTCACCGTGATCGAACAGTTGACCGAGAGGTGATGAGGCCCCTGTACGACGTGCTTGGCGACCATCGAGATTGTCCATGGTCTGATAGAAGAACAGACACGCAGCACTGAACAGATAGATCCATCTGGTAAAAAAAAACAAAGAGGCGAACCTTCAGATCGGTGGTCAAAACGGGATCAAAACGAACCTATCGCAAGCACCATTGCATTGAAAATCTGGCGCTACTTGAGTGATAACAATTAAATTAATGACCATAGCAATAGTGCCCAGCAGTGTCACCTAGAGGAGATCTGAATTAGTAAACTCGGAGCTCGGATCGAGCTTCTCTATGCTCTACTACTTGCCAAATTGGGCCTAATTAATAAATTGACATTAGCTCATATTAAATTATAATTAAATAAAATGTGCGCGGAGTGACAAGGATCCGGCCAGATCGCGCGTTGAACTTACGCCATAGTCCAGGGAATAAATCGGATAGAATAGTTCCACCAATAATCTAAGACATATTTCTTCAATAAGCCAAGCGTCTTGCCGCGATAAGCATAGTTTAACAAGGCTGTGCGACCTTTCTCAAGGATGTAGGTCATTCTATTCGCAAATTTAGGATAAATAATATTCAAATATAATGGAGGAGTTGCTCCTTGTCAGCAGTAAAATGGTTAAAACGGCCGTAATGCTCGTGACGATTCTGCTCCGCTAGTCAATAAAAAGTCAAAACAACATTTCGACGTCGCAGTGCGGAAACTCGTTGATTTCAATCCGGCCTAGCACAAGGTACCACTATATCATGTCTACATTATTTGTCATTGTAGGTAAAAATGATAAGCCGTTGTACAGCTTTGAATATTCTGATGCAAAGGTAAGATCAGCTGACTGCATTGAACAATAATTTTAAAATATTTGATATAATGCGTACATAGTCATATATTTATTTGGACATACACTGCTTCAATATCGATCGATGTAGAATTAATATTATAATTTTAGAAATTTTTAGCCAAGGACGAGACCTATCTGAATCATTTCATCGTGCACTCTTCGTTAGATATAGTAGAGGAGACTGTTTGGAAAAATAATGCCATGTAAGCATCGTACAGTTTGACAGATCACGAGCAAAATAATCAACATTTCCAACCACTAGGTATTTAAAGACTATAGACCGTTACGGTGCACTCAATATCTCTTCATATGTCAGTCCGAGTCGTATCCTAATCAGTTAAATAGTATTGTTATTTATCTATACATATATCCCAGTTAACTAACACATCCGCCACCTTTCCTTGACTTGCTTTGCTTATTTAGACGTCAAATTCATGCTACTGCACAATCTCAAGAACGAGGACGCGATTAAGAACTTCTTTGTCGATGTGCACGAGCTCTATTTGAAGGTAGGTCCCGCGCTCTTTGTGCGTCATTCGTGAACTAACAGCGCATCCCCCCCGTAAGATCCTGATGAACCCATTCTACGAGGTCAACACTCCCATCACCTCCAAAGTGTTCGACGATAGAGTCAAACAGTTGGCACTCAAAAAGTTGTTCTAGATCTAGACCCCCCCTTACGAGCAAATGTATCATTTCTGTAATATAAATCACCGGTTATAACGTATCCCAGAAAGTATCTTAATATTCGAAAGCAAGAATACACGTGCAGCGCGTGCTTCATGATTTCTGAAAGGTTGTATCTCGTTCATGAACAAAATTCCCCCAGTTCCAAACAGCGCAAAAAAAAATCATTTTTCATCTTCGTTTCAAACAGAACACCATGGCGATACGCAAGCCTATATTTATTTTGTTAGTGAACATAGTGGTATTCTCCCTATTGTTCTTGTTTATGGCCAGTCCTGGGGTGGATGAGGAGGTTGGTCGCTTCGAACTCCAAGTGCACGATCACGATGACAACGATAAATCCCACCCTCTTTTAGAAAATAGTATCTTCCGCGTCACTCGTCAAGGCAAGGCCTACGACGTTAATAAGAACCCGGACTGCTGGCAGCCTGGTTGCTATGAGCGCAATAACAGACATGCTTACGTCGCTTGCAAAAAAATGGAAGCCACTGAATTTAATGCTCTTGGTATCAAGGCCGTAGAGAGATGGCTCGGTGGAGATTATGTGAACAGCGACTCCGGATTGAAAGATGCGATCAAGCATTTCTTGAATGCAATCAAGACGGACCAATACTGCGCTCAACCGTACGCCAATCTTGGTCTTGTTTATTTGCAACTTGGCAGATTCGATGACGCCATTAAAGTCTGGGACCAAGTAAGTTTTCATGAATTTGGTTGAAATAGATCTTGTTATCAAAAAAGGATTGAAATTCTTTAATATAAATCCTTACAACTTCTTCGTGAATATATATTTATACAAATAATTAGGCTATTGAAAATGATGACGAATTAACTGCTAAAGTCAACATGTACCGCGGATTTTTGGAAGCGTTCAGAGGCAAGACTGAAGAAGCCAAGAAATTCTTCGCCAATGCACGCGCAGCTAATCCTGAAATTGACCGTCAGTACTTGGGCTTACAATTGAACTCTCCTGGTGCACTCCTTGATCTGGTAAGTGCCGTAAATTTCCTTGGTTTGTCAAAAACTACAAATCCGTGTCTCTCTTGCCCTCCCCCCCTTGCCTCTTGCAAAAAAAACAATTCACTCATTCAATCGGTGCACCCGAAGGGAATCTTGCCTTGAGAGATTTCTTGTTTTACAGGGAGTTGGCTCCCGTCAGCTTGGGCAGCTACGCCTTGCTCGATCCTGGCGTAAGTATATTCATATATTTAGTGCTACGCATAAGAACATCTTATCTTACTCTCATGCGCGCAGACTCAAGACACTTTCATTCAAAACCGCTACATGATTCTACGCAAGGTGTTGCCGCCCTTCGTCTTGCGCGCCTTTCAACAGTGCGTTCGCTCGCAAATCACCAACAAGAAATTGAAGCTCGGCGACGGTCAATCGAAGCGTTACGTAATGTACAACGATCGATGCAGTCGTTGGATCCACTTCCAAGTACCGGATCTCGTCCGTCGAGTGATTGCTCACAACGCACGTCCCTCTTACACCGACTTTGGTGGCTACGTCGTCTATGCTGAGCTCACACCTCACACTGACAGAG
>NZ_JABXYX010000314.1 GCF_017982655.1 Brasilonema sp. CT11 | reverse complement strand
CGCTTGAGCAAGGACTACGAGATTTTACCGCAGACCCATGAAACATTTGTCCAGGTTGCAATGATTCGGTTAATGCTTAGAAGGCTCGCTTAATTCATTCCTTTAATACTTTCCAAACATCCTCTAATCACTTCTTTAATTTCAGAAAAAGTTATTTGCGGCAGCAATTATCACAATGACCGCAACGCCAGTTCTTGCTTTCTTCCTCAAAACCAAAAGCAGTTAACAAAAAACGCCAGCGACAATCCCTGGTGGCAAGATATTGATTCATCTGCTTTGTAGCGTGTGATTGTGTGACTGATTTGGTTTTTGCCCCTGGAACGATACTGTAGTGGAAAGGATCTAGCCACTTGAGTTGTCCGGTGCTGTGTAGTAGAGAAAGAGCGATCGCACCATTGGGAAATTCTCGCGCTACAGCATCCACTTCCCCTCTTCTGGGCAATTTTTTCAGAACTTGCTGCGCGGATAGCTGTTGCTGCTGCAAATTCTCCTCAAAAAACTTTTGTCTTTGCTTATCTTGTGGATCTAACCACCCCGTAGGTTCACTGATCAACATCAGTGCTTGAGCCGGTTTTCCATCTCGTCCAGCGCGTCCAATTTCCTGCACGTACTCTGATATCAACAACGGCGGGTGAAAATGAACCACCCAACGGACATCTGACTTATTTATCCCCATACCAAAAGCACACGTGCAGATGACAAACGGCATTTTTCCACTCAGCCATTGTGCTTCAATATCGCGGCGTTCCTCTGCACCTAATCCTGCATGATAACCTGCTGTAACGTAACCCAACTGTAGTAGCCATGCAGCCAACTCTTCGCTATCTCGCCTTGTCCGAACGTAAACAAGCCCAGTTTGTTGTGGTTTATCACAAAGAAATTTTAAGAATTGTTGCTTTCTTCCTCTTGGAGTCCAAACTATACGAATAGAAGGATTAATATTAGAACGATAAGGATTAATACGAAAAACTGCAGGTTCCTGTAACTGAAGAATTTCTCGAATTTGAGTTTGGGCTAAAGGGTCAGCGGTGGCGGTGAAAGCGGCTAGCGCTATATTTGTTCCCAATGGTTTTGATTTGAGTAGCGCTGGTCGTACTGCCCCCAATCTTCGGTAAGCTGGTCTAAAAGTGTCTCCCCACTGTGTCAAACAGTGCGCTTCATCTAATATTAAACCATTAATCACAAGTTCCGGCTGGCACAACCTTTCCCACACTGGCTTGCTGAGTAAAGTTTCTGGCGACAAGTAAAGTAATCTTAGCTGTTGTCGTCCTAAAGCTTGTAAAGTCATACGCCGCTTAGAAGATGGTAATTCACTATGCAAAAGGGCAGCGGGTATTCGACGTTCCCGAAGTTCCTGCACTTGGTTTTCCATCAGCGCCACCAAAGGCGAAACAACGAGCGTTAATCCCTGTTGTAGCAGTGCGGGAAGTTGAAAACAAATTGACTTTCCCCCACCTGTGGGCATGATAATCAGCGCATCTTTTTTTGCCAACAAACTCTGGATAATTTCTCCCTGCGGTGGACGGAAATCTTCATAACCCCAGATTTTTTGAAATGCAGCGCGGACTTCGTTCCAAGATGTTGTTGCAGAAGGATTCATGAGCCATAGTATACAAGGACGATACTGAATCTATCCTCTGGTTTTAAGCTACTGGCTCAGTAATATTATCAGTATTTTCTTTTATTTGATTTTATTTGATGAGCATTGATTCTTGCTCTCTTAGCACAGAGACTCTCAGTGGATCGTAGCCTAGTTGTTGAGTAATCCGTTCCCTAGCTAAAGCGCGGTACTCCCAAAAATGTTCTCCAGCAGCGCATAGCCCCAAATACATATTGAGAACTTGAGGCTTTTTCAGCAGAATCGTCCATAGTTGTTGCCAGAACTGCCCACGAATTTCAGGTCGCCGTAAGCCCTGATGCCAGATTAACTGAGCAACGAGCCGCAACCCCTTACCTGGAGAAAATTGCATGGTTTGCTTTCGTTTTGCTAGCGAGCCAATACTGAGACATTGCTGAAAACAGCGTCTGAGATAGTTTCTGGGTTCATACAACGTCCAGAAGCCTTCTGCATACTCCTTAGCAATTTCAGCTAAGGGGCGGGTGGGGACAAAATTCATCAAGGAATTCTGGTCTCCCACCTCAGTGACGCCAATACCCTCTACTAAACGCTGCTCTTTTTGCAGACGGTTCCATAGAGCAGTATTGGGCAAAGCTTGAAGGATGCCCAGCATCGGTTGAGGAATACTGGTTTGCTCAACAAAAGCTTGAATTCGTTCTCCTGCTCCTGGGCGTTCTCCATCAAAACCAAGGATAAACCCTGCATAGATTAGCATCCCTGCGTCATTGATCTTGCGACAACCTTCGATGAGCGGATTGCGAGTATTTTGCAGTTTTTGTGTTACTTGCAGGCTGTCTTGGTCAGGGGTTTCTATGCCGAGAAAAACTGCATAGAAGCCTGCTTCATTCATTAATTGCAACAGTTCATCATCTTCTGCCAAATTCACAGAAGCTTCAGTTATGAAGGTGAAGGGGTAGTCGTGCTGCTTCATCCAAGGAATTAATTCTCGTAAGAAGCGTTTGACGTTACGCTGATTTCCAATAAAGTTGTCATCAACGATGAAGAGTGACCCTCGCCAGCCTAAATCATAAAGAGCTTGTAACTCGGTTATGGTCTGGTGAGGCTCCTTGGTGCGTGGTTTCCGACCGTAGAGGACAATGATGTCGCAAAACTCGCAGTTGAAGGGGCAACCGCGAGAAAATTGGATAGCCATCATCAAGTAGGCATCCCGTTGCAGCAGGTCAAAACGCGGCATCGGGCTTTGGGTGACATCAGGTTTTTCCAGGGAGCGAAAGATTCCTTGCTCTTTGCCGCCTTTGAGCGCTTCTAGAAACTGTGGAACTGTCAACTCCCCTTCATCCAATACCAGATAATGCGCTCCAGAGTCAAGGGCATCTTGCGGGATTGAAGTGGGGTAAGGACCCCCGACTGCCACCCTTTCAAGGGTAGGTATTTAAGAAAGGCATAGAGAAGCAGGTAAAATACTTATCTGATGGAAGTCCGCAGAAATATCCAAGGCAAAAGCAGAGGATAATCCAGGGTGTAGGAGGGTGAATGCAGG
>NZ_JABXYX010000313.1 GCF_017982655.1 Brasilonema sp. CT11 | reverse complement strand
TACCTGACATAGAAATAACGTTATATACGTCGACTTGCATAATGGTCAGTCATCTTACTGTATTGTCTTGAACAAACAGGTAAGCAGATCCACTTCGTGAGGACTAAAGTCGAGTTTTGGCGATCGATGAGCAGAACTCGTTGTATTCTCACGCTTCAATCTACTCGCTCTAGGTGACAGCAACGTCGATGTTTGAATGTCTGATTTGGTTTGGTGCACGTTCAACAACAGAAATATGATGCGAACACACTCGGAGAGCATCGGATTAGAAGTGTCGCTCAGGTCTGATTTTCGTTCCTCCATCACCGTCATAGCTATATTATTTACTATTGTAAGTAATGTTCAATAATAAAGCGAGCATTTTAACCGTACTTATATACGCTGACACGTGACGCACTTCTTCCAAGATTTCTAAGCATTGTTGTTCCTTAAAAAAGGAAGGGTGTTATATTGGACAGTTCTAACAGATTGTTAAATTTACCTGAAGAATGAACAACGCGAGCGAGATCAAACGCAGGAACAAGAAAATTTTGGCGGGAATTTCTTTGCGAAGCCACGTGCGTAACAAATGCTTGCTGCACGTTTTCAAGATGTGGAAGAAGCACAACAACCATTCGTTCATCTCTGCTTGTCTGCTGCTAATGTATTCGACGTACTCGCTCAACTGCAGATCGAAATTTAGTGACACGTGTCAAGATGTCAAGTTGCCTACCTTCACAATGTACATGAAATACGTATTAGCGAGTGCTTCTTTAGTCTTCTTTCTCAATCGGGTGTTTTCAGCGAACAATACAGTCGATTTGAATAATTTGATCGCTTGATTCTGCACGTCGATATTTTCGCGGTTTAACGGCAGTGTGGCAAATAGCTCGTTGATTAGTAAGCCCGATAATAAGTGCTTGGGGCTAAAGTAAAAGGGAGTTAAAAACCTAGTCTGTTGGTTCAGTGAAAACGTACCCTTTCAGTGAAACGTATTGGTCCATAGTAGACGAGGCGGCGTGCAGTGAAGGCATGTTGAGTGGAACGAAATCTTCGTTTTTGTATATTGCGCCTTTGAGTAGTTGCCATTTATAGTCTAAAACTCGCGCAAAGTCCGCTGGATTCTTTTTCTCGAATTCTTTTCCGAATTGCGTCAACTTCTTGATGCACGTGAAAATCTGATCGACAGACAGTTAGTAACGGCAAATTGACTTATTTGGTAATGACGTACCATCTTCAACGCAGTGCCGCGATGAATTAACCGAAAAAGTTTTGGGAAGAACGACCCGATGGCGGAAATAATGCCTGGGAACTGAGGTGTATGGAAGTACTTCTCGCGACAGTACATGAGCAGCACTTCTTTGATCTGTTGCAAAAATTCACGCGTGAAATATTGCTTCTTTTTGTCTGCAAAAAAAAACAAAAGTTAGTTAAAGGGGATGACTACTAAAATTTATGCAAAGGCTCAAGTATGCACCACTTTTTGTCTTGGGAAATTTCGTTACATAAGAACTTACCGTTGACCAATCCGTTGTGTTTGTGCGCGTAAAGAATCATCGATCGTGCCAGCAAATCGAACAAGAACCAATGACTCGTGAATGTGACGAACACACCCTCTTTGAACTTGAGTGCGTAGAGCCATCCTTCGACGATGCACACGTGCAGCGGTACTTTCTGATGCGTGAGTTCATCGATCGTGTCAGTGTCGAACAAAAAGTTTATGTAATTCATAAGCATCGTTTCTGAATTCACCACCGTTTGTTCTTTCAACCTGCAAATATGTCATTAGCCACTCCTTTGCCATAAAAGGCAATACCAAGATGTTTGAGACAACCGCCATACATACTTTTTGATTATTTCAATTAGAGCCACAAAAGCATCGTTTTGAAGACCAGTAACTTCTTTGTTGGACTCAAACGAGACCATGATTTGGAACAGTTCGTTGAAAATTCGAGGAAACCACGTGACGCACGTCTCTTTCGTCAACGAAGTGGGTAACGCTTCGACTGCAGCTTTGAGCGTCGACACTTTGTTGAGTGAAATTCTGAACGATTTGTTTTCTTGCAAGATCTACATAGGAATGTTAGTTAATTACTTGCACGGCATAATTTGACACGTGTCAAACTACAATGGTGAACGACACGTGTCAACAAACAAGTTTTTAATAGTTTTTTGTCGTTCTTACCTCACGCAAAGTATCAGTGACTACGTTTGAACTCATGAAAAAGTCGCAAAGATTTTCTTCTTGCGGAATAATCGAGGATAGCAACTTAGTTCTGAAGGAGAACATCATCTTCTTGTTCTCTTTGAGCTGCAACTGACTGTAAATGTCGAACTTGGTCTTGCGCACTGCATCGGGGTCGTACAGTGACAAGTAATCGCTCGGCAATTCTTTCAATATCGGATAAATGTGTTCTCTGTCACGCAACACTCGACCCATGGTCAGTAGTGGTACTACGACATAGCCCAAGGCATTCTATAATAACAATAAATTAACTTCTTTGTGTCTAATTTCCTAATTAGGAAACGAAAAGTATCTTACTTGTTTCTTGGCCTCTTTGTCGGTTTGTTTAAAAGTGAATAGAATATGATGCTTCTCGGTCAGCGGAGGTAACTTGCACTTAATCTCGTCGTAATGCTTGGGCAATTTGCTAGGCAATGAAAACGTCGTGTAACTGTCTAAAAATCCGCTGTTTTCATCCGAATAAATAATCTGCAAATAAAAATTAGAGATTTATTATTAAATAAACGCACAATATATATAGAGAGGGTGATACACTTACGTTCAAACCGGGCGACTCCAATGACGAATCATCGTCTTTGATTTCAATTTGCACCCGAATGTTGGTCGCTTTGCCAAATAAAGTAGCGACGGGATAAATATAAAAGTTGCAAAAATAGTCTAATCGTGGAGGTCTCAGCATTGAAAAATCTTCAATTTCACTAGTCATCTAACAATGGAAGGGTTAGCGCTTCAATGAAACATTTCAATTTTTTTAGGCTATCATATCTAATCAATCCTACCTCGCCAATAGCCGAGCTGTGCGTGTCAACAATTTGTGAGCTAGTGTCGACACGATAATGAGGCAAATCGGTTGAATCGATAGGTTTCAGCGAGAACACCAGCTCGCCCGGTATAATTTTTGTTTTCTAA
>NZ_JABXYX010000312.1 GCF_017982655.1 Brasilonema sp. CT11 | reverse complement strand
GCAAATTAATGTACTTGATATCGACCTGACTCGCGGTTTAATCGAACTCCCTACTAATCTGGTTGATGTCTCTGGGCAAATTTCCACCGCCTGCACTCCTGGAAGTCGGCAAAGCCAAAGTTCGTTTGTGTCAACAGGGCGTGGCGGACTACCCATCAGTCCCACTGAACCATTACAAGATACAAGCACTTTATCATCCTGGGTGAGATTAAGACCAAAACCAGCAAACTCAGCCAAAAAAACAATTTCGCCACAACCAACAGCAGTGTCAAATAGTACTAAAGTTGCTGCAGCCACGACAATTCTGGAAGCTACTGGTTGGGTAGTTGATAGTAATGGAAATGTAGAACTCGTGGCGCAAGCACCTGGTGTCACGCCTCACAGTTCTTGGCAAACACCTGCTTCTTGTCAAAATTCAAAATGATTTATTTGACATGATCTGATGAATCCATTCCTCGGCGGTAGAAGCTCTTGTTTGGAAATGTGTTGAGATCCAAAGCTTGTGAATAAGTCGAGTACCCTGACACCTATACTGAATTGAGGATTGACCGAGACAATTTTAGATTTTAGATTTTGGATTTTGGATTAAAATCTAGAATCTAAAAAAAGGGTTTCAAGCCCCCGACTTGAGTCGTGGAGAAAAATAAATTCTCTTCCAATACTCAAGCCCCTGTCTTACAGATATGCGGTCAATCTAAAATTTAAAATCCAAAATCCAAAATTCAGTGACTCGCTGAATTTGCTTTTTCAATCGGAGAGTGCAATGTCTGGGGTATCTAAACGTTTGTACTGGTGGCAAAATCTAGGAATTGTGATTGGCAGCGTAATCGCCTTATATACAAATAGCCCATTCTGCACTCTGTGCAGCAGCAAAGCGATTGCCCAAATTACGCCAGATAACACTCTGCCAAGTAATTCCAACGTCAGATTAGAAGGCAATACTAGAATTATTTCAGGTGGAACCACAAGAGGTGCTAATCTGTTCCACAGTTTCTCTGAGTTTTCTGTTCCCACTGGTCAGACCGCTTTTTTCAATAATGCACTCAATATTCAGAACATCCTCACACGAGTAACGGGTAAGTCAATTTCTAATATTGATGGCTTGATTCGCAGCTTAGGTACGGCGAATCTGTTTTTGATCAATCCTAACGGCATTATATTTGGTCAGAATGCTCGGTTAGATGTTGGCGGTTCTTTTTTTGCCACATCTGCCAATAGTATTAAATTTGCGGATGGGTTTGAATTTAGTGCTCAAAATCCTCAACCTACACCTTTATTAACTATTAGCGTACCTATTGGTTTGCAATTTGGAGCGAATCCTGGCTTGATTCAGGTACAGGGTAATGGTCAGGGAGCAAGAGATGTTGATTCTCCCATCATTGATACACAAGATGCATTGCGAGTGCAGCCTGATAAAACTTTAGCATTGGTCGGTGGTGATGTTAACTTAGAAGGGGCAACACTGAAAACTGCAGGTGGAAGGATAGAATTAGGCTCTGTCGCCCCAAATGGTTTAGCTAGCCTCACACCGACTGACAAAGGTTTTGCTTTAGGCTATGGTGGCGTGCAAAATTTTGGGAATATTCAATTATCCCAACGGGCAACCGTGGATGCAAGCGGGGAAGGTGGTGGTGATATTCAAGTGCAAGGCAGACGTGTCACCGTAACAAATGGTTCGCAGATAGAGACAAGTACTCTGGGGGCAAAACAGGGAGGAAATTTAGTAGTGAATGCTACTGAGTCAGTAGAAATAGGTGGTCCCAAAGGCTTGAACGCTTTTGTTTACCCAAGGGCAACTGGGAATACGGGAGACTTGACGATTAACACTCGTGAATTATTGGTTCGAGATCGGGCATTTGTAGAAGATAGCACATATGGTGCAGGCAATGCGGGAAACTTGACGATTAACACTCGTGAATTACTAATTCGAGATGAAGCACAGGTTCGTGCTGTTGTATCACCTGGTGCTGTTGGCAAAGCGGGGAATGTGGCTGTCACTGCTGATAATGTACAAGTGATTGGTTCTTCCGATCGTCAAACCAGCAGCAAATTGTCTACTGCAACTGAAGGTAAAGGCGATGCGGGAGACTTGACGATTAACACTCGTGAATTACTAATTCAGGATGGAGCAGTTATAGATGCTGGCACATATGATGCAGGCAAGGGGGGGAAATTGGCTGTGACTGCTGATAGTGTACAAGTGATTGGTAGTGATGCCAAACCCTATCCCAGCACGTTGACTGTTCAAGCTAACAGCAAGGCAAGTGGGGATGCGGGAGACTTGACGATTAACACTCGTGAATTACTGCTTCAAGATTGGGCACGGGTTCATGCTGGCAGTCTTGGTGCAAGCAACGGGGGGAATTTAAATATTCAAGCTCGTGAATTACTGATTCAAGGTGGGGGACAGATAGGTGCAGGCGCAATTAATAACGCTGATGATAATGTTGATCCTACTGGCAGGGGGGGAAATTTGACTGTCACTGCTGATAGTGTACAAGTGGTTGGTACTTCCTCCATTTTTCCTAAAAGATTCAGTGGCATAGGTGTTCAAACTCAAGGTACAGGCGATGCAGGAGACTTGACGATTAACACTCGTGAATTACTAATTCGGGATGGAGCACGTATAAATATTGACACATTTGCTACTACCAAGGGAGGGAATTTAACAGTCACTGCTGATAGTGTACAAGTGATTGGTAAAAGCTCTTATACAGTTAGTGGCTTGAGTGCTTCTACAGGTCTAAAATCAACAGCAGAGAATGCGGGTAATCTTACGCTAAGAACTAATACCTTGCTAGTTCAAGATGGAGCTCAAGTAGCTGTGGAGAGTTTAGGAACAGGAACCGCGGGCAACATGACATTAAATGCTCGCTCTATCCGTTTAAACAATGCCTCACTCAGAGCCACTACACGCAGCCCTAAAGTTGACCCGAATAAAGAACAGGCGACAATTAACATTAACTCCAAAGATTTGATCATGACTCGCGGTAGCAAGATCATAACCGACGCCACAGGAGAAAACGTTATCGGCGGCAACATCAATATTAATGCCTCGGTCCTGGCTGGCTTTCAAAATAGCGACATTACTGCCAACTCTGAGGACTTTCGTGGCGGTAATGTCAGAATCAATACTAAAGCT
>NZ_JABXYX010000311.1 GCF_017982655.1 Brasilonema sp. CT11 | reverse complement strand
GTCACCATCACTGGTCGTCATGTGCGCGTCAAAGAAAGCAGGTACACCAGCACAATCGCAACCGCTCTTCAACGTGTTCGCGTTGTAGCCGACACCTTCCTCGCCGACGTCAAAAGCGTTCTTGCGGAAGTGAGGCGGGAACGGGGCAGCGTAGGGCACAATCATTTCGGCCAACGAGAGACGATGGAAAATGGGACGAAGACGACCCTTGTCGTACCAGCCCACGTTGTAGAGCACAACTCCTTCACGAGGGTTGAAACCAACGCGGAATTCCCAGTTATACTAGTTGACGAGATTGCCCGTGATCTGTTTAAAAAAGCGTGTCAGTCGCATCATCTCGAGACCTATAATATCGTTGCTGATACGTACCTTGAAGCTAGGGCCTTGAGGCTGAACGACCTTCAACGGCTTCAAAGGACTGACGGGCTGCATTTGCTTCCACGTGTCCTTGTATTCACCCGTGTATGGTGGCAAAGGGACAGCGCTGAAGTCGTCGATTTTGATTACTTCGGGGGTGTTCTGTCGAGAAATGCGAACCATTAGTCATACGTTAAAAAAGCAATTCATTTAATTTAGAAAAATAATATCGAGTAATTAATGCGTGGTGTAATCTTTGGTATTACCAAAACGCGTTGCGCAGTCCCCGATAGAACTGGCTATTAAATAAAAATAAGGTCTCACTAGTGCATGATAAATAATTACTCGTCAACGCCGAACCAAATATTTCAAAAAAATTAACATTGAATTTACAGATCGTGGCTTGGATCAATATTGTGAATTGTGTGAATTCCGAAGTAGGTTGTGTAATGCCAATAATATCACGTTGCACTTACCAAATCGATTAAGGGCGAAAGACCTTCAACGGGGCAGGCATAGCCGTTGGCATCTGGATGGACCTTGTAGAAAACAAAAGGTCGGCACAAACGACGATTTGGGTTATCTTCTTCGCTATACCTATATATCATATACGTAATTAATATTAAGATCGCATTAAAAGTGAATTAAAATCGCTTTGGTGACTAGATCCGCTAACCACGTTTTAAAATACTGTTACGTGAGCCAAGACCAAAAACAAAATAATTTCATATTTAATAGGAAAAGAGAGTACTCATAATATTTTTCTTTTTTTACGATAAAGGCGCTCACTTTTCATAATTCAAGAATATTTAAAAAAAAAATATTGCTATATTTTGGCCGTCATGCATCGCACGTGTTATTTGAATTAATATAGGCCCTAATAATAGACTTACCATCCAACAGACCACACGTCGATATTCACGAGGTCCATATTCTTAATGCCTCGCTTTTTTAACGACTCTTGGAACTGCTTATTTTCTTTGAGCATCTTCTCTACTTGAGCGTATCTAAATACATTATATATTAATATAATGATATATACGATTTATTAGACGATTTATCATGATATTGGTAGGTTCTAGAAGGGTGAAGCGGGGATGCGAACACATCCGATCAAGAAAATTCGTTTCAATAGTGTGTACGTACTCGGAACCCATGAGCGCAGGTTGAATATTATCGAGAGGTTTAATTTTAGTAATTTCATTCTTATTTAGAGACACTTCCACCTCGTAGCTTTGAGGCTTCTTCTTGTCCAGCAAGATCATGCGAATATCACGCTTAACGGCACGGTCCGGGCTGAACTTGAAGTTGAGGACTTCTCTCCTAATAGGTTCCTTAAGTTCTATATGAAATAGGATCATATTAGTCGATTTTTCAATAATTGAAATGGATGCCGTTGCAATAATAATGACATCGCGCTACGCAGAAGCGGGCGGAGTCCTCGTGCACGTGATAAAATTAAATGCAATATAATTAACCGCGAATAATAAAAATTAAATATAATAAACAAGGGCTACAAAAGTTATTGCAATCCGTTTCTGTCACAGACAAAATCTGAAGATGAACGAAGGGACGTGCTTCATCCAAATACCGCAAAAAGCACGAAAAATATTTGCGTATATTTATTTATAAACGCTTGTTCTTATTGCTAACTCGATACTTACCGACAATGACGAACCTGATGTGAGGAGGGAACTTCTTCTTGACGATCGTAATGGCGGTGCGAATCTCGTCAGGAGAAAGCAAGTCCAAGGGGTGTGGCTCCATATTTACTTATCTAATGTTAACAATGAAGAGTTGTGGGTTACCATCGAATGGCAGGGAAAAATTAATAAAAAATTTCTCACGCTCTGATTTTTGATTTCACCGCCTTGAAATCTCGCTTGTTAGTTTTTATACACCCGGTGCAACACCACACACACGAAGCGTAGGGACGAGGGTAGTATGATATACGAGCGCTAAGCAACGCGCACCCGTTCGGCAATGAGGGAAATTAGATGAGTTTTCAAAAAGCGGATGTGGCTCCTGTGTGCACAGCAAATCCGCGACGAAAGGCGGTTCGTAAGTCCCTCCGAGAAAACCAATATATTAAATGTTAACACGATAAATATTACGACAAAATAACCGTTATGCCATCTAATAGAGTAAATATTATCACAACAATTACCACCCGGCGTTAAAAAAACCCACGAAATTATTATATTGTGGCTTTATTATAATGGCTAGTCCACAATAACGGGCGTCAGATTGGCATCCTTGCCTACTCTAAATTCGAATGGTCCGTTGTACATTACTTCTTGGTCTTTCTTCCAATCAAATAGACCAGATCCTATTATAGCCAATATTAATAACAAATTTTAATTTAAGCGAGGCGCTCTTTTTTTTTTTTGGGTGTGCACGTACCAGCCATTTCACCGTAGACGTTCACCTCGATGACCATAATCTTATCGGGGTATACTACAAAGTCTATAGTACCATCGGGCATCGGCAACACAGGTGCAATCTCCTCGTTGAAATATTTGAGAACTTTTTGCTTAATCTGTTGCCAATCCTCCATGGTGACCCAAGGGAAGTAGCACTTGGCAAAGTACTGCGTCATGGCATTTAATTTTCTGTTTCTCATAAAACCTATAATAACAGAGTCTTATTAGTACCTTTCTAACATTTGTTTTCGAGATCCGCATCCGCGCGTACTTCGTAGTTCGAACTCCACTGGGGTCGGTCTAAAGCTTAGTAATATAATTTGAATGTCAAATTCGTCTGCCATCTCTAGGGCCTCGCGCAGATCCAAATAA
>NZ_JABXYX010000310.1 GCF_017982655.1 Brasilonema sp. CT11 | reverse complement strand
TAGATACTTTACTGCAAGGGTCAGCCGATTTGATAGACGAAGCTGAAAAATATAAATAAGACTAATCATTCATTCATTAAGTTCGCGAATAATATCCGCGAACTCACTTTTTTGTCCAAAGTCCAAAGTACTTACACGAGGCGCTTAAATAAATGTCCTGTTTGGGAAAAGTGCCTTTCTAGCGCCAAAGTAGCTGAAGAAATAATGTTAAATGAATTGCAATATTAGTTTTTTATTTACAAATTTTACTAGCTCCATAAGCAGCAGCGCCAACAACAGCACCAGCAACAACGAAGTGAGGAGCATAAAGTCCTATTGCCGTACCTTTAGCAGCTAAGCCTACATTCCCAATCACCGCGTGAGCACCAGCCCCACCAAGTGCGCCTGCGCCAACTGAAGCAGCGCCTTCTAATTTGTCATAGCCGATTGCAGAGTTGATATTTGCTTTGATTACCCGGTTGATGCGCTTCCCTAGTGCCATTTTTTTACTTTTGTGTTGTTATTTTTAGATACAAGTTTTCTGGACGAATTCCAGAAAACTTGTCCGTGCATTTTTAAAATGGTAAGTGCAAAGATGATTCGGCGTTGGAGTACGTCAACTTAGACTGGCATGACATAAAGGCTGCTACTATCGTTTGGTTTAGCGTGTGCATACTTGCTTGTGGTTTCGAGTGATGCATGATCCAAAGTCTGCTGAACCAGTTGCGGTGGACTACCTGTGTCTAATCCGTGGCTGGCGTGGCTATGTCTGAGCCAGTGTGGACTAACCTTGCCTTGAATACCAGCGCGATCGCCTTTTTCTAATCAATGGGTTGCGATCGCCTAAAACGGGTTTGCTTGGGAAAAATGATTTTCTATGCTAAATTGTCCTGAATTGTCTTGACAAAAAAAGACAAGAGGTTTATTCTAGAAGGTAGGGATCATTCTGATGAAAATCCTCCCAAATCTATTGACAATTGAAAAGCACTGCTCTAGCATTAGAAATGTAGTGAGCAAAACAAAGCCCTTGTACGATTTTCCGCTCACAAGGGCTTTGTTTTTGCTAAATATCTAACTCAAATGAGTGAATGTTTGGCGGCAACACTCATAGAGTAAAACGGTAAACCCAATCTAGAAAAGGGATAACTTTAGTATGACTGAAAACCAAAGTTTTGACAATAGATCTAATGAAGAAAATGCAACTATAGGTGAAAAATTAGAACCTGGGCTAGTCAAGACTAGCTTCGACAAGATAAGGAGACTTCTCGGGGTTGCGGAAGAAAATCCAATGAATCGCTGGATGGATACCTTTGCCCCGTTTTTAAAGCGCGGCGGCAAACCTGGCGCTATCATATTGACGCTAGGTTGCGTATCACTCCCTCTAATGCTCAGTGGTAGTCCTTGGGTTGCACCAATACTAGCAATTGGCGCTAGCTTGACTGCCGTCTTTTCCTGTTGGAAGTAACCAACGATTGGAATAGAGCTTAGCCAATCAGGCGATCGCCATCTATGCGATCGCCTACCTACTCATAACCTCGGAAGTAGTACCGTTTTGGAAAAACTTAAAAACTTGGAAGTTGTTCAACGGGTGATCGCCCTGAAACCGTGCATAAAAGCATATTGCCAAAAGTCGCATTATCACAATATGTCTGGACAAGAAAAGCGCCCATTTTCTGAGGGTCTTTGGTAATGTTCGGAGTAGTACTTTTGCTCTACTCCGAACATTGTCAGCCTATCGGGAAGCGTTAGGTCAGTATCTTGGATTGAACAACCCGTCTTCTGTCAAATCCATCCTCCAAGATCATGAGGAACGGTTAAGCAAGCTAGAAAACATCTGAACGAAGAGTTAAAACAGATGTTCTTACCGTAGATAACGAATACTTACCACCGTTTCAATTGGACACGAAACGGGTCAGGATAGTTTCAAAAACTATAAAAAACACCCCCCAAGCAATCTGATGGGAGGTGAAAAACATATTTCCACACTCTAAGAGAGTTTGAAAAACCCCACTGCTCCAATGGGGTAAAGTGCAATATTGTCAAGGGGTATGAGAAACTTTTGTGACACGCAACTCAATTCATGAAAAATATTTTTCAAAGAAGAGGTTTTTCAGGCTGAATTTCTGAATCTGTAGCCATCTCAGTAAAACTTCGGGCTTTATTAATTAAAAGTATAAATTCATTAACAATTAAATTCTTTTATTCGACCGAAATGCTGGAGAATTGAATCCGGCATTACTTTCTTTTAAGAACATCATCACAAAGGTGACGATCTTGTTCAACACTGGGGTTATTCTTCAGATAATCAGAAGCCCAAGCACAACCACGTATTAATAAGTTATCTAAATCCATATTCCATAGGATTACTGTCTTGTCATTACTACCAGAAGCAATGGTTTTACCATCCGGGCTGAAGATCACACTTGTGACTTCATTGCTATGCCCCTTAAGGGTACGCAGTAGTTGCCCGTTGAGATTCCATAGTCTTACTGTCTTGTCAGCACTACCAGAAGCAATGGTTTTACCATCCGGGCTGAAGACCACACTTTTGACTGAACTGCTATGCCCTTTAAAAGATCGTAGTAGCTGCCCGTTGAGATTCCATAAAATTACTGTGTCATCAGAACTACCAGAGGCTATCGTCTTGCCATCTGGACTGAAGGCCACACTTGTAACATAACCGCTATGCCCGTTAAGGGTACGCAGTAGCTGCCCGTTGAGATTCCATAGTCTTACTGTGTTGTCAGCATCAACATTGGCATTAGCACTGGCAATGGTCTTACCATCCGGGCTAAAGACCACACTTGTTATTTCATTGCTATACCCGTTAAGGGTACGCAGTTCCTGCCCGTTGAGATTCCATAGTCTTACTGTGTTGTCAGCACTACCAGAGGCTATCGTCTTGCCATCCGGGCTGAAGACCACACTTTTGACTGAACTGCTATGCCCTTTAAAAGATCGTAGTAGCTGCCCGTTGAGATTCCATAGTCTTACTGTTTCATCATCACTACCAGAAGCAATGGTCTTACCATCCGGGCTGAAGACCACACTTGTGACTTAACTGCTATGCCCCTTAAAAATACGCAGTAGCTGCCCGTTGAGATTCCATAGCCTTACTGTTTCATCAAAACTACCAGAAGCAATGGTCTTACCATCAGGGCTGAAGACCACACTGTTGACTGAACCGCT
>NZ_JABXYX010000309.1 GCF_017982655.1 Brasilonema sp. CT11 | reverse complement strand
GTCTATTGCGGTGCGATCCAGACACGTGCGGTGGCTGAAGCAGATGCTGAAAGGGAAGGACCAGAGACGGAGAATGACGGGCGGTTGAAGGTGCGGAAGGTCTCGAATCTGATTCGAAACAACTATTAGTACGGGTGTGGAGTGGTTTTCAATTATTTCGCGAGTTACGTGCCTTCGAGAAGAGTCGGTGTAGCGTACTCCAAAGTTGATACTTGTGGTACCCACGGCGCGCATAGTAGCAGAGGCACGGGCCTGGAAATTCACTGAACCCGTAGCAGATAACGAGACACGAGGGGCTAAATGATAAGAATAAGGTACCTGTAGCATAGAGAGAGGGGATATAAAAAAAATAGTTACAAATAGTGACGGGGACGGGACCGATAGAGAAAGAGATCTGAGGTAGACGAATGCTAGGAACCAATGTAACAGTACGCGAGGATGATGCACGAACGCGAGCTGAAGCTTCCAAAGCGAGCTGTGGTCGATATTAGATTCTATTTCCTTTCTTTTTTTTTGGAAATTTCGTGAAAACAAATCGATCCACTTACGTTCAATCTAGCGTTACCGAAGGCGCGGACCATGAAGCGGCTAACACCAGGAATAGGACGTCTGAGACTAGGTCTACGAACGCCCAAGTCAAATTCAACTCCGACGTTGGATGAGAAAAAGCAAGAGCTGCATGAAATAGCAAAATTGGAACCTAAATCAAGTATCAGTACCAAAAATTACCTTATTTAGATGTATCATAGTAATAATCCACGATATATTACTCCAAATCGAGCATTCTTGGCCACACATCCGCTATCAAAATTTAAACTTCTTACCGCTACGCAAGAGAGTATGAGATCTGGTTCTAGGATAATTGACGTTCCAGCTGACTTGACGTCTAACAGCTTGCACGCCACGCTTGTCGACGGCATCAACAGGCTCAGTATCGTTACCAGAATCCTTTGTTGGAGCAACGAAGAATCGGATGTCGGCTTCAACGAAGCAGTCCGTAAAGTCTCTGCAGTCATTTAATTAATTTCATAGTACTCTATTAATATATCCACTTACTTCTCTTCAGTAACGAGTCTGACTCGTTTATCATCGAGGCGGATCACCTCGTGTACGAGACGATAAAACACTTGGAAATCTTCTTCTTCGGGGTTAGTCTGGCACTCCCATTTAAGTCCACCTACGACTAGCTTATCTTGCCAGTCAATAGCGGAGTTGGAATCATAAAGCACGATCTACAAGCCAAAAAAATTAGATAGGCCACAGAATCATCCAAAATACGCAATATCCATGAAAAAAAATGAATACTGTCGCGTCGTAATAAAGCCACTAGATAGTATAATATCATTAAACGTACCTCCAAAGCGTTAGGTTCGCATCGAACGGCGCGGATGGAGCTCATGTAATCCAACGAAAGAAGGTTAGGCACCGTCATAACGTTGTAATCTAGCTCTAGTGCAGGTTGATTGTCATATTCAGACTCATAGAACTCGGAATCATGCACTGCAAGCTTCAATGAATAGTTTGACGGCGCAGAGACCGGATCTAACGGTAAAACATTTCCGCTGAGGAGCTGCTCTACAGTTTGTGCGTCTTAATAATACGCCGTTAGTATAGTGTATACTTAAATAAGGCTAAGCGAGTTCTAATTTGCTTGAGAGTGATTCGATGAAAATTCGCGAGACATTTTTGATTGCAAATGAAGCCGTACACGAAGTTCAATGTGCGTAAATATCGTATCAATCGTATAAATAGGGTATATATGTATTATATAAGCGTATTATAGCATAATTGGGTCGATTGAAAGACCTGTTAAATAATTTCCGTCCTCATACGCGACAAATTACCGATTAATCCAAATGGATTTTAACATATTTAAGGACAAATATAGCTTATTATTACAATTTTAATTCAATTGTATGTAATTCATTATTATTTATCGAATTGGCCGATAAAAATTGAATGTAGAATTTAACCAACCAAAAAATCAATTGTAAACACGATAATTAATCGATTCTGTATATAATGACGTGAATATATATTAGTATATAGTACGTACCTAATGAAGCAGAGGCTGCCAGACCAGCCAAAGCAAGCGCAACGAAGACGACAATCCAGTTAGCAGATTTGGTCATTATCGTCTGTCTACTTCTTATTTAAATTATAAAAATAATAAGAAGAGGTATTGTGCACCAGGAATATACAGTTAAAATAATCAGAAAATGTCCCAGCAGCTGTCGGCAAGTAAACAAAAAAAGAGGACTTTTGGCGACACGTTTGACAGCTCACGTTTTACCCACGCAAAAAAGGGTCTATTTGCTGTAAATATAGTGTCACAGAATATATTAGACCACTTGAAGTGTGAAAATAATAGTAAATAAGTTAATTGAAACGAATAGTTTGAGTTCCTCCGGGGATACACTTGCAATAAAAAAAAACAGAATTAATGGTAATAATTAATACCAATAATTTATACCGATATATAATATTATCGTATATTCGCGGATTAAATTCAAAATTAAATGTCCAGTACTCGAGAAATCAAAATTACTATTATTTTTTGATCGATCAAATTGAAAAATCAATATTTGTTTGCTAAGCTCCTCAAATAATAAGAAAATAATGCACCAATTAATACAGTATCTTAAGTAATAACTTACGTGTTGAGTTTAAATCATTCTTGCGACTTACACCAAGTTTCAGATGGCGCGTAAAAAGCCTCGCTTCCCAACACAACCTTCGCACGATCATTTCCACGTGCTTTAATCTACAATCTCATGCATTGCGTTGCTGTTCTATAATTACACGTCATGCGCACTTTACAGTTGTGTTGTTGGGAAGGGTCACGCGAGAATGTAATGGCACGTGCGGTCCACGTCATTCACTTCGGTCTTTCGGACTAAGACTTGGCGCATTTTATTCGTTAGTCCAACTTCTCCTTTCTACGTACTAATTTCAAACCTTTACTGCAAGCTACTCGACAGGAATGCACCTTACTAGTCAAATCTGGTCTTAAACTTCGAGGAAAGGGCTGGTATAGCCAACAGTAACTCCAGTCGATATCTACCAAACAAGTAAATTGATAATTTCTAGCATAACGGTTAGATGGGTGTCAATCGGCAATAAAATCAGTGGCCACACAGCTCGTGGATTTTCTCTCGCAAATCGCTACGTAAAAAAAAAAACC
>NZ_JABXYX010000308.1 GCF_017982655.1 Brasilonema sp. CT11 | reverse complement strand
TACTTTACTGCAAGGGTCAGCCGATTTGATAGACGAAGCTGAAAAATATAAATAAGACTAATCATTCATTCATTAAGTTCGCGAATAATATCCGCGAACTCACTTTTTTGTCCAAAGTCCAAAAGATATAAAGGATTGGCATAAAAGCGATCGCCACTACCAACGACTTTTACCCATACCACTCAGAAGTGATACTCAAGGCAGTTGCTGCTGACACCCATGAGCACTTAGATTTGCTTGAATGACAAATTGATAAAATTCATAACATTTTTATACTACACTAACTATACAGGGAAAATTTTTCTGATATTGCCTCTATTTGTCAAAAGTTAGCTGTATGAAGAAATTAATTAAAGGTCTGCGTGAGTTTAAGGCTAATTATGTTAGTACGCACCAAGAACTCTTTGAACAACTATCTCAAGGTCAAAAACCTAGAGTGTTATTTGTTACTTGTTCTGATTCGCGTGTAGATCCAAATCTAATTACACAAGCTGATTTAGGTGAATTATTTGTTATCCGCAATGCTGGCAATATTATTCCGCCATTTGGAGCAACCAAGGGCGGTGAAGGTGCGACAATTGAATACGCTGTCCAAGCTCTAGGTATTCGACAAGTTATTGTTTGTGGTCACTCGCATTGTGGTGCAATGAAAGGGCTGATGAAGTTACATAGCCTGCGAGATGAAATGCCGCTTGTTCATGATTGGTTAAAGTATGCAGAGGCAACCCGACTATTGGTAAAAGAACATTACACCCAATACGAGGGGGAAGAACTACTTGAAATTTTAACCGCTGAAAATGTACTGACTCAAATTGAAAATTTGCGGACTTATCCAGTTATCCGCTCCAAGCTATACCAAGGACAACTAAAGATTTACGCCTGGATTTATAACATTGAGAAAGGAGAAGTTTTAGCCTTCGATCCAGAAACTCATGCTTATGTCTTACCTCAAAGTCAACTCAAAGGTGATGAAATCGATGAGAGACGACTTACTAAAGAATTATTAAATGGTCATGCCATAAAAGATAACATTTCTGTAGAAGAAACGGCTGCTGATGCGCCTCAAGAATTTTTCTTTGACGCGCATCAAAGGTTTCCAATAACACGACTTTCAAAAGACCAAATGGATCGAATTTACCGAGGTTCAAGAAGAAACTGAATTTGAGAAGACTTTCATAGCAATTCTATTTGATTTGTGTGAATGTGCCTGCGCGTAGCCCAAAAATTAAAAGACTAAAAACCCCGACTTAAGTAGGTAAGCGTAATTAATTCGTAGATAGCAGTAGTGCGAGCGTCTCGCTCGCGGGCAGCACAGCCCGCACTACATTTTATATTTAATTAAACTCACTTACTTCTCAAAAAAGTCGGGAACCTTGGTTTTCACGTTGGCACTAACTTTCTAGACACCTACAGGTTGAGCAGTAGCGCCCATCGTAGCCAGCATAGATGGATCGATTGAAATACCCAATCCCTCAGCAATACGACGACCGTAAGAAACGTCTGCCCGGAAGAAGTGGCAAAGTTGACGCATTTGGATGTCCTGTCTTGCCTGACTAAGACTCTCAACGATGTTGTCAGCAAGACGCTGTTGCTGTTCAGGAGTCATTAACCGATACAAATCACCTGCTTGAGTGTAATCGTCGTTTCCGTCACGATGATTGTAACGATCAACGGCGACATCACCCAGATGGATGGCTGGCTCTGCATAAGCTGGATTTTCTTTCGGCGTACCCTCAGCACTATTCGGTTCATAGTTAGGACCGCTACCACGGTTGTTTCCCAACGCCATAAAGCCATCTCGCTGGTAATGCATTACTGGACACTTGGGTTGGTTGACGGGTAGTTGCTGATAGTTAGCACCCAGGCGATACCGTTGAGCATCTGGGTAAGACATGATCCGAGCTTGGAGCATTTTGTCTGGAGAGAAACTCACGCCAGGAACCACTGCACTGGGGCTAAAAGCGGCTTGTTCAACTTGAGCGAAATAATTCTCAGGGTTGCGATTTAGCTCTAGTATCCCGACTTCGATTAAGGGATAGTCTGAGTGCTTCCAAACTTTCGTCACGTCAAAGGGATTGTCTGGATGTTTTGACGCTTGCTCGTCTGTCATCACTTGAATGCACATACGCCACTTGGGATAATCTCCTTGGGCGATCGCCTCAAACAAATCATGAGTCGCATGATCCGGATCTTCTCCTTTGATCTTGGTCGATTCTTCTTCCGTTAAAGTTTGATGCCCTTGCAGAGTCTTAAAGTGAAATTTGCACCAGACGCGATCGCCTTCAGCATTAATTAAACTGAAAGTATGGCTGCCAAAGCCATCCATGTGTCGATAGGTTTTCGGAATACCCCGATCTGAAAGCAGGATCGTCACTTGGTGAAGCGATTCCGGACTGAGTGACCAAAAATCCCATCTTGCATTGTGATCTTTGGTATTGGTTTGGGGATTGCGCTTTTGGGTATGGATAAAATCAGGAAACTTGAGTGGATCGCGGATGAAGAAAATAGGGGTATTGTTGCCTGTTATATCCCAGTTGCCTTCTTCAGTATAAAACTTGAGCGCAAAGCCTCTGGGGTCACGCTCGGCATCTGCTGAACCCCTTTCTCCCCCGACAGTAGAAAAGCGTAGGAGGACTTGTGTTTTCTTGCCAATCTCAGAGAAAAGTTGGGCTTTACTGTAGCGTCTGATATCATTAGTAACAGTAAAAGTACCGAAAGCAGCCGCTCCTTTAGCGTGTACAACCCGCTCAGGGATACGTTCTCTATTAAAATGAGCCAGCTTTTCCAGCAAATGGAAATCCTGCATTAACAGAGGTCCACGTGCTCCAGCTGTCAGTGAATTCTGGTTATCACCAACAGGAATACCGTCGGCAGTTGTCAAATTTCGGGGTTCAGTCATGGGTACCAAAGTTCTCCATTAAGTTATTCAGATTGCTCTGCATTACGTTTTGGTCAGCAGACAACACTCACTTATAAATTCAATTAACTCGAACTCATATCGAGTACATGTATATATCATACTCGTTACAACTACGATTTGCAACAAATCCAAACAATAGGCACTTATAGCTGTTGCCACAAAGGTTAGGACACTGCATCTTTAAGGACGGACTCGATCGCTTGCCGTAGACAAGCAAAGCTAGATAAGCATTTGCGAATCCGACTTTTGAGCCAAGCCCAACACTTCTCA
>NZ_JABXYX010000307.1 GCF_017982655.1 Brasilonema sp. CT11 | reverse complement strand
CTTTACCGGTTATTTACAAGTTCGGGATCGAGATCGAGATCGGAGCACTCATTGCTTGACCAACAACTCGTTTGATGTACATACAGCGATGTTAGGCGAGTGTTTGCTCTTCGTAATGATGTTGTTCATGCTCTCATTTGCTCCTCTCACCGAATTCGACTCGATCTCGCTGTTGCTGTTGCTCTGATGTGACTCGTTATTCATGTGTCCTGTATTAGGTGATATGACACAGCCACTCGAAGGTAATAGCAGCGTGGAGAGGTCTTGACGCAGTTTGCTATCGCGATTCATTTCGATTGCTGGCAAGGTCTCCACCGCGTCGAGAATCTCACGTGCCACAAGGACTTCCAAGGCCTCAATTGCCCGGCTTTGTTCCAGCCTTTGCCGCTCTTTTTCTAACTGCTGTGTCGATGCAAATCGTCGTTGACCTGTGCGATTAGACTCTCGTCTCGGCTTCGGTTTCGTCTTCGGTTTAAAACGTAAATTAAAGTCCTCGTCTTCTTCGTCTTCTTCATCCTCCTCGTCATCGCGCGAGTCAGGTCTATAAACATATTCCTCTTCTTCTTCTACGTAGTCTTCATCCTCGGCATCTACCTTCTCTTCGAACTGGTGTGCCTCACTCACATTGCCGTAATGATTACTAGCGGGTACAGTCTTGTAATTGGTCGAGTCCACAATCATCTCGTCGATCTCTTCTTCGCGGTGAATGCAATTGTACAGAGGCTGTGACACTGGTTCAAACTCTTGACCGATAGGCGGTCGTTCGTCAACCTGCGGACATTATTAACCTGTTGATATCATGACATCGTGTAATAAGCGTACATAAAAATTTCTCCGCTTTCGTGCCTTCATCGTCATATTGATTTGCGACGGCAGATCAACCAATGGGGTGCTAATATCAGGACTGGGCAGTGTCTTGCTATCCAGCGTTGTTTCGACAAAATTTCGAACTCTCGCTTGGTTGATAAAACTTTGCAAGCGGAAGGCCTGTGCATTGTTTAAAAAAAAATATCAAAGCTTACAGGGTAATATAAAAGTACTTACGACACGATCTTTATCGAGCATCTCACCAACGAGATTCGACCTGTGTTTGGTGACATGTTTGACGTACTGCTCCAGCTCGTCAAGTCGCATATTTTGATGGCAAACAAAGCAGCACAAACTCCTCTTATCCTCCGATAAATATCTTGCTGGAATGCTCGAGTGATCTTTCACGCCATGGTCTGAAAACAAATTTAAGAAAAGTTTCCTAATTGGTTAAATTTCAGTTTTGCAAGTCTTACATTGTCGCGATTTGGTAACGAAGAGATTGCCACTAGGCACGTTGTTATTATGATGATGCGTCAGCTTGCGTCGTTTGGATCTGGAACGCTCCTCCGATTCAGAATCAGAGGAGGCCTCATCCACTGTCTTGTCAACAATATTTGACCTCGTTGCTCGACTCGATTCATGCTTGACCTCGTTGAATGTTCGTTTCTTCTTTTTGCATTGATACGCTGAGCCTAATTTATACAATCCCTTTCCGAAAAACGCGTGGGTAATTTCCTATTCAGTCAGTAGTCAGCGGACGCGAAAATTTCCATTTTATCAACTCGGTAACTTACCAACGAGCGAATGAATCCGTTTCGATCCAAATTTGCCACCGAGCGCAAGTGCTTCGCTATAAACAGCGCGTTATCTATTAACTGTTTGTCCGTAATGCCGTGTCGCGCTTTAAGCTAAATATAGTTGTCAGGTTTGAAATTCTGAAAAAACGATTGAAATTGCAATAGTGTACCACTCGCGCCATATCTTTAAAGACTGGTGTCGATCCTTGGGGTCCGATCAAGACTGCAAATACTTTAAGGGTGATATCAAACCTGCCGCGGCAATAGTGAAACGTCAGTACTGACGAGTGCCATTATAATTGGCCTGGTGTAAATAGCCAATTTAAAGTATTTAAATTTTTACGCACCGCGAGTATAGGTCTTCGTATAAATTTTTGTATTCGGGGCTGGGGTTCAATAAGCGGTACCTGCGGTCAAGTAAGCAGTTGCGATAAATCGGTTTCATCTAAACCGACGTACCATCCGTAGTTTGTTTTGATCCATACTCCTGAATCATCAAGCTTATCGCAGAACTCTAGAGCCCAAGAATCCAGCACATCCAGTTCAATATCAATGGCTCCTAATTAGGAAAGTTAGTTATAAAATGATTTATT
Organism: Brasilonema sp. CT11; assembly: GCF_017982655.1. GTDB lineage: Bacteria > Cyanobacteriota > Cyanobacteriia > Cyanobacteriales > Nostocaceae > Brasilonema. Next base: position 992 of record NZ_JABXYX010000307.1, on the reverse strand, counting down.
ATTTTTCCTAGGACCGTTGAAAATTTGATTAATCGGAGAGTATCGATGCATGCTAGGTTATTTATCCTCAAAAGTCAAATAACAATACCGGATCCGGAAGCAATGTTCCGCTGGTAGCACTATTTGTTTGTAATTGCTTCCATGTTAATATATTAAAATAATAGATGATTTATAGACCCATTGCAAATTTTTTTCCTGATGATTAAGAAGTTGCGCCAGGATTTACAAAATCCAATTTAGCCAGGAAAATCTTTTAAATCCAAAATAGGTGCATTATATTGACTAAATATTTACTTTGTGGCTTATGCGATCCTTTCTTGGGCATTAACCTTCCTCTGCCATAGATCGGCTCTCCTTCTTCTATGTCCTCAATAGCGACTAGTCTGGTGCCTTTCTTTCGCTTTGTATAGAAAATAAAGTTGTCTAAATCGCGTAGAGGAACATTTTCGCCTTTTCGGATAGTGTCGTAGCCTTCTGTCTTAACCAGCGAGGATTCCAAGACTGGCGAGTTCATTTACGTTTCGCCTCCAAACCAAATGAATATTGAATAAAAATGGTAGTTGTTGGGTTGTCTCTTGGTTCGTTGCAAATAAAATAGTTAGGTTTCTAGCTCAGGGCTGGAGGTAGATCTCTTACTAAAAAAAAAAAAGAAAAAAAAAAAAGTAATATTATTCAAACCCCTCGCAACGTATGATACCATGGGCTCTTGGGAAAGCAAACCCGATCCCGAAGATTATATAATCGGTAAGTGCAAATGTCAGCTCGCCAAGAAGAAGCTGGACGACACGATCATTAGATCGTTAGATCTAACCGACTGTCATTTTTTAGGTGGAAGAGAAACCTACGTGAAATATAGACTTATAGGAAAGGGGGCTTTTTCAAAGGTACGGTTGTTTATTTCAATATTTTGGTTTTTGTCGTAAATTTGAATTTATTTTCCGTAAATTGAAATAAGGGCCAAAATTAATTTAATTAAGCCCTGTGGTGAATAT
>NZ_JABXYX010000306.1 GCF_017982655.1 Brasilonema sp. CT11 | reverse complement strand
ATCAGATGTAAATGCATTAGATAATTGATTGTTTGGTGATATCTCCGAGGTATCTGGACCTGGAACATTTTTGGTAGCTCGTTTTTCACTAATCCGTTTACGAAACTCATTTTCTCCCTTAAATCTTGTTTAACATCGGTCCATCCGTCCAACGACGAGTCGACAGTAAAGCGATCCACTTGTAAAATACTGCGCTCGATCCGTTCGAACAGAAAATCAAATACTTTGAACTTCTCGGCTGAATTATTTTGTTCTTGGGGTTCCACGGCATCGCTAAATAAATCTATTACCATATTAGGATCAAAGCTGGCGTGGTTGGCAACCATTTTGACGATCTTCTGGAACTCGAGTGGATCAAGTGCCACCACAAATGCCCACGCATTTAAGCGCCAATATTGGCACGTTGAAGAAAATCTATTACGCAATTAAACATTGATTTTAAAAAATAAATTTAAATTTGCTGTTGAAGTGTAAATTGAGCTCTTTTCGCATAAAATTAAATTACAATTCATTGAAATATTTTTAAAAAATATTCCACGCAGTTTTTGTGACTTACTTGACGAGATCAGAAATGGATGTGAGCGAGAAAATGTTCACTTGCAGCTCTAACGGCAAGAATACGAACAATCCCGCGTTACGCTCTCCACTTTGGTCCATTATCTTATATTAGGCCAGGGGACAACGGTAAAAATTTACACACAAAGACTTTTTTCTCAATCGTTTTTTGTTTTTATTCTTTTTTGTACAATACAGCTAATTTTTTTTTTATTACACGGACATGCTGTTTATACACAGTGCATCATCGACCACTCAAGCGACAAAGTAATCCCCTATACTCGTTTACAGGTCGTAGGCCTTCTTGGCGGTCTCGGTGTACTGATGATAATAATTCATGTTCTTTCTTATGTGCATGTCGTAGTGCCCCGACAACCAATCGATAATATCTGCGTCTAATTTCTTCAGTCCCAAACGACCCTCCGCTGTCAAACGTGGATCAATTTTAAGTTTCACATTTAATGATTCATGAACGTACGTGTTTGAGCCATTCTTGCTATGATCCAACTGCCGAACAACAACAGTTCCACTGGATTATCACGCACGAACAAGTGTGAGTAAGGCTCGATGAACGTGAACAAAAAGTACATCTCGGCATCCAAGGGCATTGTGGTGCCAAACCGTCGCAATATCTCGAGACCTTGGCTATTGTCCCAACCTAACGACGTTGATCCGTTATTAGCGGTAAGATGGGATTAAATATTCTCGCTCGTGCTCACCTTCCAATTTGACAATGTGACTAAAGAAATGGGCCACCATGTACACAGTCTCGTTCTCTTCTTCGTCGCTGTACAACGAATGCATCTTGTCCAACAGTGCTCGGTGGTTGATAGCCAGTCGTGAAGCCTGAGCTGCAACATAACATCACTGTTAATACCGTAGACTCGTTATGCATGTGGGGCCTTACGTAACGTCACACAAGTCGACAAGAAACTGACGGGGTACGGCACAGCACTGCGATGCTTGCTGGGATCTTTGTCACGGTCTTCATCGAGCACAAGTTTCAGCGCCAAATGCTCGAACACCACTTCAATGTCCATCTCTTCCAACACAGCGCCTGCATTACATTGTTATGTACCATCATCATAATAGTATTCTATACGCACGATCGGATTGTACAATATTCGCCATTATTTCGACGTAGGATCTAGCGTAGCTGATGTCTTCTTCTTGTGGTACTTCAGGAATAATTCTTTCGACGAGACTTTTAGTAATTTCGCGAGGCATAGGCATTCCTATAACAACCATATTTAGCTACATACTCCACTCCTCTTAGTTCTCGGTAGACGTACCGCAATAATAATTTTGCCAGAACGGAATCGACTCCTTAAAGTGCTCGTGGTTGATAATGTGCTGGAAAAACGGCTCAATCTTCTTGTGCACAAAATCTAATCGCACTGAGCGGAGCATTAATTAGTACCGATAGTCATGTAAATCGATAGCCTTACATGTTTCGATGCCCTCACGAATGTAGTTGCCCATAATATCGCACGTGTCAGCGAACATTCCCCACGTCGTTATCTTTGGCACACATCGCATTAATTCGTCCAAATATTGGTGCTCGAATACCAGCGGCATAGTCTTCGCTGTTTTGTTTGCATTAATATCAATACTAATATTTTTAAACCAGATCCGATACGTACATTTGCGAGATAACTCACGGAACACTTGATATATAATGTGACAGTCAGTCACATCGTCTTGAGTCTCCTCGTACCGGCGCATTAAAGACAACAGTTGACACAATAGCGCGGGACTACTGGCGACTTTGACGCATTGCGTTTCTGCTTACCGTTTAGATTGAACCTCGAAATAATATTATGTTATCGTCAAAGTGCTTACTTGAATAGCAAAATCCCAACAAAGCTCGTGCAGCATCGTAAATTAATAAAATATTTGCATGGTTGATTTTGTAAATCAATTCTGTCGTCAGGTCATAGAGCCCAACTTTTACAAAATAGTCCGGATCTGTCGCCGCGATTAGTCACTCATCTCAAGTAGATATAAACATAGATAAATTTACCTGCTGGTATCATTCTCGAAAGAGCACCGGTTAAGGAGAGTAAATCATCGACCTCGTCGGAATAATCACTCGGGGGATATCTCGACAGTTCAGCGCTTAACATTTCTTTAAATCTGTTCGTGAACGCGGGTCTACGGATCAACGTTTGGATATCTTTGCTCTTTTTCTTCGTGTATAGTTTCAACGAGTCTAAAAGAGCGCTGTCCAACCCTGAGTTCATAGCGATGTCGCTCCAAATAGCGCTGTGTTTTTCAAACAGCTCGAACACGCGGTGCAATACGTTCATATTGTCTATCATCGCTCTTAACACGTCATTGGGCGTGATTAAACCGCATGTAACTTTTTCTACATGGAAGTGTTGATAAAAAAAAATTGCTATCTTTCATTTTATCAAAAAAATGATACTTACGTAGCCTATTGATAATATATAGTGCCGACTCTATGATACTTTTGCAATATTTGAGATCCAAAAACTGTACTAGCAGCGTCATAATACCAAACGTGTGCTTGCGTTTGATGGTTTCTGTTCCAATAATGTTACTACTTGGTAATCTGCATACTTCTATACGTACCTATATCTTGGTCTATTACCCTTAATAACTCGCGAATATTCGTA
>NZ_JABXYX010000085.1 GCF_017982655.1 Brasilonema sp. CT11 | reverse complement strand
CCGAATAGAAGCATTAGTATTACAAAAATAAAATAGCGCTATTTTGCCAGGTTAAAATTGGCGTCTAAAAATACTTACTTTTGCATTATTATCAACACTAACTCTCTCAAGTGCTTATTTTCGCGTGGAGCCTGGCTGATGTTTTAAATTGGCGATCGCCTGTTGAAAGCCAGTGATAGAGCAGTTTTAGCATTTTTCGGAGATGTCTAATGATTATCATTTTGATTGAATGTATATTTTATTTCCTGGAAGTCCCTAAGGGTTTGAAATGCGCTTACTCTACATTTCACAGTCATTTAAGGTTAGCCAATTATTTGCTTGAAATTACTCGAATTTATAACTAATCTTGAGATTTCCTTTTTGACGTTTTGCTTTTGTAACTACTACACATTTTAATTCATTAAGTGATTTTAAATGAGTTCCCCCACATGGAGTTGGATGAAGATTGTCAATTGTCACTACTCTCAAAGGTTTTCCTGGAGGTAAATTATGAGGGATGTTAGACCAACGCATTGCTAATTCTTCTGGCATAATCAGTGAAGCTTCTAAACTGCTAGCTAGATTTAAAGCTTCACTAATTTTTGTATTGACTTCAGCAATAAATGTTTCCGTATTATAAAACGAAGGGCTTCCTTGAAACTCTACGTAGGAACCATCCGGAAAATGATACCCTTTAACTGCGATTATATTTTTATCAAGGGATTCGACTATGGTGTACATAAGATGTCCAGCCGTATGAGCCTTAGCATTTTGCATACGACGGGCTTCATCAACATATAAAGTTACCTCTTCGCCTTTTTCTAAGGATACAGATGAAAAATCTCCATAATGACGAACATCTCCATCTACAAAGCTTACGAAGGTGATTGGAAGCTGAACTTCTTTTGCTTCAATAGTGCCTATATCTGAAGGCTGACCACCACCCTGCGGATAAAACACAGTGCTATCAAGTACACAATAATAACCCCGCTCATCATTGGCAACATACTCAACGTGAGCCTTATCAGTGAATTTATAGGTATCTTCAAGATAAGCCAGTACTGTGGACATAGATAAATCTCTCAACTTTACTAAAAGACTAATAGATCAATTGAAATGAAAGTTGAATTATTTGAGTAATATATAAACTCTTGATCTGATAAAACTCAAATTTTTTGTAGTATCTTTACCGTTTTAAAGTATTACCAGTTATCATAATCTGTGAGGTCAATTTCGTCTCCTGTTAAAGTATTTTTTATTTTGACAATATCGACTACAGAAGTAGGATAAAAGGTAAAAACATATCCTTCTTCTATTGCTCCATAGTACACTTCTACTTGTCCAGACTCTAATTGCTTTCTAATTTTACTTAATTGATTTTGATTGAGTTTTTCTCCGTCAAAAAGTCTTTTTCCTGTTTCTAATTCCTGTATAGCTATACGCTCTTCTACTTTTCGTTTCCACTGAATATATTTTAAATACTGCTCACCAGAAATTTCAAAATTAATTTTATCTGTTTCTTGTTTAGGTATTATTACTTCTTTTTTAGTAACTTGGAAGACCAGTTGATCTTGATAATTTTCATAATTTTCAGTCATGATGGTCGCGCTCGCTACTTTTACCCATTATAGGTTCTAATTTGCCTCTACGACCAAAAAACTAAATCACCTCCCGGCATTTTTCCAATAAAAGAGCTAATTGTTATACGCTCTCCAATGGCAGGTACAACTTCATGAAAATTACGGCTATTGAAGATGACTAAATCTCCTGTGAGTGGAATATTATGTTTTACTTCTGAAGTCGCTACTAAGGAATGATCGTAACCATACGAAGCAGGAGTTTTATATTTTTCGTCTTCTGGCTGCCACTGTCGGTTATAGACTTTGCAAACACCTCCTTGACTAGGCGCTTTTACATAAAAATTCCATACTAGCTGTGAGGTAATATTTCCTATTGCCCAATTTGGAGCATCTAATGGAGCAAAGTCTAAGTGCAGCAAGGCTATATTAATGTGACGTATCAATCCGGCGAAGTAATATCCATAGGCTTCATTTTCATAAGCAATTTGTACTTTACTTGATGCATTTTTGCACAGAATGGCCGTCAAACGTTTTAGGGGGTCAAAAGATAATGAAGTTACTTGGTCATAAGTTTCTTTAGCTTTTTTTACTGCCTCAAAATATTCAATTTTATCCCTATTTATATGTTCAAATTGGGTGACTCCAATTTTTCCAATTGGTGGTTCTACATTTTCATAAAAATTAAAACCAACTTTCTTAATTGCTAAAGCTAATTTGTTACATTCTTTAGATGAAGCAAATTTAGAAATGCGAATTGACGGAATCTCATTTCTCAGCAATAACTGAAAATTTTCAGGGTTCATTTCACAGTCATTTGAGGTTTGCCACTTGGTTGTTAGGAGAGGAAATTTCTCAATCATAATTTTTGGTAAATTAAATTTTTGTAAAAACCGGAAATGATAGCCGCTAAACTCTCATCATTTCAACACCTTAGGATTTTTCTCATAGCGATAGGTGAAGCCGTCCCTAGTAGTGATAGATACCCCTTTGCTAGACCCGGTGATCGCTTTTACATCTAACCAAAACCGAATAAAGTCTGAAAAAGTATTTGTTGCGGGTTTAGCTTGAATAACTTGGGTTGACATATTCTGGTAAACTAAAATATATTATCAAAGTTAGTATTTTTTTTGGCTAAATAGTCAGTTATAAATACCGAATAAAGAATACCGTTCACCACTACTTCTTCAAATCATATTGCCTAACTGTTGGGTGCGGCTAAAAGCAGTAAGCACAGCATTAGAAATCACAGTTCGCATACCACCTTTTTCTAACTCGTAAAGACCAGCAGCAGTCACTCCCCCAGGACTAGTTACCTTGTTTCGTAAGATTGCTGGATGTTCATCAGTTTGAAACATAAGTTCTACACTGCCAGCAATCGTATGCAATGTTAGTTCTTGGGCTTGTGCGCGAGTTAAACCCATCTGAACCCCAGCATCAATCATCGCTTCGATGTACAGAAATATAAACCCAGTCCCCGCGCTACTCAACGCAGTTGCCATATCCAGGTAATGTTCATTTTGGCTAGCAAATTCCTTGCCTAATGCTTGTAAAATGCTTTGGGTATGCGATCGCTGTATTTCTGTCACACTTGATGATGCACTCCACACCGTAGTCCCATGACCAACTTGTACAGCAATATTCGGCATTGTACGGACAACAGCAGAATGATTCAACCCTTGGCACAGAGATGCAATACTCACTCCACCCACAATACTAATTACTAAAGTATCAGGTGAAATTTTATCCTTAAGCATAGCCATCACAGAAGCCAAAACCTGCGGCTTCACCGCTAATATTACAATAGATGCGCCTTGAACCGCTTCTATATTGCTCGTTGTAGTACGTACTCCATATTTCTTTTCTAAATAAAGGCATCGCGCAGAAAGTGGATCGCTGACAATAATTAGATCGGGTTTTTGAACAATTTTCACCGATAACAATCTACTAATTATCATTTCGCCCATCGTGCCACCGCCAAGCAAGGCAATTTTTAAATCTCCGAGCATATCATTTTCCCCCTGTCATCCAAGTCATTTAATATATTATTGGCATTAAGATAAATTAGGCTGAATCACAGCTTTTAATACAGAACCTTGCTCTACATCCGCCAGCGCCTTATTAATTTCTTCTAGTGTGTATGAACGGCTAATTATGCTTGACCAAGCAATATTTTTTCTAGAATCACTATGACATTTTAGTAATTCAATCATTCTATAAAAATGGCTGAAATCGATTCCCCAAGTTCCGCGAATATCAATATGTTTTAGATTAATCTCTAAGTGTGGATTGATGAGAACCTCACCCATATTAGTGTAATGCCCAACAATAACATAGCGACCTCCATTTCTCGTCATATTCAAGCCCTCTTTAACAGCAATGGGAACGCCTGTGGCTTCAATAGTGACATCAGCACCGTGTCCGTGGGTCAATTCCAAAACCCGCTCAATATGTTGTCGTGGATCGTTAGCTTTAATTACAAGGGTTTCATCTACACCGAAGGATTTGGCAACAACTAATCTACTCTCATATTTATCAATGACAATCACTTTGCCCGCACCTGATAGCAAAGCTAGAATTGCTACATTCAAACCCACAGGTCCGCAACCTTGTACCACAACAACATCACCAATTTGAATCTGCGCTCGATCTATAGCATGTAGTGCAGTTGGTAAAGCACATCCCCCAGCAATAAATTGCTTTGGTGAGACTTCTTCAGGTAAAGTTAGAACTTTAACCCCTGGTTTGAGGTAAATCAGTTCCGACCAGCCACCCAGTAACCCATCTAGAGCAGAGTAGGTGACACCATAAACTTTGCGTTGTGGACAGCGAGTGGATGCTTTGGCTACTAGACAATACCAGCAATTGTAACAGGTTTCGTGGACATCTAGAAAGGTGACGATCGCTCCGGGCTGAATTAATTTACTATTGACATCGCTAACCCGTCCACCTGTTTCCACCACACGACCAACTGAGAAGTGGCCTGGGATGATTGGATACGGTACTCCCTGTAGGTGCCCATGTAGTAAATGTACATCAGTTCCACAAACTTCACTATATAAGGTTTCAATAATGATTCCACCCTTTTCCAGAATAGGGTCTGGTAATTGTTGTACTTGAACTGGGTAATTAGGTGCAGTCATCACAGCTGCTTTGGGCATGAATCATTACCTCACTGTATTTTCCAATTTGCCATTGATGTAGAGACTTTGCAGGCAACGTCTCTACACAGTTTCGGTTTAAGACCAGAAAATAATTTCACCGTTAGGAAGTAATCCAATCATGGAAGTGAAAGCCACACGTTGTCCATTCATCGGCTCAACATAGTGAAAGTTGGTTGTATTGAAAAGCAATACATCTCCGACATAAGGTTGGAAAGCGATCGGATCTTTATTTGCAATTACTGTATCACTATATCCATAGGAATCGAGTTTATATTGCTCATCTTCTGGTTGCCATTGGCGATCATAAATGTATGTTTTACCATGATTGTTGTCAGACAATTTCAAGTAAAAAGTCCAGGAAAGTTGAGTAACAATTGTACAAACTTCCCATCCTGATTGCTCCAATGGGGCGAAATCAATATGAGTTTGGGTACCATGCTCTATTTTTCTGATCAGTCCTGCATAATAACTACCGTAGAATGGTTCCGAAGCAATTCGCACCTTCGCGCCACACTCTTGGAATTTCATCATTATGCGCTTCAATGGATTGAAGGAGGCTGCAAAAATGGAATCTCTTAATTTACTAGCCTTTTCTACTTCTTTAAAATAATCTCCTTTACTAATGCTGTTGTATTCAAACACTGTAATGCCAACTTTTTCAATTTTGGGACTCACATCTTCATAAGCATTAAAGTTGAGCAATTGAGATTGAGCATATAACATCTCACACTCTTCAGGTGTGGCGAATTCTTTCAACCGAATTAGAGGAATTCGTTTTTCAAGCAACATTTTTAAAGATTCTTTCGTTAAGGGATACTCTTGCTTGTTTTCCCACACTGGCGATTTAATCTGGTTATAAGCAGCAGTCATAATACAGTTCCTTACATTTAAATTTCAACTGGTCACATTATGGTTCATAATCTAGCCATTTTTGCGTAAAAGCAGACAATTATCCTTTTTTGTCCAAAGTCCAATTGTTAAAGTTGGCAAAGAAAGCTTGGAGTAATTTATCGTCTACTTCCGGCCAGCGAATGGCGGTATCTGCAAGTCCATTGAGGGTATTTTGGTAATCCAATTTTAAGCTAGATGTTGCATTCGACTGTGAAGATGTATTGTATTCAGCCAGCGATATAGCTGAATACAAAGCGTTATCAGTAGAAATTTGGGTATTGCGAAGTAGTTCAGCTTGCCAATCCTCATAGGAAAGCTGTTGCAGTGGGTAACCCAAAGAGCGGATGCAGTTAATAAATTGACTCCAATGAGCAGAATCAGAATTCATGAGATGAAAGGCTTTGCCCAAAGATTCTGGCTGCCGCGACAGGTGGATTAAAACTTTGGCAAGATAGTCTACAGGTGTAATTTCTACCATACTGTTCATTTCTGGCACACTTTTTAGTTGAATGCAGCTTTTGATGAATCTATAAAACAGGTCATTTGAATTCCAAACGCCGGTTTGACTGTGCCATGTTATTCTACCAAGCCTGTAGATACTGCAAGGCAAACCGCGATCGCGTGCCATCATGACAATCTTTTCTGCCACCCATTTACTTTGGGGATAGCCTCCAACAAGTCCTTGACTGTGTTCCAGAGGATCGTTTTCTAGAACAACATCTAATTTGAAATACTCATCTGAGACGAAAACGCTAGCAGTAGAAATGAAATGTACAGGCTTGATTTTGATTTGACTAGCTAATCTCAAGACTTCCTCAGTACCACGGACATTTGCTGCTTTGAACAAAGCGTATGGATAAACATTATTCACCAAAGCGCCATTATGGTAAATTGAGTCAATTTTCCCAGCAATGAGGCGAAACTGCTCATCAGAAAGACCGAGAAGCGGTTGAGATAAATCTCCTAATACTGGAATAATCCGCGAGTTAAAAGATTCCTCCCAAAGTAAATAAGCTTTCAGGGTTTCTTCGAGTCGTTGTTTCCCTGCGGTAAAATCAGCAGCACGTACTAAACAATAGATATCGGCTGGAATTTGTTGTAATAATTCAGCCAGCAAAAAAGCACCTACAAAGCCTGTTGCACCCGTGAGAAAAATCGCCGCAGGTTCACTTACAGGTTGATAAACTAGGTTAAGAGGGTTAATTATTTGATCTAGGACGACTTCAGCCTGTAAGTTTACGCTGGTAATTTCATTTGCACTGACACTAGAATCTGCCCCAGAGGTAAATTCAATCGTATAAGCAAGTTCAGCGATAGTTGGGGCGGTAAATAAGTGGCGCAACGGTAACTTTATCTGGAAAGTCTCATTTATCTCAGACATTACCCGAATTGTTGTCAGTGAATGACCTCCTAACTCAAAGAAATTATCTAGAACACCCACTTTCTCTATGTGCAGTGCATTAGCCCAAATATCTGCCAATATCTTCTCTACAGGGGTACGTGGTGCCACAAAAGTGACTGCCAACTGGGTATTCTGGGAATCAGGAACAGGTAAGGCTTTGCGGTCTACCTTGCCATTAGGAGTTAAAGGTAAAAACTCTAACTTGACAAAAGCAGAAGGCAACATGTACTGTGGTAATTTTTCTGTCAAGAGAATGCGTAACTCATTAGTAGTTGGTGTTTGCTCCAACTGCGGCACAAAATAAGCTACTAAGCGTTTTTCTCCTGGGATATCTTCTCTGGCTACTACCACATTTTCCCTAACTCCTGGATGCTGACTCAGTATTGCCTCAATTTCCCCTAACTCAATTCGGAAACCTCGGATTTTCAGTTGATTGTCGATGCGTCCCAGGTATTCGATGTTGCCGTTTGGTAGATAACGTCCTATGTCTCCTGTTTTGTAAAGCTGGAAATCTGGTTTATCGTTAAAGAGATTAGAGATAAATTTCTGTTGTGTCAACTCTCTTTGATGGAGATAACCTCGTGCCACTCCTGCACCACCAATGTGCAATTCTCCTGGTACACCAATTGGTACTGGTTGTAATTGCGAGTCTAAAATGTAGATTTGTGTATTGGCAATTGGACGACCAATGGTAACTTTGTTGTCCTCTGGAGTGCATTTGGCTACTGTGGCACAGACGCTGGCTTCTGTTGGACCATAAGCATTGAAGAAGTTTCTACCAGCAGACCAAAGTTTTATTAGTTCAGGGGAACAGGCTTCACCAGCGACGATGATTGTTTGCAGTTTGGGAAGTTCTTCAGTAGGTAGGACTGCTAAAGCTGATGGTGGTAAGGTGACATGGGTAATGCCATAGTCGCGCAATCGCTCCATTAACGGCATACCGGGCATTATTGAGTCTTTTGTTCCCAGGTATAGTGTTGCTCCTGTGCTCAGGGTCATAATAACTTCCCAGATACAAGCATCAAAACTCAAGGAAGCAAACTGAAGAACGCGGCTATCAGAGTTTACGCCAAAAATTTGAATCTGAGCTTGAGCTAGGTTCACTAATCCCTGATGCTTAACCATCACCCCTTTGGGTTTACCTGTGGAACCGCTCGTGTAAATCACATTCGCTAGATCACAAGCCGTGACTTTACTAGTAACGTTATCTTGGTTGTTTTGACCAATTTCTAACCATATTTCATCTAGAAAAACCAGCTTTGGTTGATTTGGGGGTAGTTGAGAAAGTAAGTGTTGTTGGGTGAGCAGTACCGGAACTTGAGTATCTTCTAGCATAAAGCCCAGACGCTCACTAGGATACTCTGGGTCAAGGGGCACGTAAGCAGCACCCGCTTTGAGAATTGCCAACAATCCTATCACCATTAAAAGTGATCGCTCCACACACAACCCCACCAGTACATCTGCGGACACTCCCAAGGACTGCAAATAATCAGCTAACTGGTTAGTACGATAATTTAACTGGTGGTAAGTCAGTTGTTCATTTTCAAAGACAACTGCCACAGCATCGGGTGTGCGTTGAACTTGCTCTTCAAACAACTGATGAATACATTTATCGCAGGCGTAGTCTACTTGAGTATCATTCCACTCAACTAATAACTGCTGTTGCTCAGACACTGTGAGCATTGGTAATTGCGAAATCCGCTCTTGGGGATTCGCCACAATACCTTCTAGCAGACACGCAAAATGACCCATCATTCGTTCGATAGTGCTGCTATCAAACAAGTCAGTGTTGTACTGCCACCACCCCACTAGTCCAGTGCCAGTGTTCTCCATTACTAAAGTCAGATCGAACTTTGTCGTGGAAGTCTCTATTGGCAATTCACTGGCACTTAACCCGGTCAACTCCAATTGAGACGCAGGAGTATTCTGGAGAACGAACATCACTTGGAAAAGTGGTGTATGGCTCATGTCTCGTTCTGGCTGCAATGCTTCTACCAACATTTCAAAGGGCAAATCTTGATGAGCATAGGCGGACAGTGCCATTTCTCTCATGCGCGGGAGTAATTCGTTAAAGCTGAGGTTTTCTGCCAAGTTCGTCCGCATGACTAAGGTATTGACAAAAAAGCCAATTAACCCTTCTATATCAGTGCGATCGCGGTTAGCAATTGGTGTCCCTACCAAAATATCTGTTTGACCTGTGTAGCGATAAAGCAGAGTATTATATGCCGCCAACAAAGTCATAAACAAAGTCACCCCTTGCTCGTGACTCAGTTTTACCAACTTTTGAGTTAGCTCAACAGAAAGTGTAAACTCCAGATGTGCGCCATTGAAAGTCTGCACAGCAGGTCTGGGTCTGTCTGTGGGTAATGGCAAGAATGTGGGTGCGTTTGCCAATTGTTGTTTCCAGTAACTCAATTGGCTGTTGAGTACTTCTCCTTGCAACCATTGTCTTTGCCATAAGGCAAAATCTGCGTACTGAATTGGCAGTGGCAACAAAGGTGTTCGCGTAGCGTCTCGTAGAGAGGGTTGACCCTGAGAATAAGCATTGTAAAGCGTTGTTAATTCCTCGACAAACACACTCATTGACCAACCATCACTAACAATGTGGTGCATACACACAGATAACCACTGTTCTGTAGGAGATAGCACCATTGAGGTCGCTCTGATTAATGTTTCTGACTCTAAGTCAAAAGGCTCAATTGCTTGTTGTTGCAGTAATTTCTGTGCAGCCGTTTTTTGTGCTGTTACGGGTAAATGCTGCAAGTCAACAACAGTAACTGTCCAATTTGTGGGGGTTTGAATTATTTGTAAAGGCTTTCCATCAACGACAACAAAGTTGGTACGTAATGCTTCGTGGCGATGAATAATTTCCCTAAAGCTTTGTTCTAAGGCAACAACATTAATAGTTCCGATTAAACGTAAGCCAACGGGGATATTGTATGAGGCACTGTTTGGGTTTAACTTGTCTAAAAACCACAACCGCTGTTGAGCATAAGACAGTGGTATTTCTGCATTCTCTGTCCGCTTTAAGATGGGTGGTGCAACAATTTCTAAGTCTTGTTGCTGCAACTGTTGAATGTTTTGGGATAATTGAGCAATTGTTGGTGCAGCAAATAAGGTACGCAATGGTAGTTCTACTTTCAAGTTGGTACGGACGCGGGAAACCAGTTGCGTTGCTAGTAGCGAATGTCCTCCAAGTTCAAAGAAGTTATCATGTATGCCCACAAGGTCTACTTTCAGCACTTGCGCCCAAATTAGTGACAAAATTTCTTCAATTGGGTTACGTGGAGCAACATACTGATCTAATAATTGACTGTGTAAATCAGGTGCAGGCAAAGCGCGACGGTCTAATTTTCCGTTGGAGGTAATCGGTAGAGCTTCCAAGATAACTATTGCACTTGGCAGCATATACTCTGGTAACTTCTCCTTTAGGAAGCTACGCACAACGTTTACAGATACTCTCTGCTCTGGCTGTGGCACAATGTAAGCGACTAAGCGTTTATCACCTGGGGTATCTTCTCGAACAACCGCACAAGATGCTTGTACATCACTTAGTTGTCCCAGTACTGCTTCAACTTCGCCCAACTCAATGCGAAAACCGCGAATTTTAACTTGATTATCGATGCGTCCTAAAGATTCGATGTTACCGTCAGGTAAATAACGTGCTAAGTCCCCAGTTTGGTACAGACGGGAATCAGGATCAGTGCTAAAGAGGTTGGGGATGAATTTCTGTTGTGTTAACTGGGGTCGGTTGAAATAGCCTTGTGCCAAAAGCACACCAGCAATGTACACTTCTCCTGTTACACCCACGGGTACAGGCTGTAAATATTTACCTAGTATGTAAATTTGCGTGTTGGTAATCGGTCGCCCAATGGGAGGTAGTAGCGGCCAAGTTTCTACTGTATGAGGCAAAGTAAAACTGGTGGCTAAGTGGCTCTCTGATGGCCCATACTGATTGTGCAATGTACAATCAGTGAGTTTACCCAACCACTCATAAATAGCAGGGGTAATTCGCAACTGATCCCCAGAAGTAATAATTTCTCGCAAATGAGTATTAATTAATTCACTACCAACAGCGACTTCAGCTAGTTGCTGTAAGCCCACAACGGGGAGAAACATTCTCTGGATGGCTTTTTCTTGCAGAAAATCTAATAAAGCTCTTGTATCGTAGCGCAATTCCTCAGTTATTAAGAATAATGTGCCACCAGAACACCAGGTAGTGAAGATTTCTTGAAAGGAGACATCAAAGCTAATCGAAGCAAATTGTAGGGTTTTTGCTCCACGAGCAATTTTCAGATTGTCCCGATGCCATAAGATATGATTGCAAAGGGCAAGTTGACTCATTGCTATACCCTTTGGTTTGCCTGTAGAACCAGAGGTATAAATTATATAAGTTAAGTTATTTGATTGTACGCCAGAAATTATATTGTTCTGACTGCATTTAGAAATCTCTTCAGCGTCAGTATCTAAGCAAAACTTGTCTGCTTGATTTAGGGGCAGTCGATCAATAAGTCGCTGTTGCGTCAGTAAAATTTTAACTTGAGTATCGTCTAAAATAAAGCTCAAACGCTCGGGTGGATACTCTGGGTCAAGTGGTAGGTATGCCCCACCTGCTTTGAGAATTGCTAGCAGTCCGATGATCATCTC
Organism: Brasilonema sp. CT11; assembly: GCF_017982655.1. GTDB lineage: Bacteria > Cyanobacteriota > Cyanobacteriia > Cyanobacteriales > Nostocaceae > Brasilonema. The sequence goes on along the minus strand of NZ_JABXYX010000085.1, from coordinate 22,486 downwards.
TAAAGAACGCTCGACACACAGACCGACTAGAATATCTGCACCTACACCCAAAGAGCGCAAGTGATGAGCTAATTGGTTAGCGCAACAATTTAATTGGTTGTAAGTAAGTTGTTGATTTTCATACACAACTGCCACTGCATTGGGTGTCAGTTCTACCTGCTCCTCAAACAAATGATAAATGCACTTATAAAGGGGATAATCAACTTGAGTATCGTTCCACTCAAGAAGTAATTTTTGTTGCTCAACTTCACTCAGCAGGGGCAATTGTGAGATTTGCTGTTGAGGGTTAGCAACAATACCTTCAAGCAAGGTGACAAAATGGCTTGTCATGCGCTCGATAGTACTAGCATCAAACAAGTCAGTGCTGTACTCCCACAATCCTATCAGCCCAGTAGGACTGTTCTGCATGATTAAGGTTAAATCAAACCTGGAAGTTGTCAGTTTTACTGGCAATGAACTAACATTGAGCTTACTCATTTCTAATCCAGATGTGGGCGCATTCTGGAGGACAAACATTACCTGGAATAATGGTGTATGGCTGAGATCCCGTTCTGGCTGCAATGCTTCCACCAGCATTTCAAAGGGCAAATACTGATGAGAGTATGCCTCCATTGCCATATCCCGAACACGGATAAGTAATTCGCTAAAGGTGGGATTTTCTGTCAAGTTAGTCCGCATAACTAAGGTATTGACAAAAAAGCCAATTAATCCCTCTATCTCAGTGCGATCGCGGTTAGCGATTGGCGAACCCACCAGGATATCTTCTTGTCCTGTGTAGCGATAAAGCAGGGTATTATATGCCGCTAACAAAGTCATAAACAAAGTCACCCTTTGCTGTTGACTCAGTTTGGTTAGTTGTTGAGTTAACTCAACAGACAGGGCAAATTCTTGATATGCACCATTGAAAGTCTGCACAGCAGGTCTGGGTCTGTCTGTGGGTAATGGCAAGAATGTGAGTGAATTAGCCAATTGTTCTTTCCAGTAACTCAATTGACTATTAAGTACTTCCCCTTGCAACCATTGTCTTTGCCATAAGGCAAAATCTGCATACTGAATCGGCAGTGGCAACAGAGGTGAGGGTTGACTCTGAGAATAAGCATTGTACAGTGCTTGTAACTCCTCGACAAACACACCCATTGACCAGCCATCACTGACAACGTGGTGGATAGACACTGATAACCACTGTTCTGTAGGAGACAACACCACTAATGTCGCTCTGATTAATGCATCATGAGCTAAGTTAAAAGGCTCAATTGCTTGTTGTTGGACTAATTTCTGTGCAGCTATTTCTTGTTCTCTCCAGGGTAAATGCGGCAATTCAATAACTGTCAGTGACCAATTTGGTTCTGTTTGAATGATTTGAGTTGGTTTTCCATCAACGGAAACAAAATTAGTGCGTAATGCTTCGTGGCGATGAATAATTTCCCTGAAGCTTTGTTCCAAAGCGGCAACATTCACATTTCCGACAAAGCGCAACCCCAGTGGGATGTTGTAGAAGGGACTGTCCGGCTCGAACTGGTCCAAAAACCACAAACGCTGTTGAGCATAAGATAGTGGTAGTTCTGTATTCTCTGCCCGCCTTAAAATTGGTGGTGCAGCAAGTTCTATATCTTGTTGCTGTAATTGCTGAATTAATGGTGCTAACTCTGCAATTGTTGGTGCAGCAAATAACGAACGCAATGGCAGTTCTACTTTCAAGCTGCTACGCACACGAGAGACGAGTTGCGTTGCTAATAAGGAGTGTCCTCCCAAGGTAAAAAAGTTATCATGTCTGCCTACAAGCTCTATTTTTAGGACTTCTTGCCAAATTAGTGCAAGGATTTCTTCTAGGGGTGTACGTGGAGCTACATATTTATCTGATAATTTATGACTTGGCTCTGGGGAAGGTAGGGCACGACGGTCTATTTTGCCGTTGGAGGTTAGGGGTAAAGATTCTAAAATGACGAAGGCACTTGGTATCAAGTATTCTGGTAGCTTTTGTTTGAGGAAGCTACGCAGTTCTTTAACTGTAGGTGTACTTCGACTTACCTCGGCTCCGCTCGGCACGAGTCGCTCAGTACGAGTATGCTCTGGTTGCAGTACGATGTAGGAGACTAGGCGCTTGTCACTCTTGTTATCTTCGCGGACGATGACCACAGATGTTTGCACATCTTTTTGTTGACTTAGTGCTGCTTCAATTTCTCCCAATTCGATGCGGAATCCACGGATTTTTACTTGGTTGTCGATACGTCCCAGATATTCGATATTGCCATCTGGTAGATAACGAGCCAAATCTCCGGTTTTATACAGGCGGTGGCTGGGGACTGGAGATTGGGCTATTTTTCTCCTCCGCTCCCTTAACCCTCTGCTCCTCTGCTCCCCTGCATCCCTACTTCCACTGAAGGGGTTAGGGATGAATTTCTCTTGTGTTAACTCTGTTGCGTTGAGGTATCCTCTTGCTAATCCTGCACCACCGATGTGTAACTCTCCTGGTACACCCACAGGTACTGGTTGTAAGTTTTGGTCGAGTATGTAAATTTGCGTATTGGAAATTGGGCGACCAATAGGCACAGTTTTCAAATTGCTCTTTGATTGACATTCCCAGAAGGTGACGTCAATTGCCGCTTCTGTCGGCCCGTAGAGATTATGCAATTGACACCCTAAACAAGCGAAAAAGCGTTCCTGAAGTTCTAAAGGCAGTGTTTCGCCACTACAAATAACTTGTTTCAAGCTACTGCAATCTTTTAAACCTTGTTCTTCTAGAAAAATCTGGAGCATCGAAGGAACAAAATGCAGTGTAGTAACTTGCTGTTCTAGTATTACTTTGACCAAGTAACCACTATCTTTATGTCCACCTGGTTTCGCTACAACTAAACGCGCTCCAGTCATTAACGGCCAGAAAAACTCCCAAACCGAGACATCAAAGCTGAAAGGAGTTTTCTGTAAAACGCAGTCTATTTCTGTTAATTGATATGCTTGCTGCATCCACAGGAGGCGATTGCAAATCCCTAGATGCGTATTTATCGCTCCTTTAGGCTTTCCGGTGGAACCCGAAGTGTAAATTACATAAGCCAAGTTAGTAGCTTGCATGCCAGTGATTGGATTTTGCTTAGATACCGATTGGGTAATGATCTCCCAGTCGGTATCCAAGCAAAGGACACGCGCTTGATGTTCAGGTAATTTCTTAACTAGATGCTGTTGGGTAAGTAGCACGGAAACTTGAGTGTCTTCGAGCATAAAACTCAGACGGTCTTGGGGATACTCTGGATCAAGTGGTACGTAAGCCCCACCTGCCTTAAGAATACCAAGTAATCCCACGATCATCTCAAAAGAGCGCTCGGCACAAATCCCCACCAGCACATCGGCGGACACTCCCACTGACTGCAAGTAATGCGCCAACTGGTTAGCACGACAATTCAACTCGTGGTACGTCAATTGTTGATTCTCAAACATCACCGCCACTGCATTGGGGGTACGCTCCACTTGTTCTTCAAATAATTGATGTATACATTTATCGCAGGCGTAGTCTACTTGAGTATCATTCCATTCAATTAATAACTGTTGCTGTTCAGATGCTGTGAGTATTTGTAATTGAGAAATGCGCTCTTGGGGATTCGCCACAATTGCTTCAAGTAGTTTCACAAAATGACCAGTCATGCGCTCAATGGTACTGCTATCAAACAAGTCAGTGTTATAATCCCACCCTCCCACTAGTCCAGTGCTAGTGTTTTCCATTGATAAGGTCAGATCAAACTTTGCTGTGGAACTTTCTATGGGCAAGTCACTGACATTTAACCCAGTTAACTCTATTTCAGATATGGGAGCGTTTTGGAGAGCGAACATCACTTGGAACAGTGGTGTATGGCTAAGATCTCGTTCTGGCTGCAATGCTTCCACTAGCATTTCAAAGGGCAAATCTTGATGAGCGTAGGCGGACAGTGCCATTTCCCGGATACGCGGGAGTAATTCGTTAAAACTGGGGTTGCCTGCTAAATCTGTCCGCATCACTAAAGTATTGACAAAAAAGCCAATTAACCCTTCTATCTCAGTACGATCGCGATTAGCAATTGGTGTCCCCACCAAAATATCTGTTTGTCCTGTGTAGCGGTAAAGCAAAGTATTATATGCCGCTAACAAAGTCATAAACAAAGTTACCCCAAGCTGTTGACTCAGTTTGCTCAGTTGTTGAGTTAGTTCACCAGACAGGGCAAACTCCAGATGTGCGCCATTGAAAGTCTGCACAGCCGATCTGGGTCTGTCTGTGGGTAGTGGCAAGAATGTGGGTGCGTTTGCTAACTGTTGAAGCCAGTAACTCAAGTGGTTTTGTAGTACTTCCCCGACTAACCATTGTCTTTGCCAAATTGCAAAATCTGCGTACTGAATTGGTAGTGGCAACAGGGGTGATGGTTGACCCTGAGAATAAGCATTGTAGAGTGCTTGTAACTCCTCGACAAATACACCCATTGACCAACCATCACTGACAATGTGGTGCATACATACGGTTAACCAATGTTCTGTCTCGGACAGCACCACTAATGTTGCTCTAATTAATACTTCTGACGCTAAGTCAAAAGACTCAATTGCTTGTTGTTGGACTAATTTCTGTGCAGCTATTTCTTGTTCTCTCCAAGGTAAATGCTGCAACTCCACAACTGATAGTGTCCAAGGTATATTTTCCTGTTCCCTCCAATTATGAATGATTTGAGCAGTTTGTCCATCAACTGTGATGAATTTAGTGCGTAATGCTTCGTGGCGATGAATAATTTCAATTAAGCTTTCTTCTAAGGCAACAACATTCAGAGTTCCGACTAAACGCAAACCAATGGGGATATTATAGAAAGAACTGTTCGGCTCGAACTGATCTAAAAACCACAACCGCTGTTGAGCATAAGACAGTGGTAAATTTGCATTTTCTGCCCGCCTGAAGATGGGTGGTGCGGCAAGTTCTAAGTCTTGTTGTAACCGTTGAATCAATGGCGCTAATTCCGCAATTGTTGGTGCAGCAAATAACGAACGCAATGGTAGTTCTACTTTGAAGCTAGTGCGGATGCGTGAAACTAGTTGCGTTGCTAACAGTGAGTGTCCCCCAAGTTCAAAGAAATTATTGTAAATACCCACTGGCTCTACTTTCAAAACTTGCGTCCACAGGAGTGCAAGCATTTCCTCAATTGGTGTACGCGGGGCGACATATTTTTCTTCGAGTGCGGTGTCCAAGTCTGGCTTTGGCAGGGCGCGGCGGTCTACTTTGCCGTTGGAAGTCAAAGGGAAAGATTCCAAGATAACTATTGCACTTGGTATCATGTAATCTGGCAGCTTTGCTTTGAGGAATTGACGTATTTCGCCCATCGTAGGTTGACAGTCTTGATGGGTTACGATGTAGGCGACTAAACGTTTATCTCCAGGGGTATCTTCGCGAACAATGACACAAGATACCTGCACATCGCTGTGTTGGCTCAGGACTGCTTCAATTTCGCCCAACTCAATCCTTAACCCACGTATTTTTACTTGGTTATCAATACGATATAAGTATTCAATATTGCCATCGCTTAAGTAACGTGCTTTATCCCCGGTTTTGTAGAGACGTGAATTGAGGTCAGAACTAAAGGGGTTGGGGATGAATTTTTCTTGTGTTAACTCGGTGCGGTTAAGGTATTCCTTAGCTAAACCATCTCCCCCTATGTATAATTCTCCCGGTACACCAATACCTACTGGTTGTAGTTGGGAATCTAACAAATAGATTTGTGTGTTGGAAATTGGCTGCCCGATGGGAATAGTTGTCGCGCCTTCTGGCACATCCTGCACCAAGTACCAGGAACTAAATGTTGTATTCTCTGTTGGTCCATAAACATGGAGCAGTCGCTGCGGCGCACCATTTTTGAGTACTTCTTTAACCCATTTAGGATCGACAGCCTCGCCGCCAAACAGAAGATGCCGTAGTGAATTGAAAGCAGAGGGAACTTCTTGAGCAATTTGATTGAACAATGCAGTTGTCAAGAATAACACGCTGATACTTTGCGATCGCATAAAGACTGCGAAAGCTGAAGGCGAAAGTGCTAAATCTTTGCTCACGCCTACTAACCGCGCTCCGTTCAGTAACGCTCCCCAAATTTCAAAGGTAGCAGCATCGAAGGCGTGATTTGAGGCTTGTGCAATTACATCACCAGCAGAAATGCTGATATAATTGGTTTTTTTGACGAGTCGAACCACACTTCGATGGACAATGCTCACACCTTTGGGTTGACCTGTAGAACCGGAGGTGTACATTACATAAGCTAAGTTATCAGCTTTGACGCTGGTAGTTGGGTTTTGTTGTGTTTGTTGATTGATGATATCCCAGTTTGAGTCTAAGCAAATTACATTAGCTTTGCGTTCGCGTAGCGTTTCCTCTGGAGAATCAGCAAAGTCGCGCCGGAGGCGATCGCCTAGTTTATGAACTAGTTTTTCTTGAGTCAATATGACTGATAACTGAGTATCTTCAAGCATGAAGATCAATCGCTCTTGAGGATATTCTGGGTTAAGTGGCACATAAGCACCACCCGCCTTGAGAATCCCCAATAGTCCCACTACCATTTCTAAGGAACGCTCCACACATATCCCCACCAACGCATCAGCTTTCACACCCAAAGACTTCAGATAGTGCGCCAACTGGTTAGCACGGCTGTTCAATTCGTGGTATGTGAGACGTTGATTCTCGTACACCACTGCTACATTATCGGGTGTAAGCTCTACCTGCTCCTCAAACAACTTATGGATACATTTATCTTGGGGGTAATCTACCTGGGTATCATTCCAGTCAACTAATAACTGTTGCTGCTCAGATTCTGTTAGCATTAGCAACTGGGAAATTCGTTGCTGAGGATTAGTAGCGATCACCTCAAGCATTGTTCTAAAATGACCCAGCATCCGGCTAATCGTTCCATCTTCAAATCGACTAGCATCGTACATCACCCTCGGCGACAATTGCTCACCAGGGGAAACTAAAACCGCCAGAGGATAATTTGTTTGTTCAATCCACCTAAAATTCGAGAGGGAAAAATCGCTATTGCCTTGTAGAACAGCAGTATCAACAGGATAATTCTCAAAAACAACAATACTCTCAAACAAAGACGTACCCTTGGGAACATCACTCAGCTTCTGAATCTCTGCCAATGAGCTATAGGAAAATTGCCCAGACTCCACCTGTTGCGCCTGTAAATCCTTCAATAAACCCAACAATTCAGTCTGCTCGGAGATTTGTACTCGCACTGGCAGAGTATTGATAAATAACCCTACAATCGACTCTACACCAACAAGTTCAGGCGGACGACCAGACACAGTTGCACCAAAAACCACATCTGTTTCTTGGCTATAGCGAGACAGCAACAATCCCCAAGTCGCCTGCACCAAATTACTCATCGTCAATTGATGCTGTCTAACAAAAGACATCACTACTGCTGTCGCTGGCACTGTTAAGTCAATTTGTTGTTCGCTGTAGCCCAAATGCTGCTCGCGCATTGACAATGGTTTATCTACAGTCAAAGGAGTTGGTGTAGTAAAACCTTGGAGTTTTTGTCGCCAAAATTTATCAGCTAAATCTCGGTCCTGTTGCTGTAACCAAGCAATATAATTGCGGTAGTTGACAGTTCCGATGTTAGATAAACTTTCACCCTGAGAAATTGCTTGGTAAAACTCCAACAGATCTTGGAAAACTAAAGGTGACGACCAGCCATCAAGTAATAAATGATGATGACACCAAACAAACTGATAAGTATTCCCATCCAACTGGATTAGATGTAGACGCATCAATGGCGCTTGCGACACTTGAAAACCCTGTTGTCGCTCAGAATCCAGAAAAGTCTCTAATTGCTGTTGCTGCTCAAGTGTAGATAACTCCCGCCAGTCATAAGTTTCGACTGTCACATTTATCTGTCGATACACCACTTGAACTGGCTGGCTCAAAGACTCCCAAAGGAAAGCTGTGCGGAAGACGGGATGCCGAGCTACCACGTGCTGCCAAGCTTGCTCAAAGGTTTTTACATCTAGGTTTCCCGTCAAAATGCAAGTTATCTGCTCAAAATATACGCCTGAATCTGGAGCATACAAACTTTCAAACAGCATCCCCTGTTGCATAGGAGATAAGGGATAAATATCTTCAATATTTTGGCGGTCAGTTTTGCTAAGTTCTAATTTCATAGATTTTGAAATATCTGATCTATTTCTAGTTGGTTAAGTTGAATTAATGGGAAATCCGTGGGCGTATAACCTGCATTTTCCGGTGATAAACAATGAGCAATTATATCTTGCAACGTTTCGACAAATTCTTGGGCAATATTTTCAATTGTTTCGTGCTGATGGATATTGCTGCTGTATGTCCAATCTATTTGTAGTTTTTCGTTAATAATGATAGCATTAATGTCTATCAAACAATGGCGCTGACCTTGTAAACTCTCGCTGTTTCCCATCGGCTCATTAGCTACTTGCATCAAAGAAGATGTATTCACAACTTGAGCAAACTGTCCCAAATAATTAAAGCTAATTTCTGCTTGAGGAATTTTCTCTAGTTGGGCGCTAATTTCTGCATCAACATTTAGATAACGCAATAAGCCATAGCCAATACCTTTATTAGGAATTACACGTAATTGTTCCTTGACAGATTTTAAAGCAGTACCAATATCATCTATGATTCCCAGTTCCACAACCACTGGGAAAATTGTTGTAAACCAACCAACAGTGCGTGATAAATCTACACCAGCGATAATCTCTTCTCGCCCATGACCTTCTAAGTTGAATAACACTGAGTCAGAGTTAGTCCATCCGCTCAACACCAGCGCTAAGGCAGTTAGCAAGATATCGTTTATTTGTGTTTTGTAAGCTTTCGGGACATCTTGCAGGAGGGAAAGAGTTTCGGCTTCGTTTAATGATACTGATACGATCCTAGCGGATGCAGTTGTGTTTATTCCTTGTCCATAATCTACTGGGATGGAATCAACTGCATCGTAAGATCGACTCAACCAATAATCTAGTTGTGATTTTAAAATTTCTGACTGGGCATATTCTGTAAGTTGTAGCGCCCAATCTTTGAAGGATGTGGTTTTATCAGGTAGTTGAATGGTTTTGCCTTGACTTAGTTGCTGGTAAGCTGTCTGCAAATCTTCTAACAATATCCGCCAGGAAACCCCGTCTACTACGAGATGGTGAATAATTATCAGTAATCGGGCTTTTTTGTCAATACCCAGCCAGAAAAATGCTACTTGCACTAGATTTTCTGACAGATTTAAACTCGCCTGTAATTCATTGGCTGTAGTTTCAATGACAGTTTCTATCTCAGTTTCTGGAACTTTTGATAGGTCAACACGGGGGATAGTAATGTTATCAGTTGGGTCGGCATGAATCTGCTGCCATATTGTGCCTGTTGTGAATCTTAGCCTTAAAGCATCGTGATGTTTTAGTAATTGCTGCCATACTTGCTCTAATATTTCTAGGTTGAGGTTTGATGGTACTGTGAGGAGAAATGATTGATTGAAGTGGTGTTTATCTGGTAATTTCTGCTCAAAAAACCAATGTTGAATTGGTGTTAGGGGGAATGTCCCTGTAACTAATCCTTGTTCAATTGAGAGTGCTTTTGTTGTGCCTGCAACTGTGGCTAATTGGGCGATGGTTTGATTAGCAAATAGTTGTTTAATTGTCAGTTTTATTCCGGCAGCTTTTGCTCTGCTGATGATTTGAATGCTGAGGATGGAATCTCCTCCTAGTTCAAAATAGTTATCGTGTATGCTTATTTGCTCTACTCTTAACACTTGCGCCCAAATTTGGGCTAATTTTTCTTCAATGAGGTTGCGCGGTGCTACCAAGCTGCTTTCTATTCCTGTGCGTGCTTCTGGTGCTGGTAGGGCGCGACGATCTATTTTGCCGTTGGTGGTAAGCGGTAGGGATTCTAGGGTAACGATCGCACTTGGTACCATGTATTCTGGTAGCTTTTCTTTCAGGAAGCTACGCAGTTTGCTAACTGTGGGTGTTATCTGTTGCTGCGGTACTATATAGGCGACTAGGCGCTTATATCCGGGAATGTCTTCGCGAATGATGACTACAGATGTTTGCACATCACTATGTTGGCTTAGTGCTGCTTCAATTTCTCCCAACTCGATGCGGAAACCCCGAATTTTTACTTGGTTGTCGATGCGACCCAGATATTCGATATTTCCATCTGGTAGGTAACGTGCTAAGTCCCCTGTTTTATATAATTTTGACTTTTGACTTTTAACTTTTGACTTGTTAAACGGGTTGGGGATAAATCTTTCAAGTGTTAGCTCTCTTGCGTTGAGGTATCCTTTTGCTAATCCTGCACCACCAATGTGCAGTTCTCCTGGTACACCCACAGGTACTGGTTGTAAGTTTTGGTCGAGTATGTAGATTTGCGTGTTGGAAATTGGACGACCAATGGGGACAAGTTGTGGATAAATCTCACGCTGACAATTCCAGAAAGTTGCATCAATACAAGTCTCTGTTGGTCCGTAGAGATTGTGCAAATGTACATCTAGTTTACTTAATAAGCTTTCTTGCAGAGTAACAGGTAAGGCTTCACCGCCACAGAATACGTATTTGAGGGAGTGACAAGTTTCGATTCCTCCTTGTTCTAAAAGCATTTGCAGCAAAGATGGAACAAGTTGAATAGTAGTTACCTGCTGCTGGACAATTAACTTTAAGAGATAAGCACTGTCAGTATGACCTCCTGGTTCAGCTATTAACAACTGTCCACCTGCTAACAATGGAGCGTAGAATTCCCAAACTGAGGCATCAAAGCCAAAGGGAGTTTTTTGCAGTACTTTGTCTTTTTCAGTCAAGGGGAATGTTGCTTGCATCCAGAACATGTGGTTGCAAAGGTTACTGTGAGATAGTATTACCCCCTTGGGTTGACCAGTAGAGCCAGAAGTATAAATAACATAAGCTATGTTACTAGCTTGCACCTCAGCAATTGGATTCTCCTGGCTAAACTTAGCGATCGCAATCCAGTCTTGATCTAAGTGGACTACACGCGCCTGATGTTGAGGAAGAGACTCAACTAAATGCTGTTGGGTAAGTAGCACGGAAACTTGAGCGTCTGCAAGCGTGAACGAGAGACGGTCTTGGGGATACTCAGGGTCAAGTGGCACGTAAGCACCACCCGCCTTGAGAATACCAAGTAATCCCACCACCATTTCTAAGGAGCGTTCTACACATATCCCAACCAGCACATCCGCCCCTACACCCAAAGACTGCAAGTAATGGGCTAATTGGTTAGCACGACAATTCAACTCGTGGTACGTCAATTTTTGATTTTCAAACACCACTGCAACTGCATTGGGTGTGCGCTCAACCTGCTCCTCAAACAACTGATGTACACATTTATCTATTGGATAATCTACTTGAGTATCATTCCACTCAACTAATAACTGCTGTTGCTCAAATATTGTGAGTATTGATAATTGAGAAATGCGCTGTTTGGGATTAGCAACAATACCTTCTAGCAGTGTTACAAAATGCCCCGTCATCCGTTCAATAGTGGACGCATCAAACAAGTCTGTGTTATACTCCCATCCTCCCACGAGTCCAGTGGTAGTATTCTCTATTGCTAAAGTTAAATCAAACTTGGCGATCGCACCTTCTATTGGTAATGAGCTGACAGTTAACCCAGTCAACTCCACTTCTATGGGAGCATTCTGGAGGACGAACATCACTTGGAACAGTGGTGTATGACTCAAGTCTCGTTCTGGCTGCAATGCTTCCACCAACATTTCAAATGGCAAATCTTGATGAGCGTAAGCGGACAGCGCCATTTCTCGAATGCGGGGGAGTAATTCGTTAAAACTGGGATTTTCAGATAAATCAGTCCGCATCACCAAAGTATTGACAAAAAAGCCAATTAATCCCTCTATCTCAGTGCGATCGCGGTTAGCAATTGGTGTCCCCACCAAAATATCTGTTTGTCCCGTATAGCGGTAAAGTAATGTGTTATACGCCGCTAACAGCGTCATAAACAAAGTCACCCCTTGCTCTTGACTTAGTTTTGTCAGTTGTTGAGTGAGTTCAACAGACAAGGCAAACTCCATATTTGCGCCATTAAAAGTCTGCACAGCAGGTCTGGGTCTGTCTGTGGGTAGTGGCAAAAATGTAGGTGCGTTTACCAATTGTTCTTGCCAGTAACTCAATTGGCTCTTAAGTACCAAGCCTTGCAACCATTGTCTTTGCCAAATAGCAAAATCTGCGTACTGAATCGCCAGTGGTATTAAAGGGGATAGTTCACCTTGAGAATAAGCATTATACAGTACTTGTAACTCTTGGACAAATACACCTATTGACCAACCATCACTGACAACGTGGTGCATACACACTAATAACCACTGTTCTGTAGGAGACAGCATTACTAATGTTGCTCTGATTAATGCATCCGACGCTAAGTCAAAAGGAAGAAGCGCTTGTTGTTGAACTAATTGCTGTGCAGCTATTTCAATTTCTGTTAAGGGTAAATGCTTTAAATCAACAATTGTAACTGTCCAATTCGTTTCTGTTTCAATTATTTGAGAAGCTTGTCCATCAACTGTGATGAAGTTGGTACGTAATGCTTCGTGACGATGAATAACTTCAATTAAGCTTTGTTCTAATGCTCCAACATTAACAGTTCCTACTAAACGCAACCCGAAGGGGATGTTGTATGAGGCACTGTTGGGCTCGAACTGGTCTAAAAACCATAAACGCTGTTGAGCATAAGACAGTGGTAGTTGTGCATTGTTTGCCCGCTTTAAAATGGGTGGTGCAGCAAGTTCTAGGTTTTGTTGCTGTAACCTTTGAATGTTTGGGGCTAATTCAGCAATTGTTGGTGCAGCAAACAACGAACGCAATGGCAGTTCTACTTTCAAGCCGCTACGCACACGGGAAATAAGTTGCGTTGCTAGTAGGGAGTGTCCTCCAAGTTCAAAGAAGTTGTCATGTCTGCCCACAAGCTCTACTTTCAGAACTTGCGCCCACAGGAGTGCAAGCATTTCCTCAATGGGTGTACGCGGGGCGACATATTTCTCTAATAATTCATTACTTAGCTCTGGTGCTGGTAGGGCGCGACGGTCTACTTTGGCGTTGGGGGTAAGCGGTAAAGACTCCAAGATGACTATTGCCGAAGGAACCATGTAGTCTGGTAACTTTTTCTTGAGGCCGCTACGTAGTTCGCTAATTGTGAGTGTTACTTGTGCTTGGGGTACGATGTAGGCTACTAGGCGCTTGTCACCAGGAGCATCTTCACGGGCTATGACGCATGATGCTTGCACATGGGGATGTTGGCTCAGTGCTGTTTCTATTTCTCCCAATTCAATGCGGAATCCCCGGATTTTTACTTGGTTGTCGATGCGTCCCAGGTATTCTATGTTGCCATCTAGTAGATAACGTGCTAAATCTCCAGTTTTATATAATTTACTCCCTCCTGCCTCCTCAAACGGGTTGGGAATGAATTTTTCTTGTGTTAATTCTGGTCGGTTCAAGTAGCCTCTTGCTAATCCTGCACCACCGATGTGTAACTCTCCTGGTACACCTACAGGTACTGGTTGTAAATTTTGGTCTAGTATGTATATCTGGGTATTGTCAATTGGACGACCAATAGAAATCAAGCTGTCATGGGATTCAAGTTGACATACTGTTGACCAAATAGTAGTCTCTGTTGGTCCATAAAGGTTCCACAAAGAAGCGCTTTTGGCAAGCAATTGATTAACAAGATCCCAAGGTAAAGCTTCACCCCCGCAAAGTATTTTTAGATCGCTAAATTGGTAGTTGGAGTCTAAAAGCAATCTCCAAGTAGCTGGAGTTGCTTGCATAATTGTTGCCTTAGACTTAACTAGCAAGTCAAATAACTCTCTTCCATCAAGGGTCACGTCACGACGTGCTATGACCATAGATGCACCTACAGTTATAGGCAGAAAAATTTCTAAAGCAGCAATATCAAAGGAGATAGTAGTGATTGCAAGCAGTGTATCTTGTTTTGTTATTCCTGGGCGCTGCTGCATGGCAGATAGGAAATTGTTCACAGATTGATGTGAGATTTGCACACCCTTGGGCTGACCTGTAGAACCGGAAGTATAAATCACATAAGCTAAGTTACTAGCTTGGATATCAGTGATGGGATTTTCTTGACTCAACTGAGAAATCAACTGCCAATTAGTATCCAAGCTTATAAGCTGCGCTTGACACTCAGGTAATTTCTCAACTAGATGCTGTTGACTCAGCAGCACTGAGACTTGAGCATCTTCTAAGATAAAGCGCAGACGCTCTTGGGGATATTCTGGGTCAAGTGGTATATAAGCCCCACCCGCCTTGAGAATACCAAGTAATCCCACGATCATCTCCAAAGATCGCTCCACACAAATTCCCACCAGCACATCGGCTCCCACTCCCAAAGACAGCAAGTAATGTGCCAACTGGTTAGCACGACAATTCAATTCGTGGTACGTCAATTGTTGATTCTCAAACACCACTGCCACAGCATCAGGTGTACGTTGAACTTGCTCCTCAAACAACTGATGAATACATTTATCCTGGGGATAATTTACCCCTGTATCATTCCACTCCACTAATAACTGTTGCTGCTCAGATGCTGTGAGCATTGGTAATTGGGAAATCCGCTCGCTGGGATTTGCCACAATTGCCTCAAGCAGCGTCACAAAATGACCTGTCATCCGTTCGATAGTGCTGCTATCAAACAAGTCAGTGTTGTACTCCCACCACCCAAACAGTCCACCAGGAGTGTTTTCCATTGATAAAGTTAAGTCAAACTTTGCCGTAGTGATTCCTATTGGCAAGCCAGTGACACTTAACTCAGTCAACTCTATTTCAGACATGGGAGCGTTTAGGAGAACAAACATCACTTGGAACAATGGTGTATGGCTCAAGTCCCGTTCTGGTTGTAATGCTTCCACTAGCATTTCAAAGGGCAAATCTTGATGTGCGTAGGCGGACAGTGCCATTTCCCGGATACGTGGGAGTAATTCGTTAAAACTGCCATCGCCTGAAACTTGAGTTCGCATCACTAAAGTATTGACAAAAAAGCCAATAAGTCCTTCTAACTCAGTGCGATCGCGGTAGGCAATTGGTGTCCCCACCAAAATATCTTCTTGTCCCGTGTAGCGATAAAGTAGGGCATTATAAGCCGCCAACAAAGTCATAAACATAGTTACACCTTGCTGTTGACTCAGTTTTTCCAACTGTTGGGTCAACTCAACAGACAGAGCAAACACATGATATGAGCCATTGAAAGTCTGCACAGCAGGTCTTGGTCTATCTGTGGGTAGTGGCAAGAATGTGGGTGCATTTGCCAACTGTTTTTCCCAGTAACTCAACTGGTTTTGTAGTACTTCTCCAACTAACCATTGTCTTTGCCAAATTGCAAAATCTGCGTACTGAATTGGTAGTGGTAACAGGGGTGTTCGCGTAGCGTCTCGTAGAGAGGGTTGACCGATTGAATAAGCATTATACAGTGCTGCTAACTCCTGGACAAACACACCTATTGACCAGCCATCACAGACAGTATGGTGCATACACACTGATAACCAATGTTCTGTAGGAGACAGCACCACCAACGTCGCTCTGATTAATGCATCATGAGCTAAGTCAAAAGGCTCAATTGCTTGTTGTTCCAGTAATTTCTGTGCAGCCGTTTTTTGTTCTGTTACTTCTGCTGAGGCAGAGGCTCCGCCAGCGACTTCGCTCAGTAAAGGTGTTGATAAATGCTGCAAGTCAACGACTCTTACTGTCCAGTTCGTTACCGTTTGAATTATTTGTAAAGGCTTTCCATCAACAGTAACAAAGTTGGTGCGTAATGCTTCATGGCGATGAATAATTTCAATTAAGCTTTGTTCTAAGGCTGCAATATTAAGAGTTCCTACTAGACGCAAACCTATGGATAGGTTGTATGAGGCACTGTTCAACTCTAACTGGTCTAAAAACCACAAACGCTGTTGAGCAAATGACAGTGGTATTTCTGCATTCTCTACCCGCTTTAAGATGGGTGGTGCTGACAGTTCTATATCTTGCTGCTGTAACTGCTGAATCGATGGTGCTAACTGGGCAATTGTTGGTGCAGAAAATAACTCACGTAATGGTAGTTCTACTTTTAATCTGGTACGCACACGGGAGATGAATTGCGTTCCTAGTAGGGAGTGTCCTCCTAGTTCAAAGAAGTCATCATCTCTGCCTACAAGCTCAACTTTCAGGACTTGTTGCCAAATTAGTGCCAGGATTTCTTCGATGGGGGTGTGTGGAGCTACATATTTCTCTGATAATTCACTACTTGGCTCTGGTGCTGGTAGAGCGCGACGATTTATTTTGCCGTTGGGGGTAAGTGGTAAACATTCTAAGATAACGAAGGCACTTGGTACCATGTATTCTGGTAGCTTTTCTTTGAGGAAGCTACGCAGTTCGCTAATTGTAGGTGTCACCTGTGGCTGCGGTACGATGTAGGCTACTAGGCGCTTGTCACCAGGAGCATCTTCACGGGCTATGACACATGATGCTTGCACGTGGGGATGTTGGCTTAGTGTTGCTTCTATTTCTCCCAACTCAATGCGGAATCCCCGGATTTTTACTTGGTTGTCGATGCGTCCCAAGTATTCGATATTGCCATCTGGTAGATAACGAGCTAAATCTCCAGTTTTATATAATTTTGAATTTTGAGTCGCACCTTTGGTGCGATTGTTGAAGGGGTTGGGGATGAATTTTTCTTGTGTTAATTCTGGGCGATTGAGATAACCTCGTGCTAATCCTACACCACCTATGTGCAGTTCTCCTGGTACACCCACAGGTACTGGTTGTAAATTTTGATCAAGTATGTAGATTTGTTTATTGGAAATTGGACGACCGATGGAAATTTTTTGGTCTAATGGAGTGCATTTGGCGATCGCAGCACAAACACTCGCTTCTGTCGGACCGTAGGCGTTGAAGAAGTATCTGCTTTTTGACCATTGTCGCATCAGTTCCAGAGGACAGGCTTCTCCGGCGACAATAATCGCTTGCAATGTTGGCAGTTCTTCTGTTGGCAGGACTGCCAAGGCTGATGGTGGTAGGGTGACATGGGTAATGCCATCATCTCTGAATCGCTCAATTAAAGGCATACCTGGCATCAGAGAGTCTTTTGTTCCTAAGTAAAGTCTTGCCCCCGATCCCAAAGCCATCAAGATTTCTGATATGCAAGCATCAAAACTGAAGGAGGCAAACTGAAGAACTCGACTATCACCAGACAAGCCAAAAATCTGAATCTGAGCTTGAGCTAGATTGCACAATCCACTATGCTCAATCATTACCCCTTTGGGTTTGCCTGTGGAGCCGGATGTATAAATAACATTCGCTAGGTCAGTAGGCGTTACTACCTCAATAGGGTTATTCTGTTCGTTAGGCAGAATTTCTGACCAGACTTCATCTAAACAAATCAGTTTTGCCTGATACTCAGGTAGTCGATCAAGGAGTTGGTGTTGACTGAGTAATACTGGAACTTGAGCGTCTTCTAGCATGAAGCTTAGACGGTCTTGGGGATATTCTGGGTCAAGTGGTACATAAGCACCACCCGCCTTGAGAATGCCCAACAGTCCGACGACCATCTCTAAAGAACGCTCTACACATATTCCCACTAGCACATCCGCCCCTACACCCAAAGAACGTAAGTAATGCGCCAACTGGTTAGCACGACAATTCAATTCGTGGTACGTCAATTGTTGATTCTCAAACACCACTGCCACAGCATCGGGTGTCCGCTTCATCTGCTCCTCAAATAACTGATGGATACATTTATCTTGGGCATAGTCTACTTGAGTATCATTCCACTCGATTAATAACTGCCGTTCCTCAGATTGTGTCAACAAAGGTAATTGGTCAATTCGTTGCTGGGGATTTGCCACAATTGCTTCGAGCAAAGTTAGAAAATGCCCCATCATCCGCGCGATCGTGCTGTCATCAAATAAGTCAGTGTTATAATTCCATGTACCGTTGAGTGAGCTAGTCTCCTCAAGAATGGTTAAAGTTATATCAAAGGCGGCTTCTTTAGACTCAAGAATCAATGATTCCAAAATCAAACCATCAATATCTATACTCTGGTGAAAGCGATCCCAGACTAAGGCTACCTGATAGAGCGGCGAAAAACTGGAGTTACGGACAGGTTGCAGTTGCTCTACCAGCAGGGGAAAGGGATAATCTTGATGGTCTAGGGCATTTAACACACAAGAGTGCGATCGCCTAAGCAACTCTTGAAAAGTCGGTTTTCCTGAAAGGTCTCCTCGCAAGACCACAGGATTAGTAAAATGACCGACAATATTTTCAAACTCTGAACGGCTCCGATTCACCATTGAAGAGCCAATTAAAATATCTTCTTGATTGGTATAACGTAGTAATAGTATTTGTAATGCTGTTAATAAAAGGATATAAAGAGACGCACCTTCTTTGGTCGCCAATTCTGTGAGCAATTGCCGCAGTTCTTCTTCAATAGTAAAAAAGCGGGAAGCGCCGTTATAGGTTTGGATTTGAGGTCTTGGTCGATCTGTTGGCAAATTTAGCAATGGCAACTCACCAGATAGTTGTTGCTGCCAGTAAGTCCACAAACTTTCTCCATCTGAACTAGCGAGCATTTGCTCTGACCAGTTGACGTAATCTTGATATTGATAGTTTTGTGCTGATAATTGGGCTGCTTCACCTGTGGCGATCGCTTTATACAAGGCTCTCAGTTCACCGGTCATGATTTCTAAAGACCAGAAATCCCCGACTATCTGATGTAGCGTGATTAAGAGAATATATTCTTTTTTTGCTAATTTATCAGTTTTAATATGGTTAATTAATAAATCAAAGTGCAATATTGGCCCCTGTTCTAAGTTGAAAGGGCGATCGCTTTTTTCTGAGAGCCAGTTGTTTAGATGATCTTGGCTAAAATCGAAAGCTTCTTGGATGTTAAAGTCAATTTGCTGATTTTCGTGAACTGTTTGCACAGGTTCGCCGTCAACGGTTGCAAAGGTAGTCCTCAAAACTGGATGCCTTTCAACTAGAGCTTGTGCTGCCTGTTTAAGGGCGGGAATATCTAAATTTGTAACTAATTTTGCTGCATATGTGACGTTATAAGCAGCCCCCATTGGAGCTAATTGATACAAGTAGTAGAGTGCCTTTTGACCGTGAGAGAGGGGATAAGTTGCAGCCTGATCGGTACTCTGGGATAAAATTCGCATAATTTATGATTCAGATTGCTTAATTTTTTGCAATAACTCAGGGGTTAGTGAATGTTCCGGCGATCGATAGTGCAGTTTGTCTCCATCAACCCACAGATCAATATTCTTGGCTGAAAGATTTTTGATAAGCTCTGTTAAATTCATAATTGTACTTAATCGATGCTAATTTTAATAAAATTATAACTTTCCTATCAAGCTACCTTAAATTATTACAGCCTTACTAAAAATAAACTTAGTATTAGCTATATTTTCTGGGGCATATAACTTATTTTTATCATAAAATACTTGGTTAATAGGATTTTTTATATTGTAAGAAAATTTTACTTTTAAATAAACCGAGTTTGTTTATTAAAAGCTGTACTTTTTACTTGAATTTGTGAATTCTCTCACCTTAGCCAACAAAATACAATACCAGTTAAGACAGTTAAGACAGTTAAGACAGTTAAGACAGTTAAGACAGTTAAGAAGTATCCGCTCGGTAAATTAAGGTAAAAACAAAAAATAAAAATGTAAATTAATATATACTACGTTATAGAATATGACACATGGCGCAAAAACTATCTGCTGAAAACTTATTAATGGGACTTAGACAAAAAGTAGCCAGAAAATAACCTCAAATCTATATATAGAGGGAGTTTAACATCGTTTTGCCTAGTTTCTTGATATATCTGGTTTTCAGGCATTTTTGAGTCTTTGGTGTATTTCCCTTGTCCTGCATAGGTTTGGGGCTTATTTCTGCCTCAAAAATGTTTAAGTCCCGTTAACTGCTGTCAAGTATCGACACCAAAGATATTGTATTGGTAGTATCAATCACAAAACATACATCAAAATGATGAACTGGCAAGCCGAAAACGCCCAACGATTGTTTGCCCAAACCGGTCAAATTACAGTTATAGTTCAAGACCGAGGAAACGTTCATACTTGTAAAGAAGTACGTGAATATTTTCCGATTTGGGAAAGTTCAGGACTTTATATATTCTTTTTACCCTCCTATTGTTCACAGATGAATTTGATTGAATCCGAGTGGCAGCAGCTCAAAGAGGATGAGATTGCTGGACGCATGTTTGAGGATGAATATGATTTGGCAATTGCTGTCATCAGAGGTATTGATTGTCGAGCCTATAAAGCCTCATACCACGCTCAACGCTTTCACTTTGAAAACACTGAGCAAGAAACAAGCAGCAAACAATCGATACGCGCCATCGTTATTCCACTCTTAATCTTTCTTTACACAACTTTGTTTATTTTTTTCTATTTACTTAGTATAAAAATTAAGCTAAATAATACATTTATAAGCATATTTACTGGTTTGTGAAAAAAAGCCTATCATTCCCCAAAAAGCCCAACAATTACACTAGGTCAGTTTGCTACTTTGTTTATAGCTACAATGCTTATTTAGTAAGAAATTGAGCCTTAACACTATTTCCATATAGCTAGCTTAATTATTACGTAAAATCTTAGTTTAGTTTCAGAATATGCCAACCCAAGTTGTTCAAGCTCAACCTTCAACAAATGCTTTTTTAGGTTTTATTCAATTTTGGAAAGACGTAAAAGCGGTCGCCCAACCTTACTGGTATCCAAACGAGCCAGGAGACAGAGCATTCTCAGAGGTGATTCGCTCATGGGGAATGCTTATTCTCCTGATCTTATTAATAATTGCGCTTGTTGGTGCAAATGTTTTTAATAGCTTTATTAATCGCTATTTGGCCGATATCATCATTAAGGAGAAGGAAATCTCTAAGTTTTATGATGCTTTACTACTTTATGGTTCAGCTCTGGTATTGGGAACTATCTTAGCGGGGTTCTCCAGACTAGTGAGAAAAAAAATTGCTTTAGAGTGGTATCAATGGCTAAATAATAAGATTTTATCAAAATATTTAAACAGTCGAGCTTATTACAAAATTAACTTTAAATCTAATATTGATAATCCAGATCAACGTTTATCTCAAGAAATCGAACCCATTGCAAGCAATGCTTTAAGTTTTTCAGCTACTCTTCTGGAAAAAATACTGGAGATGACAGCTTTTTTATTAGTTCTTTGGTCAATCTCTCAGTCTGTTGCACTGATTTTAGTTACTTATACAGTTATAGGCAATTTGATTGCTGTTTACTTGACGCAAGAGTTAAATAAAATTAGTCGAGAAGAACTTGAAGCGAAAGCTGACTACACCTATTGCCTGACTCATTTCCGCACTCATGCTGAGTCAGTAGCTTTCTTTCGAGGAGAGAAGCAGGAATCAAATATTATTTCCCGCCGATTTAGTAATTTGATAAAAAATGCTAAACGCAAAATTGATTGGGAGAGAAACAATGAGATTTTTAATAGAGGTTATCAAGCTGTAATTCAAATATTTCCATATATAGTGTTTGGGCCTTTACAGATTAAAGGTGAAATGGAATTTGGAGAAATTATCCAAGCATCTGTATGTTGCTATTTTTTTGCTAATGCTTTGGGTGATTTGATCAATCAATTTGGGAATTTTGGAATATTTTCTAGCTATGTTGAACGGTTATCTGAATTTTCCGATGCGTTAGAAGCTGTTACTAAACAACCAGAAGGTGTAACTACCATTAAAACAATAGAAGAAAATCAGATAGCTTTTGAGAATGTCACTTTACAAACGCCTGACTATGAACAGGTGATAGTTGAAAATTTGTCACTGTCTGTCAAAGCTGGAGAAGGTTTATTGATTGTCGGTTCCAGTGGTCGAGGTAAAAGCTCACTGCTAAGAGCGATCGCTGGCTTGTGGAATGCGGGGAGTGGTCGTTTGATGCGACCTCCATTAGAAGAAGTTTTATTTTTACCCCAACGTCCTTACATAATTTTAGGAACCTTGCGCGAACAATTGCTTTATCCTAGTACAAATAGTCAAATGACCGACGCAGAACTCAAAGAAGTTTTGCAACAAGTCAACCTACAAAACTTGCTAAGTCGAGTCGATAGCTTCGATACGGAAGTTCCTTGGGAGAACATACTATCGCTAGGAGAACAACAACGTCTGGCTTTTGCACGATTATTAGTTACTCATCCAAGGTTCACGATATTAGATGAAGCAACAAGTGCCTTAGATCTGAAAAATGAAGGTCATTTATATCAACAGTTACAAGAGACGAAAACAACGTTTATTAGTGTTGGACATAGAGAAAGCCTATTTGATTATCATCAATGGGTATTAGAACTTGCACAAGATTCTAACTGGAAAGTTATGAAGATAAAGGACTATCGAAATCAAATAGGTCAAAAAGAAAGTATTACTAAACCTATCACAAATGATCAGATCAAAATAGATGACTCATCTCAATAAATAAATATT
>NZ_JABXYX010000305.1 GCF_017982655.1 Brasilonema sp. CT11 | reverse complement strand
CGACACCGTTCGCGTGGATTTATTTCTGCGTGTTTATTTTCTACGTGTCCACGGTGATGATGAGCGTCGTGTCAGCCTTCACAGTCGATGCTTTCGTCGTGCAATGGACGATCATCAAAGACCGCACGAAGAGCCCTGTACAGTTACGCATTGAACAGCTGAGCACCATTTAGTAAGTACAGCAAAGAAGATGTCGCTAGTGACATGTCAAAGTATTGTTTTGGTCGACGTTGTGTTGCTGACTCGTTTGTTCGTAGTCGGGATCAGAGTTCGGATAAGGAAGGTATATTCATGGACCAAGAGGGCTCGCACAAGCGAGTGTGGACCGTGATACCCAACTACAACATTTTCCAACTGACGCGCACCGTCATCGAAGAGGGTGATCTCGAGTCTGCCAACGAAGAGCTGCGCAAGAGTGCGGTGATGAACATTAGCAGTGTCATTGGCAATCAGCTCTTTGCGAATAATTTCCCGCCTTCGCCTGTCAGCGGCAGTCCGCAAGTTCAAAGCAACGTTAATTTGTCGAGTACTCCGCCTAATGACTCGCGGTCGACCTTTTAATTGCAGGCATCAAACAAATTATTGTAATAAATAGTCTATTATACAACACAATAGTGGTGAAACAGGGAGCGGAGAAAAAAAACCAAAAGGTGTGACCACAAATCTCACCAATTTGTGCACCTCTGCAGGTGTGATTGTCACCAAAGATAAATGCGCTGATTTAGCTCTGCCATCAAAAACTGAATAAATGTTGAATCAGATCTAGCTACCACTCAACTTCGAGATTTATTTTCAACGTCATCAAGTGCGGCAAATTCTTGAAGAATTGTTCTTTCAAGTGCGGTGGCTGCATTTTGAACGGTGCTAATTGAACGCGTTGCAAGCGAGTGAGTTTGAAGAGGACGTTCAAGTTTGGTTCGGCGCAACTGAATTTCAATTGTGTCAATCTCGACAGCGCTGTTATGTGACTGAAACTGTCGGATTTTATTGTCGTGTTGATGAGGTCCAAGTGATAGAGACCTGTCAAAGATGTCAACCATCGCAGCGTCGGAAAGTTGTACGCGTCAAGCTTCAAATACGTCAAATGTGACAGATTTTCCATGACATTTGTTTGCATTGAGCCTTTGACGATCAAATGAAGGTCTCGAAGTCTCGTTAATGCTGCAAAATAATTGAGTTCTGTCGGTTTGAGTGCGCAATCGAGTTGCTCCAAATTGTTCAAGCAATTGAGTCCTGACAGTGCGCGCTGATTGCCGTGAACAGACAGCACTTTCAGCTGCGTGAAAGGAGCGACAGAGCCGCACTGTACTTGATGTAGTCTCAACTGTGTTAATCGTGTCAACGGTGTCAAAGTGACTGACTGCAGTCGTGCGGAGGTCAATGTTAGTGACTCGAGATTGGTCAGTCGTGTCATGTGATCTTTGAACTTTGAATTTGCGTCAATCTCCAGTCCCAAGTGAAGCAATATATCGGGATTTAAGTGTTGAATGGACTTCGTGTTATCTAATGTCGCTATCGACAAGTGCGCTGATCGCAAGGGTAGTTTTGTCAGGAATGCAAATGACACGGGGCCAGGCACGGTTTTGATGTCCAATTCTAATATTTGCAGCCTAGTCAGAGCTGTCAACGCGTTCAAATCACTTGGTGCCTCGTGACACTTGAGTTCCAGTCGTGTCAAGTTAACATTCGATGCTAGGCCCACAGGCATGCAGTGTACGACGAGCCTCAAGTGTTCTAACGCAGTCCAGCGATGCTGCGTGTCCAATGTAGCGTACGAGTCCTTCATGCGGTGGCTGACGACCAGTTGCTTCAGATTGGTAAGGCTCGATATGCCAGTGATGCACAAGCTCTTCGAGGTATCGATGCACAATCGCGTTAGTGCATAGTTAGACCATTTCATAGAGTGGCTATACAGGTCACATTCTGGTAACGACAGATCTAGCAGATTTGTTAAACTCGAAAGTTGTGAATGGTACGACCAGATGTAGTCGTCCGCAAGGCCGAGTGTTAATTTGGTTAGCCCACTAAATGTTGACATTGTTTTTTCTAGCGCATAATTTTTGATCGCTAAGCGTTTCAGATTCGTTAAGCACGCAAGAGTGGCCAACGTGATGTCTCCTTTGTGTTTGTAGCTGAGTTCTGACGTAACATCCAATAGATTTAATGACGTAATATTAGCGAACTTTGATAGTGATTTAACCGCGGTTGGAGCTTTCAATCGAAATGTTAATGGTGGATTTCGAAAGTCAACCGAGATCTGGTCAGATCCTCGCTCTGTTAATTGTTGCTCGATCGATTCTAACTGTTCAACTGTTGTATTGTGAAATGCAAAGTGATATTGGGCAATAGAATGGTGCAGAGTTCTGTTGACGGTTCTCAAAATTTGTTTATGTTCGAGATCCATAAACGAGACGATGTACGTCAGTATTTCTATTGGCAGGTGCTCCTAATTACATGTAAAAATATTATTATTAATTGTTAAATACAAAAGAAATCTTTAACTAAATATTTGCCGCCTTTTTCTTTCTTACCATTTGATAGGCTTGTCCGTAGGACAATTAATACCCAATTAATCAGCGAATATATAAAATTAAAAATGATATGTGGTGTCCACCAAAGCAAGGAAGAATCGTGACACGATTATTTATTTTAACAAAATTAAGATTATGACTTCTTCGATGTTTCGCCGTTCAACAATAAGACGAGCATCTGTACAGCGTTATCGTGATCTTCTTGCTCCGTACCATAAGTCCAAGAATTCGTATTGTCAATTATTGACCACCTGCCTTCGTGACTCAAATGAGCCGAAATTGACCAAGCTGGCCAGCCTACGTGTAGGAACTTGTCTTCTTCGGTAGGTTTAACGTCTTCAGGTGTATCACAGGCAAGTCTGAACACTGGTGGAAGTAGATCTTCTTTTTTCAGTACCAACAACATGCTCCGCGCGCGCACAGTGAAAAGCTCGGGTAAGGATTCCGCTTCCTCCATTACTCGCGTATAATACTCTAAATTGGTGAGTACTTCTACTGTATCGGATAAAAGCTTTTTTTCGCTTTGAATAGTATTTGAGTCTTGCTTCATGCCTTGCCTGGCAAAGCTAATTCATTAAGGTAATCAATTGTAGCGAGAAAATAGGCGATTAGACGGGCCTGAAACAAAGAGTAGAACTTACTTTGTGTAGAATCATGAATGTTTTTCTCCATCGG
>NZ_JABXYX010000304.1 GCF_017982655.1 Brasilonema sp. CT11 | reverse complement strand
TTTGGGTCGATGGTAGCCGCGATTAAGGCAGCCTCTGCTTGGGAGGAGCCAATCTTACCCAAAGCAGGTCCCGCGTGGCTTCTCCCGCTCCCGTCTGAGGCGTTGAGCGCATCACTTAAAGCATCCACTGCTTGGGAGTTGCTAATCTTACCCAAAGCATCTGCCGCCTTGATTCTCACGTCCAACTCTGAGTCGTTGAGGGCAGCGATTAAAGCATCCACTGCTTGAGAGGAGCCAATCTCACCCAAAGCATCTGCCGCGTTCCCTCTCACGTCTGAGTCTGAGTGGTTGAGAGCAGCAATTAAAGCATCCACAGCTTCGGAGTTGCCTATCGCACCCAAAGCATATGCCGCGTAGAGTCTCACCTGCAATTCTGAGTCGTTGAGGGCAGCAGCAATTAAAGCATCCACAGCTTGGGAGTTGCCTATCTCACCCAAAGCATATGCCGCGTTCCCTCTCACGTCTGAGTCTGAGTGGTTGAGAGCAGCAATTAAAGCATCCACAGCTTGGGAGGAGCCAATCTCGCCCAAAGCTGATGCCGCGTTGCTTCTCACGTCCGAGTCCCAGTGGTTGAGAGTTTCTTCCAGCTTCTGGCACATCTGCGAGTTGACTTGACCAAGCGTCACAACAGTTGATCTGATGAAACTAACATACACGTAAGACTGCCAAAACTGGTAAATGCTGTCGATCATCTCAGCAATCAAAGGATGATTATTTTCTTTGCATTCAGCAGCAGCACGACCAGTTAATAACAACAACGTTTTAAAAATATCATCTTTTTCTTTGGTGATAGCTTCCAGCAAGGGAATTGGATTTTCCATCAACCCTGCGAGTAAAGTCAAAGTTTCATGCCAGTCATATTCCCAAAAATGTTCTCTCGCCAACGCAATACCATTACTGGCATTCTTCAAATAAGAAGCCGTCAAATACTCCTGAAAAGTCCGATGGAGAAACAGGTATTGCTCTCCTTGCCTTGCCAATTTTTGGATAATACCATCTTCCTCACACAGTTCTTTCATTAAATCCGCTGCGGTGGCATTTCTAAAATCACTACAACTCTCACCTCGCAGAAAGTTTTCAATTTTGTCCCGCAGTTCCCGTAGCGAAAAAATTTCTTTGGCTTCGCAGCTAAATTGATATGCCAGTGATTCTAATAATTGAATTTTGGCGATCGCCCAACCATCAGACGATGATTGTCTATGATTGTCACTCCGCCATTTGCTCAACATATAATCCACGGCTTTTGCATAAACCTGAGTCCGCCGTGCAGGAAGCATCAGCCCTTTTTCTTGATACAAACTACACAGCAAGGATAAAAGTAAGGGATTTTGTGCTAATCCTGTAATTTGGGGTTTATGCCGCAATTCTTCAATGAGTTTCTTTGCTGAAACCGAATCATCCTCAATGTAACCCGCAGCATTGGTAAACCAAGTTTCAATATACTGTTCTGTTTGCTTTTGGCTAAAAGGGACGATTTCCACTTCCTTAACACTTTCCACAAAAGCGCCACCATAACCCACAATTCGAGAAGTGCAAATTATTGGACAGGGATAATTTCTGGCAAATCGGTTCAGCTTGTCTTTTAAGTGATTGCGATGTTCTTTTGGCACTTCATCTAAAGCGTCTAAAAGCAGCAGACATTTGCCATTTTTCAATTTCTCCTCTAATAAATGCTTGACCAGTGGCGCGGTTTTCGGGTAGTCTCTTTGTATGATGAGTCTAATTGTGTCTATAACTTCAGTCGCTTGTTGATCCAAATCAGATAGCCTGATAAACAGCGGAAATATCACATCATCGACGTTGCATGTTTGCGAGATTATTTTGTTTTCTTTGCTTACTAAAAAACTTATTTCTTGGCGCTCTTGGCGTCTTGGCGGTTCGTACTCCATTCCCTCTGCTTGCACCAAAGGCTTAGCATAAGTTCTATCTAATAACTTCTGCCTTTGTGCTTGAGCCGTTAACCCAGCTTCCATCCTTAATAAAGTAGATTTTCCCATACCTGGGTCAGCCAGAACCATAATTTTCTGATTCTGTTTTTTTGCCTCCCCCCAGTCAACTTGTGTCCGCTGAGATTCTCCACTCATGCGTTTGAGCGCGTAGGCGCGTTTGAGTTCGGCTTCAGATTCCCCATATACCCAGAAGTTTTCTACATCTTTGCGTTTTGTTTCCAAGCTGACTTGAATGGGAATATATTGTTCTTTCAGGAGAATTGGCTGCTGGGTGTGGAAAAGCTTAATGTATTTGAAATAGTCTTCAATCTCTTGCAGGAATTGACAAACAGCATTTTTCTCTGGTTCTAGTCCTAGTTGGTCTAATTGCGTTGTAAGATTGTCCCAGCGAATCACAAAACTTTCATCGCTTTTGCTGCATTGGATAACACCCACCACTCCGCCCAATTCTTCAGCAAAAACTGCTCCGCCACTCGTTCCAGACTCCACCTTGGCATCAATTCGATGGGAGAGAAAAGTAGATGTTTTCTGGGGAAGTTTATTCCAAGGCTGGGTAGATTTTATTTCCTGAGTCCGATAAGTAGAGACAGTATTGAGAGGCGCACTGCGACTGATACTTTGAGCCGAGACAGCGAACCCTTCTGGAAAGTTTGTCTTTTTTGCAGGCGGAAATCCATAGACTGTTACCGATTTTGAGAGCTGTTGAGGATTGATAATCGGAACTGCCTTGGCATCTGTGACATTTATTTTGAGAATAGCAATATCAAACTCTGGGTTTGAAAGTTCTTCGCACCACTGCGCTTGGTAAATCTCGCCGTGATACTCTACGTTGAGTAAGTCCAACAAATAGATCACATGATGGCAAGTCACCAGATAGCCATCAGCACGGATGATGAATCCAGAACCCGCAATTTCTCCCTTTTGTGAATTAGGGTTGAGGATTTTCACCAGCTTGTAGTGAATTCTGGTGAGGAATTGCCAATCTCTGGATAGCAAAGCAAATTCTCTGTGCAACTCCTGTAGAACCAAGCACGTCTGTGTTAGGCAGAATTACAGCAAATTCTTCCCCACCATAACGGGCAACTAAATCACCAGGACGTTGAACAATATCTCGGATAGCTTTAGCAATTTCTATAGAACCCATTTGACATCTTTTACAGTGTTGAAGTAAAGTTACGGCAAAAGCCTTATCCAGCAACCATGCCATACTCCAGCAGCCTAACAGACGAAGAGTGGTAAATTCTTGAACCTCTACTG
>NZ_JABXYX010000303.1 GCF_017982655.1 Brasilonema sp. CT11 | reverse complement strand
CGAAGCGACTGCCTTCAAGAGCATTGGCCAAGTCAAGTCCCGCCAATCTTATTGCTGCCGAGAAAAGTACTGGTACGTTAGAGCGGTTCTACCTAGAGTAAAGACACGAGGTACTAACTATTTTTTGCTAGTCTCCTTGATCAACATGAAGGAGCGTTGTGGATTCTACTTCACGAAGACGGCGTTCGGCCTTCGTACCAAGTACTACCACCAAGCTACGCCTGCTTTCAGAGTCGAACAGGAACGTGAAAGTGACGGCATTACCTTCCGAGTCTACTACGATGAGCTCGGTCACCGTGCGCAACAGCGTAACAGACGCAACAAGGTCGACAAGAGATCGCTTGAGAAGGTCACGAAGCACAAGATTAACAAGCACAAAAAGACTCACGTTGATGATGTCGCACTCGAGGGCTTGAAGTCGTCTCAAGTCGAAGCCATCGAAAAGCACAATAAGATTGCTGAGAGTTGGAGGGTAAGTGTCAACATAAGACGCATGGCACGATATGACACGTGATGTTAATCAATCTTATTATAGAACAAGATCAATAAGGCCTACAGGTCAGTTGAGGTCACGATCATGAACGACACTCCCTTCGAGTTGCGACGAAGTGACACGGTCTTGAAGCACGGCTTCTGGGGCAGAATTCCTCCTGAAAAGGTACACTGATATCTATTTGATTGATGATCCTATATACTTAGCATTGCTTTCTACAGATTGCCTCTGGTGCGGACATCAGTTTTGGTACCGGATCTAACTCGCGATTGAGTGGTACTGAAGCCTACGTGTCATACGAAATATCGTGGATGGAAGAAGACGGCGAACAAGTGAACGACATTTTGACGTTGTTCTGGAACAATCCAATCTTGAGCAGTGCCAAGTTCAATTACCATTGCACGAAGCTCGCTGTTGTTGTTGACTTTGAGTCAAAGCGACATGCGCGCGTCATCTTTGGAATTTACAAGAAAGGTGAAGCTCCCGTCCTGGAAAAAACGGAACAACTCCGTGACATTTTAAGCATGCGTCAATCGCTCGGCGTTGGCAGCGAGGACAACAGTCAAAAAGAAGCTAATGAAGTTAGCAACGACGAATACTACAGCACTCACGAGACTGATGATGCACAGAGCACGGAAGGCGATCGACATGAAGAAGATGAAGTGCCTGAAGACTCGTTGACTGAAAAGTTCTTTTCGACGGATGAAGTGTCTGGAGGTGAAGTTGTCGTCGACAATAACAAAGTGAAGAACGCGGCGATTGACTCTGCCTAGAAGAAGAGCGCATGCTTACATACTGTGACATAGTCTTATTTATTCTTTTTTTTATTTAATAAACCTTTTCATAACAATAAGCGGATCTAGAGGCACAACTTTGACGTAATGCGACTAGTTGAAGGAAGCCAATAGCAACTGATGACGTTCCATTTTGGTCACGTGGGGAGTTTGGAATGTATCCTAGTCCATGTTACCGTAGTTTAGTGCTTTACAGGGATCGCCAAAGCGTTAATAAACATTTACCAATACCAACGAGGCACCCATGATTATGACCAACAGCTTCGTATTTTGATTTAACGGATTTGGATCCAAGAGGTAGAATAAAGTCTTAAACCCGTAAAACAAAGAGAAATGTCATAGTCAAAATCATATGAATATATTATAAATATTATAGAGGCATTGGTATTCGAAAAACCGAGCAAACCGCTAGGATAAAACTTGCTAGGATCAGATGGTTGAAATCTCTTGATCAAGGTTTGGTCAGAAAGGTAAACCATTGGGAGAACAAAAATATATGATATATATTATATAATTTAAATAGATAGAGCTTTCAGAGTTACTGGTTTGCAGCTAATTGTCTTTATCTTTGGTCCCAATTTTTTTGCTCAGTACATTCAGCTGCAGATCCGTTTCCGCTTCAACTTCTTTCTGTAACCTATTAATTTCATCTTGTATTATCGCTATATTATCGTCGTGTTCTTGTAGCTGTTCGTTTGTCATTGAAAATTTGTTGTCTTCGTAATATTGACTTAATTCTTCTAATTCTACTGTTTTAACGAATAAATCTGATTTTTTATCCAAATAGCGTTTTTCATCTTCATTAATTTCCGATAAAATATTCGTCTAAAGCAAAAAAAAAAATCAGATGAAATTATTGTTAAATAATTTGCCGTATTTGCAACGATAAAATTTAGCTTGCAAACATTATATTAGAATAAATATGTAATTTTAAAAATATCTTAAGCGATAACTATTGCTATTTACCTGATCAAACTCAAATCCGCTTTGAAATTGCTTTATATATTTTGAATCGATGCCAAACTCTACTACTTTATCGCAAAACTCTTCGTGTATTGCTGTTTCCAAATTTCTATCGTCAAATACTCTATTCAAATCCGCTGAAAGTTCCAAAGTTAGATGCGATCGTCAAAATTTTGATTAATAGCAAGTAATTACATACCCATAGTTAGAATATGTTATGTTGTTCACGGTAGTGGCGTGTATTCACTATTACGCATATTTAATGCGACGTGTGCTTCAGATGCTGACGTCTAAAAATGTTTTTATTCATTATTTTCCAACCGCCATTTTACCTCAAACTACAGTACTGCGTAAATATGCATTATGTATGTTATATTATGAGCAGACGACAGAACGCTACCAGTAGCCGGCTTGTTGTTCCACGTAATAGTGCTTTGACTCCAACTGCGTACAAAGCGTAAGTTAAGAGTAAAATAAATTGCAATTTGACACGTGTCACTTCAAGTGTCAAAGCGTCAGTCAGCTTGTACAAAGACTTACGTATCGCTAGGAACAGACCAACAAGACACGGTGAGCGGGAATCCAGTGCCTTGGTAGTAGCCAAACAATCTGATCACCACACGTGAGTTGCCAAGTGTGACGAGGTTGTTGATTGGGAACTTGATGTAGTACCAACGAGTGTAGCTAACTTGATCGGAGGTCTTGACATAAGCAGTAGGTTCGAAGCCATAGTTGTTGTTCGCGTAAATGCCTTAACCATATAATTAGCATTTGATTATTGTCGCTCACTGATGAAGCCAAATGAATTTCATTTTTACTTACCATCTCTAAC
Source organism: Brasilonema sp. CT11 (assembly GCF_017982655.1). Lineage (GTDB taxonomy): Bacteria > Cyanobacteriota > Cyanobacteriia > Cyanobacteriales > Nostocaceae > Brasilonema. The sequence goes on along the minus strand of NZ_JABXYX010000303.1, from coordinate 140 downwards.
AGTGGCATCTTCCACGGGTTGTGTTTGAGTTACAGCACCATATACTGAGATGAACGATATGCAGAAAGCTAGAGCTATGAGTAAGGAACGCATCTGGATCGAGTTGGTTTTTAATTATAGCTTGTTGTATTGATTGGTTT
>NZ_JABXYX010000084.1 GCF_017982655.1 Brasilonema sp. CT11 | reverse complement strand
CTCTTGGTTTATCGCTGCCAACAACTAATGAAACAGCACGATTTTATCTCTGGACTAACTTGCTACTACTGGTGGCCCAGAACCAGGGCGGCTTAATTATAAGTATTCATCCGGACATGATATAAGTTCTCCTTGGACAATCACACAAGTTGAAATATTGAACTCTCCTACCTCCGCAACTCGACGAATGACCTTTGGTTCTCCAAGCAGAATGCTGCTACAGTGATTCGTATCCAACAAATACATTACTCAAACTCGTTATCATCATCAAATTTTGCTTTACCGCGAGAGGCATAAACGAGTTCTAGACACTCTTGGTAGTCATCACCAGCCCATGTCCCTGCATGTCTGAGGATAGAACGCCCAGAAGCAGGAGTGTAAGGAAGTTGAGAAGCTTCAGATGAAGTTTTCTGTGAATCATAAGAATGAATAGACGCTGGCGATTCGTTCTGGTGAGGTGGAGATATCGCTTCTGATGATTTCTCTGGCTGAGTTTTCAAAAAGCGCAAAAAGTCTAGTGTTTCTGCTAACAGAGATTCTGAAGTCGATTCAATTTCTTCAATAAGTTGTCGTTTAATGGTCATTATGCTTAGTCACAAAATTTCGTTATTCAACTGATATATAGGAATCCGGTTTCATTTTTGAATCACTCGTAGAGACAGGGAACAGGGAACAGGGAACAGGGAACAGGGAAGAAGCAATAAAGGTGTACGGAGTTTTTTCAAAAATAAAATATGAGTCCTATATTAACGATTCTATTGCTACGCATGCGAAGACGGCGCACGCTACAAAGAACAGAATAACAGAATTTTGTTGTGCACAAAGTAGGCGATCGCCTTGAGGTCTAACGCCAGTCGCCTGACGCCACATTCTACCCTACGGGAAGCCGCCCGGAGGGCGTCTACAACGGGGGGAACCCTCCGAAGCTTTGATCGGAGGAAACCTCCGCTCAAACTTCTCTCCGCACAGAAGTGGCTCCGGAGGACATACCCGGCATGAATGCAACGCGCATATCAATCAGTAGGCGATTTGTCCATGTATAAGGGCGTCTGCCTATTGCGATCGACTACATATACAACTTTGGTGAGATGGTGGCAAATTAACCAGTCATCAACTCATACTTTTCCAGTAACTTTGGTAAAATACATAACTTTATTCTAAAGAGAAAAGCGGGTAATCTATTAATACTTTAGAGGGATGCAGATTTTATATCTGCTTTACCACGGGAAGCTGAAGTATGAAAAACTGGATAACAAGATTATTAATATATATAGCCTTATTCTACAACCTCTTGCTAGGAGCGAATGACGCGGCAGCTAACCAACTTTCAGATGTTTATGTACAGCAATTAAATACAATACCAGGAATGGAAAAGTTAGCAATTGCTGACAATATCTTTAAAGAGAACAGAAGAGACGATTTCCGAAGATTTCGCGAGATAATTAAAGGTGCAGATAAGTTAGAGGGACTTTTTACGCTTTATCGCGCTAAAGATTCTGGCGAAATCTATTGGGAAATTAAGCCAGAACAACTCAACAAAAATTACTTGGGTATAGTAACTTTGGAGTCAGGCGTTGGGGAAAGCGGACTTTATAGTGGACTGCCGTTGCAAGATTTTCTGTTCTACTTCCAGCGAGTTAACAATAATTTGCACTTTGTAATTCGTAATGTGAAGTTCCGTACAGAAGCCGGTCAACCAGAAGAGCGATCGCTTGCTCGTTCATTCAGCGACTCTGTTCTTTATGCAGTGAATATAGTTTGTATCGATCCATACAGTAAAAATCTTATTATTGATATAAATGACTTGCTGATGCAGGACTTTCCGGGATTAACTCCTCTTTTAAAATATTTTTTGCAAACTGAATATCAGTTAGAAGAAAGTAAATCATATTTGGGTGATGTCAACAGCTTTCCTTTCAACTTAGAGGTTGATTCGATTTATGGTTTCTCATCACCAGAAGGAGCAAATTTAATTACTTTACCTGACAGCAGGGCACTCACGCTCAAAGTACATTATAGTTTTTCTCAACTCCGAGAAAACAACGGTTATATTCCCAGACTTGCTGACGACAGAGTTGGATATTTTATTACTGCCTTCCAAGACTTTTCTGGTAATCATAGCAAAGAACCATTTGTACGTTACATCAATCGTTGGCATCTGGAATTATCTGATCCAAATGCTGCTTTGTCTCCACCTAAAAAACCGATTGTGTTTTGGATTGAAAATGCCGTACCCTTGGAATACCGCGACGCAGTTCGTGAAGGCGTTTTGATGTGGAACAAAGCATTTGAAAAAGTAGGATTTCAAAACGCGATTGAAGTCCGCCAAATGCCAGATGATGCTGATTGGCATCCCGCAGATGTGCGTTACAACACAATTCGCTGGTTCAATTCTCTAGATGCAGGTTTTGCCAGAGGACCAATGCGCGTTAACCCATTCACTGGGGAAATATTGGATGCAGACATCATTGTCGATGCCAATATGGTGCGTTCACTTCAGCAAGATTATCACACATTAATAGAAGCAAATTCAGACGACCTCTACTCCACGAGTATCTATGCAAAGTCTGGAGTCAACACTTCGGCTTCGCTCAGTGTTGAAATGAACCAGCCTTACGCGACTGGAATTCATAAATCAAGAGTTGAAAACAGAGAATCTTGGTCTAATGATTCTGACTTCTACTACAGTATGGAGTCATCTTTTCAAGCAGCTATGGGAGCGTTAACGCTCTCACTCGTGCAAGATGCTACACCAAGTAGTGACCAAATGAAAAAGTACGTACATCAATATTTACGTTCTTTGATCGCTCATGAAGTTGGACACACTCTTGGTTTACGCCACAATTTTCACGGCAGCACAATGTTAGCACCTGGGGAATTAAACGACACCGAAATCACTCACACCAAAGGTTTGGTAGGTTCAGTGATGGATTATCTACCTGTGAACATAGCACCACAAGGAGTACAGCAAGGCGATTATTTTCCAGCGGTTATCGGTCCCTACGATGAATGGGCGATTGAGTACGGTTACAAAAGATACTCGAATTTCAGGCTTGAAGCAATGACTCCTGTTACTGAAAAGCCCTTTTTGGAGCAAATTGCTTTAGCGTCGCCTCAACCAGAATTATCCTACGCAACTGATGAAGATATCTCGGATATCAATCCTCTGGCAAATATCTGGGACATGAGTAGTGATGTGTTAGTTTATTCTCAATGGCAAATGGATAATGCCCGCATGATATGGCAGCGTTTGGATAAGGGTTCTCCATTAACAGCAGAAGGTTATGGTGATCTACGTCTGTTATTTAACAGAATACTGAACTACTATTTCCGTAACGCCACCTTGTTGACTCAATACATTGGTGGGCAGTCTTTTAGGCGTCACCATGCTTTAGATCAGACTCATGCTCACTTTGTACCAGTTCCTCTAGAAAAACAACGTCAAGTTTTGACAAATTTGCATGAGTATGTATTTGAAAAGAATGCGTTCAGTTTCTCTCCACATTTGCTAAATCAATTAGCACCATCACGCTTTTCACACTGGGGTAACCCCATACCTATTTACCGTCTCGATTATCCAATTCATGAGCGGATTTTGTACATCCAAAGCGTGATATTGCGAAGCTTATTAAGTGGCGATCGCCTAAATCGTTTACGGGATATAGAACTAAAAACTTTGCCTGGGGAATCCCTGACAATACCAGAACTGTTTGACAGATTGCAAAAAGACATTTGGACAGAAGTTTTCACTTCTGAATCACATCTGTCAATTTCTAGCATCCGCCGTTCCCTGCAACGTGAACATCTGAATATCTTACTAAGCATGGTGTTGCGTAAGACTTATGTGCCTGAAGATGGTCGTACAATAGCTTGGTATGAATTGCGTCAACTGCACAAAGCAATCGATGCTGGTGTTAAACAACACAGTGGCAACTTGGATATTTACACGCTGGCTCACTTAGAAGAAAGTGGCGATCGCATTACCAAAGCTTTAAACGCACAATTGCTTTCTTACTAACAAGGCAAGCTGTACATAGCCCTATGTCTCGTTCTCTCGTTCCCATGCTCAGCATGGGAATGCACTATCGGAGGCTCTGCCTCCCAATGGTTATATTATTGAGGCTCTGCCTCAAGTTATGCATTCCCTGCCAGAGGCAAGGAACGAGAAAAAGCTCTAAATGCACAATTGATTTGTTACTAACAAACGACTCATCACTCATTAGCTACTTTCCATTCATCAATGTTCCAGAAAACTGACCCTAAACTAGAATATTTGATTGGCTCGATGCGATCGCGCACTGCCTGAAATGACATAGGATTCACTAGGCAAAACACTGGCAACTGTTCGGCAACAATTTGCTGGAATTTGCCATAAATCGCTTTGCGCTTGTTCTCATCTAGTTCTTTGGCTCCTGCGCTGAAAAGATCGTCTATTTCTTTCTCCCAATCAGACATTACCCAACCTTTGAGCGGTGGTTGTCCTGGTTGAGTACCTTGGTTGAATTGATGAAACGAGCCTTGACTCGTCCAAAACAACGATAGAAGGTTAGGTTCCACATCTGCACCAGGAACGCCAAATGCACCTACATAACAATCCCAATCTCGACGGCTGAGCAACTTTTGCAGCACGACGTTAAATTTGACTACCTGCATATTAGCTTTAATACCGATCTGGCTTAAATCTTGTTGGATTTGCACCGCTGCATCTATCCGTGGCTGATCCTCTGATTTCACCAGGAGGTTGAATTCTACCCGGTTTCCATCCTTATCTATCAATTGTTTTTGAGAATTGTACTTGAAACCAGTCTCTAGCAACATTTGCTTTGCCAACTCTTGGTTGTAATCGTAAACCTTTAACCCTGATGCGGGTGACAGGTAATAAGGACTTTGCACCGCTATGGTCGAATGTTGTACTTCACCTAACCCTTGATAGATATTGGTTTTCATCCGTTTGCGGTTGATAGCGTAGGCGATTGCTTGCCTAAAAGCCAAGTTATTAAACCACCCAGACTTGATTGGGTTTACAAAAGGCTGTCCTTTGGCATTGCGAGCTTGATTGAGATTGAAACCAACAAACGAAAAACCAGCACCGAGTCCGCCGTTATAAATAGTGTAGTTTCCTCGCTTTTCTTCCTTCTTTAGTAACCCGAATACTGATGGTGTCACATTCAGGTTATCCAGTTCCCCAGAGCGGAATTTTAGCAACTGGTTGTCAGTTGATGAAATAATTTGCCAAACAATGCGTTCAATATAAGGTTGAGGATTTCCCTGAGCATCTTGCCGCCAGTAGTGGGGGTTGCGTCGTAAGATGACTCGCTCGGCTGGAGTATAACTTTCTATCTGGTAGGGACCATTGCTAATAATTTTTTCAGGAGGGGTGTTGGTTCCCCAAGTTGATAAAAATTGAGGATTGCCTTTAGCATCATTGGTTAGCACAGAGGAGCGCAGTGCATGAGCTGGAAGAATTGCCAGTCCTTCTATGTTTCTCAAAAAAGGAGCAAAAGGTTCTGGTAAGGTAAACTCAATTCGCCACTCGTCGAGTTTCTGCAGCGTTGGAAAAGCTTCTTTATTGCCAATACGCAGAAAATCTCTATATACAGTGGGAATTTTTTTGTTGAGGTAAATATCTTGATAAGTAAAGACAATATCATCTGCTGTCAGAGGTTTGCCATCTGACCACTTTAACCCCGGTTTGAGTGTAAAAGTAATTCGCAGGCGATCGCTAGAAATTGACCAAGACTCTGCCAATCCTGGTTCCAACTTATGAGTCAAAGCGTTTTCATCAATCAATCCCTTGTAGATGAAAGGAAAAATATTATAGGGAGAGTTATTAATGGCATAGTTAAAGGTAGCTGGGTCACTCGGAGAAACTAAAACTACTTGAGATACTTGAGCCGCTTTGGTTTTAAATTTGCTAGGGTAACAACCTACTAGCAGCAAACAACAAGACAGTGCCAAAGCAACCACCAACTTTAGAGGTCGAAAAACACTAGCAACCATCTCTAATACCAAATTAGGAAAGGATGTCTTGTTTCACCTACAGCAATAAAGTATTGGAAACCCTATGGGAGCGCCAGTTATCTGCTACGCGAAACCGGGACGCAGCTATTATACCTCGTAAAAAAGCCGGAAATTAGCGATCGCCTTGCGATACTGTTTCGTCTCATTTCAAACATTAATCTCACGTGATCTCGACGAACAAAAAAGCCGCAAAAGTAAAACTGGCAAATATTAAAAGAATCGGCTAGTCACAGAAGTCTCAGATTTTATTGAGAATAAAGTCATAGGATTATGCATTGACAAAATTACCAACAAGTGAAGTAAGCGAAAACAAGGAAATTTTCAGGCGATTGCGCGGAGCGCAGACGGCAAGGACGTAGCTGCCAAGTTAGTCTGTGTTTGAGACTTAATCGATTTGAGAAGACTAATGGATTTTAAAAGTGCATAAGTTGATTTGACTGACAACTATTCAAGATTTAGATGAGCAAACAACTAAGTAGCCATCATGAATTAACTATTTTTGTACAAAAACTGTGTTCCAGAACACATAACATCATGAAAAAAATTTTAATATTATCAGCCAATCCTAAAAATAACGCATCTTTTTGAGGCTCGTTGAGATTGGTGGGGATGAAGAATCGGGAACTGAGTGCAAAGCCGTTCTTAGAAGGGCGATGCGATTTGAGTTTAACGATCCACTCGAACAAAAAGTGTTGACTCAATTGATTGATCAAAACTTGTTGGTGAGCGATCATCAACCTCAGTCTGAAGTCTCTACTGTGGAGATTGCCCAAGCATAAGACAAGCCACTATTATATAAGATGGATGGAATTTTGCTATAAAAACTCCGCAACTCTTCTGGGACTGCGGATATGTTAAGTTTTCAATCATAGGCAAAGAAAACACTAAGGGTGTAGCGAATGAAAGACTCCACTAACCGCAATGGGTTGGAAATAACAGAAACTGTCTCTGTAGCGGGTTCTGTCGCTGGGTCGGTATTTGCAGTTTTTTCCCAGCAGCTGATCTATGCGGCTGCGCCCCTGAGTTTAGCCCTCTCGCTGAGCCTGATCAACCGACGCCGATTTGAGCAGGCGTTACAGGAGAATATAACTGCTGTCTCGTCTGAAATGGGCACTCGCGTCACACACGTAGGTCAGCAACTGTCAGCACAGATGCAATCGGTACGCACCTCAGTTGAAACTCTGTCTGCTGTTCCAATACCAGCACCCTTTGACCCCACTAACCTGGAGCAAGAGATTGAGGAACTGAAAACAGCACTTATCCACACAAAACAGATTACCAGCCAGAGTGCCACCAAGCAGGAAATCGAAGACTTTAACCAGAAAATTAAGCAGTTGCAAGCTTATGTGATCTCATTGACAGAGGCATTTAACCAGCGCTCAGAGCTACAGCAAATAGAACAGTTAAGCCAAACCACCACCCAACTGCAAGAGCATGTGTCAGCACTGCCGCCAATACCAGTACCGTTTGACCCTACCGGGCTAGAGCAACAAGTACAGCAGTTGCAAGCTTCTATGATCTCATTAACTGAGGCATTTAACCAGCGCTCGGAGCTACAGCAAATAGAAGACTTAAGCCAAAGCACCGCCCAACTGCAAGAGCATGTGTCAGCACTGCCGCCAATACCAGTACCGTTTGACCCTACCGGGCTAGAGCAACAAGTACAGCAGTTGCGCCAAACCACCACCCAACTGCAAGAGCATGTGTCAGCACAGCCGCCAATACCAGCACCGTTTGACCCCACCGGGCTAGAGCAACAAATTCAGCAGTTGCGCCAAACCACCACCCAACTGCAAGAGCATGTGTCAGCACTGCCGCCAATACCAGTACCGTTTGACCCCACCGGGCTAGAGCAACAAATTCAGCAGTTGCAAGCTTGTGTGAGCTCATTAACAGAGGCATTTAACCAGCGCTCAGAGCTACAGCAAATAGAACAGTTAAGCCAAACCACCACCCAACTGCAAGAGCATGTGTCAACACTGCCGCCAATACCAGCACCGTTTGACCCCACCGGGCTAGAGCAACAAATTCAGCAGTTGCAAGCTTCTATGATCTCATTAACTGAGGCATTTAACCAGCGCTCGGAGCTACAGCAAATAGAAGACTTAAGCCAAAGCACCGCCCAACTGCAACAGCAGGTTTCAGCACTTCCTCCCTACTTTGACACCAGCGATTTCAAGCAAGAAATTCAACAGATCAGAGCAGAACTCCAATCCCTACGCCAACAGGTAGAATCCTCAACCCCTCCTGCCGAAACAGTCAACGGTGGTCAAACCGGGTTAGCGCACCCAGAGCTTAATGGCAAACTCGCCAGACTCCCGCAACTGTTCAAGAGTTTCGCTCAGATGCAGCACCAGTTGGTAAAGCTACAGCGCTTAACTGCTAAAAGCGATAAGCGGAGCTTACTGCCAAAGGCAGATCGCACAACTGTGCCCCCGCAAGAGCAGTTGTCTGAACTATCCCCAATAACGCATCGGGTTGCTTCCTCAAACAGAACGCAATTGACAACCAGTCTAAAAAATCAACGCTTGAGTGTAGAAGCACTCATGGCGATGGCTGAGGCTCGTGGCATTGGCAAAGAATTTCAGATGGTGATACAAGCAGCCAAGAAACACCATCTTACACTGAATCCGTGGCCTACTAACCTGATGGTTAGTCCTGCGGCTCACTTGCTATGTACTGCGCGAAGAAATTCCTCTCAATGCCTGTTTATCATTTCGGGACAGCCTGTGATGGATGGAAAAGTCCGACTCTGGGTATCAACGCATGCGATCGCTAAATTTTATCCGGTTAGGCAACAAACTGTCACATCCCTCCTGGGATTTGATGGGTGGCGCGAGATGGATAAGGCACAGATAGAGGAGTTCGTCGCTAGTCTGAATCGGTTATTTGAAGAAGCCAGCGTTTAAATCAAACCAGGCAAAGTTGAGAAGCCTGGACTTTAATTAGCGCTATGAACCACATAGCAATAGTTTCAGCCTTCCGAAATTCCCCCGCCAACGGGAGTTCGGCTTAAAGTTTCCGTTACCCATAATGATGAAGTGTTGCTGCTTTGATGCTGGGGCTTGGGGCTGTTGCAAATAGGGTCTAATACCCTTTCACAAAAATCCTGAGACATTTGACTCCCCCTACTTCACGGCAGGTGCTACAACGGGGGGAACCCCCGCAACGCACTGCCTCCCCTACTTCCCCTACTTCCCCTACTTCCCCACTTGCCCATATGTATCAACCTTAAAGTGAAACGGTATAACCCGCTCGCTTCGGGAGCACCCCGGTATACGCACCGCAGTAATAGATACTCATAACTGCGATGAGCGCCCAGTGGTTCGGCGGCACATCCTTAAAGGGGTTTGGCAACGAATCTGCTCGGTCTTGAGAACAGGCTTGCAGAACTTGATCTCCACTTGGCTGGGCTTGTGCAGAGGGCGTTACCGGCTGCACGGTTTCGGTATTTTGAGCTTTGACGCATAAAAACCCAATAATATCAAGTCCGGTAATACAACGTTCATAAGTTCGTAGTGAGGACTTTAGTCCTCTTTGGCTGATATAGCAAGGACTGAAGTCCTTACTACAAACTATAATTAGTTCGATAAAGTGTAGTTAATAGATGCAATTCATTCACTGACAACCCGAATTTCATCAAGTCGATTTATCACCACATCCGCACCTTTGACATTCTCCGCCTTCCCCACCCAAGTGATACCAACACAACCAGCAGCTTTCGCATTACGCGCCATTTGCATATCACCCACAGAATCTCCTACCATCAGCGTGGCGCTTGGTTCGACTCCTAAAGCTTGGCAAGCGTTCAAAAATAAAACTGGATCTGGTTTACTTGGTCCTTTATCGACTCCCATAGATAATTGAAGGTAATCACCTAATTGATGATGCTTGACAAAAGCACGCACTTCATCAGTTGTCGCCGCCGAAAGAATTCCTAATTTCAATCCAGTTTCCGACAAAGACTTTAGCACTTCCAAACTACCCACAAACAAAGGTGAAGGTGTATTGCCAAGGTATTTTTCAGCGTCGTTCAAAGCTTGACGGGCGATGGTTAACGACTCAAACCAACTCCGTCCAGTTTCTGCAATATATGCTGCTGCAGCGATTTCTGTTTCGCGACGACTCCCCACCGAGATTAAACCCGCCGGATCGAGGTTATCACCATTAACGCCAAACGCCATTAACAACGGTTCCCCAGTGCCAGGAATTTGGGCATCAATTATCCGTGCTGCTTTTTGTGCGAAGGCACGTAAATCAGCTTCTGAGTCTTCTAACGTACCGTTTTTGTCAAACAGAATCGCTTGGATATTGGAAAACGTCACATTTCCACACTGAATAGTTGCCAAAACAGACCTCTGATAAAGGAGTAAATAAAGCAGCAAAGCATATAATATCGCGACGAGGGGTAATACTATAGAATCAGTTTCTGAGCAATACTGAGAATGCTTGCTGTTTTGCCACAAATGCTATGGATGAGGAACTGTTATCCCGCTTAGTTGACGAAGCTTGTCAACACCTACCCGGAAGCCCAGAACGTCAAAAACTGCTGACGCGAGTTATTCGCTTAACCTCAAACAGACTCTGGAGGGAAACGACTCCTTACTATCAGGATGCATTGCAACAAACTTGGTTATATTTTTGTCGCAACATTTGTGAAGGAACAACAGGTCAGAGGTACGATTCTTCTTTAGGTAGTGTTATAACTTGGCTGAATGTTTATCTCAAACGCAGACTGCAAGATTTTTACCGTGATCATCAACGACAACAAACCAGAATAATTTCTGCTAGTATCAATCAGTCTCGATCGGGTGAAGCAAGTGAAATTGTTAATCCTGTAGATAACCTTGCTGCTGAACCTGATATTCCTCCTATTTTAGAAAACGTTAGATCGTGGGCAGAGAAAGACGCTGATGGAGAACTGCGCCAGACACACATTCAAGGACATCCGCAAGTGAATTGTCAAATGTTAATTTTGAAACGTATGCCACCAGAAGTGAGTTGGAAGGAACTATCAGCGGAGTTTAAGTTGCCTGTTTCCACTTTGAGTAGTTTTTATCAACGGCAGTGTCTGACTCGTTTACGAATATTTGCCGATAGAGAAGGTTATTTTTAGTAATATTTTACACATTTAGCTTACTAACGTAGCTATGCAGTTCTTTACAAAGCCGCTGTAGCAGGAGTGACTGGGATGAGTACACAAAAAAATGATCTCCAGGAAACATCTGTAGTGAAAAAGCACCATTAGTCTGTTGTTGCCAAGCTGCCAAATCTTCACGAGTAATTTTCCAATCTTGTAAGCCCCCGAAGGCAGTAATAGAACAATCTAATGGCGCAGAGGGAGTGTAGACGTAATTTTCCAGAACAGCAAAATCTGCCCGCAGGATTGGAAGAAGTAGTTCCATGAGTTCGGAGTTATCTAGTACTTCTTTGGGCGTGCCGTTATAGCGGCGTAGTTCATTTAAGAATGCTGGTTCTGGCAAATTGTGAATAGGTGGTTCTGGATTGGGAATTTGTGGAGCGCGGTGACCAGATACATATAAATGTAATGGAGTCAAGCGATAATTTTGATAAAGTCGTCGCGCAAGTTCAAAGCTAACGACTGCGCCCATGCTATGACCGAAGAAGACAAAAGGTTTATTAAGGCTTGGCAAGAGGGCTTTTTCTAGCGCCTGAATTAAGGGTTCAAACTGAGTAAACAAAGCCTCCTTCATCCGCGTTCCACGTCCAGGTAGTTCAATCAGACAAACTTCCACAGAGGATGGTAAATAATTTAACCAGGGGCGAAAGCTTAAAGCTCCACCCCCAGCATGATGGAAACAAAATAGCCGTAGTTTGGCTTGAGGATTTGGCTTGGGACAGGTGAACATCAGTTAGCAATTAAGAATGATAAGCAAGCTGCTAAGTGTTACTACAGAGATTGGATTGAACAATGAAACTCAACTTTGCTTGGTGAGTTCTGAGATATTCAACCCAACCTACAAATACAGTTATTTGCGCTTACGCGAACGCCAGATGCCTCTGTCGGGAAACCCTCATCAAGCACTGGACTCACTGTTCACTGTTAAGCGTTCACTGATTTCATGACAAATGAGTAATCATTCCATCATCTGTGCTGTTTTCTCCTTATCCAACTTGAGAATTAATACTCCCAAAGGTGGTAGACATAAATCCAGCGAGTATGAATGATTGTGAAGTGACCAATTGTCTGTCCACTTTCCACCTAAGTTACCCATATTGCTACCGCCATACTGACGAGCATCGCTGTTGAACAACTCAGTATAAAATCCTAGTTCTGGAACACCGATGCGATAGTGGGAATGGGGTTGAGGTGTGAAGTTGCAAACCACAACAACGAAATCATCAGAATCCTTGTCGTGACGGATAAAAGAAACCACACTGTGGCGGTTATCGCTACAGTCAATCCACTCAAACCCTTCGCGGCCAAAATCTTGGGTGTACAAAGCTGGTTCGGATCGGTAAAGATGGTTTAGCTCTTTGAAAAACTGTTTTAGCTGTTGGTGTGGCTCATGCTGGAATAGCTGCCATTCCAAGTCACTCCAGACATTCCACTCACTCCACTGTCCAAATTCCATGCTCATAAACATGGTTTTCTTACCTGGGTGAGTAAACATGTAAGCAAACAAACAACGCACGTTAGCGAACTTCTGCCATCTATCTCCAGGCATTTTGCCGATAATATTGCTCTTACCATGCACCACTTCATCGTGGGACAGTGCCAGCATGTAGTTCTCGCTGTGGTGATACCACATACTAAAGGTGAGGTTGTTTTGGTGGAATTGGCGGAACCAGGGATCCATGCTGAAGTAGTCCAGCATATCGTGCATCCAACCCATATTCCACTTCAAGTTAAAACCCAAGCCTCCGGTGTAGGTAGGCCAAGATACCATTGGCCATGAGGTGGATTCTTCGGCAATTGAGACAACACCAGGGAAATAGCTGAAAATAGTGTGATTGACCTGACGCAGAAAATCTGCAGCTTCCAGGTTTTCTCTACCGCCGTACTGGTTGGTAACCCATTCTCCATTTTCGCGGCAATAGTCAAGATAAAGCATTGAGGCGACAGCATCAACGCGAATACCATCAATATGGAATTTGTCAAACCAGAAGAGGGCATTTGCTACTAAGAAATTTCGGACTTCGTTACGGGAATAGTTGAACACGAGAGTACCCCATTCCTTATGTTCGCCTTTGCGGGGGTCAGCGTGTTCGTAAAGGTGAGTACCATCAAAGAATGCTAAACCATGACCATCTTTGGGGAAGTGAGCGGGAACCCAATCTACAATCACCCCAATACCATTTTTGTGGCATTGGTCAACCAAGTACATAAAGTCTTCTGGTCTACCAAAACGGGAGGTGGGAGCATAATACCCAGTGACTTGATAACCCCAAGAACCATCAAAGGGATGCTCGGCAAGAGGCAGAACTTCAATGTGAGTGTATCCCAAATCTTTGACGTAGGGAATAAGCCGTTCTGCTAGTTCCCGGTATGTTAGGAAGCGTGCGCCTGGCTTGAGTTCTGAAACTGTGATGACTGGCTGGGTTTCACCATTGGGCAGTAGTGGTGGTTCTGCACTAGATCCATGTAACCAAGAACCTAAATGCAGTTCGTAAACTGAAAGGGGTTCGGTGAGGGGATCGCTGTTACGCCGTTTTTCCAGCCAGTGTTGATCACTCCAGGTATAGGCATCCAAATCAGTGACAATGGATGCGGTTTTGGGGCGGGGTTCTTGTTGAAAACCGTAGGGATCAGATTTTTCGTAAATGTGTCCTTCAATGTTTTTAATTTCGTATTTGTAACTCTCTCCTACACCAAGTTCGGGAATGAACAATTCCCAAATCCCAGTGTGACCTTTACGCATCTGGTGTTTGCGACCATCCCAAAGATTGAAATCTCCTAAAATTGACACATTACGGGCGTTCGGTGCCCAAACAGCAAAATAAACGCCTTTAACACCGTTGATTTCTGTGGGGTGCGCTCCCAGTTTTTCGTAAATCCGGTGATGGTTACCTTCGCTAAACAAGTGCAAATCAAATTCAGTCAGGCGGGGAGAAGGGAAAGCGTAAGGATCATACATGACTCGCTCGTGTTCCCCTTCTTTTATCCGTAACTGGTAGTTCGCCAGTTCATTTGTTTCTATCGTGCATTCAAAAAAGTGGGGATGATGCACCGCTTCCATTGGGTATTCCTTCCGTTCTTCAGGAAGGATAACCCACGCCTCACTCGCACTTGGTAGGTAGGCTCGCACAGCCCAAAAGCTTTTACCATTCTGTTCTATGGGATGGGCACCTAGTACTTCAAACGGATCTTGATGTTGATTCCAAACGATGCTGTTAACTTGTTCTGGGGCTATCGTGGTCATAGACATGGAGCTACCTACGTTCGTTGAATAAAGTGATTAAGTAAATTTGCTTTGTAAAACGCCTATATATATTCTTTACATTCTTTACATTTCTTTGCAAATTTTGTTGTGATAGTGATCGTACCTTGGAAGGAGTACCATTGGAAGAATGTGCTTCATTGGTTGAGTGAGTACCGAACGTGGGATGATGTGCACTCATTGTTTGATCCCCATACCCTTCGGCTGCTATCTCCTCCACCAGACGCTACGCGAACGGCTGCGCTCAGCACAAGTCCGCTCAGGGTAAACCCTTCAAATGTCTAAAAATGGGAAAAGCTGAAGCAATGTCTTACGCAGCCGTATCAAAAAAACTTGATCTTGAATTCGCGGAGCAAGTTTTGGTGGGGGAGCTTTTTGTAACTGGGCTTGTAATTGAGCGTATTCCCCAGCAGTTAGAGGCTTACCGTCAACAGGCGATCGCGCTGTTGTAATAATCTGGGTTCGCAATATTTCTTCTGGTAAATCTTGTTCTGGCGGTAATGCCATCACCAATGCTCCCCGTGAAGTGCTTAACTCTACCAATATGCTAGTACAGACAATTAAAAGCAGAAACTTTATCACTTTTCTCATTTTCCCTCTACTCCTGGTCATAAGCTTTGGTGTCGCGCCTAAAAGTTGCCTACAGTCAACTGGTAGGATGCTTGAGCGAAGAAAGTTTCTTCTTTTTGTGAGCGGTTAGCGTAGCAGAGGCATATTTTGAATGCCTGAATTTTGAACAGCTCCTGGTTTTCTACTTCTTATATTTTTATCTTTCCAGGGGCTTACATGCCAAGAAACCCGGTTTCATAGAAAAACCGGGTTTCTTGGGGAAGTTGTTGTCAGCGTCTGGCAAGTTCAGGTGCTACTACCTGAGCACTTTTCCAGATTAGGTAGCTCAATACAAGTTTTCGCTGTTTTGAGACTGCTATTAAGGAGTCTTGCTTGGCGTAGCAGGAGTACTAGGGGTAGCTGTAGTGCCACCAGGTGCAGCAGGGCTAGTTGCTGCACCACCAGCAGGAGGGGTAGCACCGGTGTCTGATGGTTCAGAAGGTGATGAAGTAGCAGTACCTCCAGCACCTCCAGCACCTCCAGCACCGCCTTCAGGTGCTCCACCGCCCCCTTCACAAGCTCCCAGAGTTGCGGCAAGACCAAGAATTAATGCAAGACTGACGATTTTAACTTTCATAACTCCTCTTTCACCAATTGCGGCAATAACTATTTTAGTCTGTTGATTAAGATACCCCATCTGTTGCTTTTTTTTAAGTGATTTGATATCACAGATTTAAGCAAAATTCCTGAGTTTATTGTAGGGTAACTTAATTGTTTAGGGTAGCATTACTAAATTAAGTCACGGAGCGCGATATCATACCAAAAATTCTGATTTGATTCGCACACTCTTGCTTATAGTGACAATGCGTTGTCATACTTTTAAATGCGATACCTGAGCACTCAAGATCTTCAGGGTTTATTCCAGAACTATCAAGAAATCTAAATTTCTTTAGGAAACCATGTTTCTTAGGGATACAAAGATTAGTGCGCCTACCTATCACAATCTATTGACCAAGTTAATGGTGTTATTTGTGGTTATTGTCTGATCGGCAATAATAACAAGAGTAAAAACAGACAATGATCATAGAGTAAAGTCTCATAATCCAAAAATTGCAAACAATTATGGCTGTTGCACGTAAATCAGATGTTTCCGCGACGGGCGGTAGGCTCCCAACAGAAGTGACAAGTCGCAAAAAACGTCGCCCTGCTCAACAAAAAAAAGCGTCCGCCAAACCTGAAAAAGCCCCAGAGGCAAAGCAGTTAAAAACTTTAAAAGTTGATCTGCCTGCTGTGTCTACACCAGTATCCACCAAAAAACAGAGGGCTTCGTCAAAAAAATCGTCACCCTCTCTACAGGAACTCCCAAGGGAAGCTTCTAGCGCCAAGAAACAGACAACAACATCACTGTCAGACCCCACCAAACAAAAAGCGTCAACTGTGCCCGTGATGCCATCTGCTGAGACCGTACCTTCCTGGCTGCTGCGGTTGTATACTTTACATCGTTATTCTTCAATTATGGCGTTTGCACTGGTAAGTGTAACACTTGTGGTTTATGGTTGGACTGTGTATTCTCAACAACTCTGGAGTCAAGCATACCGTAAAATGCAAAACTTGCAACGCCATGAGCGCCAATTGATGACCACTAACGAGGTACTAAAAAACAAAATGGCACAAGAAGCAGAACGTCCACCTGCCAAACTCGTATCGCCTTCTCCCGATAAAATGATTTTTTTGAATCCAGCACCTGTTGAGTCTAACTCAGTAGCCACCACAGCACCAAATTCCGAAATACAACAGCACACCCCGAATCCACTGGGGTATTAGTTATTTGTCATTTGTCATTAGCGGGACTTAAACAAAAGACAAAGGACAAAGGACTATTTTCATGCCAAAATCATCAAGCAGAACAAAATTAAAAAACTTTAACTTTCCGAAACCATCATTTAAGAAGCGACAGCAGAAGGGTTCGAGACGAGAGTCGAATAACAAACTTGCTGACTCCACGCAAGAGCAACCACCCAACATAAAATTTAGACTTCTCATTGTTTGGAGCTTTCTCATTGCAGCGGGGTTTGGGTTGGGTGTTAATTTATACAATTTGCAAATTATACGGGGAGCAAAGTTAACAGAAAAGGCGCGAAACCAACAAATGGTGAATTTGCGACCTTTTATACCCCGTCGCCCAGTGGTGGATCGCAATAAAGATTTGCTGGCAATTGACCGTCCGGTATATACTTTGTATGCCCATCCCAAACTTTTTGAAAAGTCTAACGACCAGATGGCAGAACTGCTCTCGCCAATACTGGATCAAGATGCTGATGAATTAGAAAAAAAGTTTGACAGCAAAAGAAGCGGTATTACACTTGCTAGTGCCTTAAGCGAAGAAATTGCAGATCGTATTTCTTCACTACATCTCAATGGTCTAGAGTCAATTCAAAAATACTCCCGATTATACCCACAGCAGGATTTAGCTGCAGAAGTAGTAGGTTATGTTAATCTTGACCGTCGTGGTCAGGCTGGTGTGGAGTACAGCCAAGAGAAGTTGCTAGAACGTTCTATGCATATGGTACGGCTCAGCAGAACAGGTAACGGGTCGCTGATGCCAGATTATGCTCCAGACGGTTTATTCAATTCTGATGATCTGCGACTACAACTGACTATAGACAGCCGTCTACAAAGAGTTGCCCGCTTTGCTCTTAAGGCACAAATACAAAAGTACCGAGCAAAACGAGGGGCAGTGATAGTTATGGATGCGTGGGATGGTTCGCTACTCGCTTTGGTTTCTCAGCCCACTTATAATCCAAACGAATACTCTAAAGCCGATATCTCTTTATTTAAAAACTGGACAGTAGCAGATCTCTATGAACCAGGTTCAACTTTCAAACCTTTAAATGTAGCTATTGGTTTGGAAGCTGGCATTATTAAACCTGAAGATATGTTTAATGACCCTGGTTACATTCAAGTAGGTGACAGAACAATCAAGAATGCTGAAAACAAACGTTACGGGCGGATAAACATCGCTCAGATTTTGCAGCACTCCAGTAATATAGGCATGGTGAAAATTATTCAAAGAATGCAACCCTCTGTCTACTACGGTTGGTTGGAACGTTTGGGTTTGAGGCAAAGCGTTGATACAGATTTACCCTTCACTGTTAGCAGTCAGCTCAAAAGCCAGCAAGAATTTCTTGCTACACCAGTTGAACCAGCAACGACCTCTTTTGGTCAAGGCTTTTCGTTGACACCGTTGCAGTTGGTGCAAATGCTTGGTGCTTTAGCTAATGGAGGTAAATTGGTCACACCCCACGTAGTCCAGGGATTGGTAGATACCAAAGGACAGATCCACTACTCACCCAATCGACCTGCACCGCGTCAAATCTTCTCATTTGCGACTGCCCGAAAAGTTGTAGAAATGATGGAAACTGTGGTTGATGACGGAACAGGAAAAGAATCACAAATTCCTGGATATCGCATCGCAGGCAAAACTGGTACAGCCGAAAAAGCTAGTCGCGCTGGTGGCTACATCATCGGAGCTAAAATCACCAGCTTTGTGGGTATTTTACCTGTGGAATCTCCCCGCTATGTTGTGTTGGCGTTGATTGATGATCCCAGGGGTCAAAATGCTTATGGTGGTACTGTAGCCGCACCCGTTGCTAAGTCAGTGATGGAAGCACTGATTACTATTGAACAAATTCCACCAAGTAAACCAATGACTCAAATACCTGCCAATCAAACACCTACCAATCCGCGTTGAACAAAAGCGGAGTAGCGCCTTTGTGCCAAGAGTTGTCCCAAGAGTTCGGTATCCTCCGCAAGAGCGGACTGGCGTGACAAGCAGACATATCAATTCAAAATTCAAAATTTTGAATCTCCCCATCTCCAGATTTTTGTATGCCTGTATACTGAATTTCTTATCATAAACTTAATTTTTCTTTATCACTCACGGCAGAGGTAGTTAAATTGACTTCATGGAAATCTAGATAGTACACGCTGAAATAATTTCATAGCAGCTTTTACTAGCTAAATGTTCCATGCAAAGCAATTTAATGATATCTCCTCTTGCCAAGGTTGAAGCAAAAAGTACGCATATCAAAGAAGGAACAAGTATAAATTACGACCTTGCTGAGCAGCAATTTATAAAACTGCTGGCAACAGAAAATTTAGATAAAAAATTAGAAGCAGAACCTTCACAGAAGAACGAGTTTGAACACACACTCGGTGTAGCGATTTCTGCTGCTTATCAAAATGGTGCTGGTGATGATGCAGCTCATCGTTTTCTCCAGCGCGTTCTTTATCGTATTAATCGATTGAATCTGTTTTGGTACGATGACCTACGCCACTACGTAAACGAGCGTTCTCCTTACTTGTATAAGGTGCGTGACCAAATTGAGACAGCTTGGCAAGAGTGGGAACTTGGACAAATCGATGTGGCTGCATTGCAACAACTAGATGTTAAGCAAGCTCTCATTGAGCGTGGTGCTTACGATTTAGAACCGCCTTTATCAGAAGATAGTCGCTACATCCGGGAGGAAATGAGCGAGGCTGGCTACCGTCACTTACTGGCTATTGGCTCGTTTGACGGTTTAGTGGAAGGTAGTCGTCTTTCCCGCATTTTGGGTGGCGCTGCTAATCAAGTACAGTGTACTTTGGTGCGAGTCCTGTTGGAAGAGTACGGCAACGGTCGTTTTTCTCGCAAGCACTCTACATTTTTTGCCCAAATGCTGACTGAATTTGGGATGAATACTGAACCAGAAGGATATTTCGATTTAGTTCCTTGGGAAGTTCTCGGCTGCGCTAATCAGAACTTTCTACTGACTGAGTGCAAGCGTCATTTCCTACGGTATAGTGGTGGGTTAACCTATTTTGAGATAGCAGGACCTGCGGCTTATAGAAACTATCTTGCTGCAGCACAAAGACTTGGACTATCTGACGCAGCGATGGGTTATTGGGAATTGCACATTCGGGAAGATGAACGCCACGGACGCTGGATGTTGGATGATGTGGCTTTACCTTTAGCCCAAATGTATCCCAATGAGGCGTGGGAACTGGTGTTGGGGTACGACCAAGAAAAGCTGATGGGCGATCGCGCGGCTATTGCTGTTGTCCAATCAATACGTGAAGCAGAACAAGTCGCCTCATCTATGTAAGACATGTTAAAAGTTAGAAGCTAATTGGTCTTTACTTAAAAGCAAACTATTTCTTGAGTCATCAATTGCTTGGCTTAGGTACAGTTTGTGCTTGCCTTTTTGCAAATACCTTTTAGGGTGAGCACTGCCCATGATAACAATTGTTATTTACAGATAGTGAAAGTCAAATGAAAGACATCTTTTATTGCCCGGAAGAATCTAATTTCTATTCCAACTGCTTAGAAAATTTAGTTTTTAGAGATTGTAAAAAATCGGAATGTGTTGTTGAATTTGGCTCCGGAGATGGTAGCCCTGTTATTAATTCACTTTTGAAAAACAGGTTTGATGGTGTGATACATGGATTTGAATTAAATCCTTCTGCTTGGAAAGCGGCAAATTCAACAATAGATGAATATAATCTTGGTCATAAATACATCATCTATAATTCCTGTTTGTTTGATTCTTCTCAACGCGAAGCAGAGTATTTAGTAGCTAATCCACCTTATATCCCAGCACCAGATAATGATATTTATATACCTTTGTTATTTGGTGGAGAAGATGGAGCAACAGTTACCAACGAACTCTTATCATTAGGTTATGAGAATGTATTACTTTTAGTCTCTAGCTTTTCTAACCCAGAAAGTACAATTCATCACGCAAGAGCCAACGGTTACTATGTAAAGAATTTCGTGGTTTTACCTTTGCAATTTGGCTACTATAGCTCTGAGCCAAAAGTGAAGAAACACATAGAAAAATTACGAAAAAACAAAATGGCTTTCTATTCTGGCGATTATTACTTTTTAGCTGGTGTTTTATTTCAAAAGTCTCAAGAATCTAGAGTTGATTTATCTAATGAGTTAGCTCAAGTCATGACAAGTCTGTAAAATAGACTGTGGAAAGAATTATCAACATATTTCATAGTAAAAAAACTTCTTGAAGTATTTCTGTCCTGCTTCAAGAAGTTTTTTCACAAAAACTATAGTTATCCGGAAAATGGTATTCTTCAGACGTATTAGGACTAACTAAATACTTTTTAATAAGTACTCCTCTAGGAAAACCATAAATTTTTTCAAACATTCATCTAGGAATTTTATTAGCATTCATAGTTAATTCATTTATACTTAGTAAGGTAAATGCCAAAGTGAACCGATCAAGTTACCTGCTAGATTTAATAAATGTATGCATACATCAGGCTAAATGTCAATGTTATTGATTTTTAGATACCTCAAACGTGTAAGTGTCTCCATTGTCTAGGTACTAAACCTTCTGTTCTGATTGAGCATGAAACAAAAAGATCATTCCCAATCGAAAATCTACCTAAAAGTAGATGTAATAATTGTATTATTAATTATGATGACCAAAGAGTGTTATTTCGGATACACAGAATGTTAGATACTAAATTTGAAATGAGTCACAATTTGGATCTGGTTTTTAACAGGATATTGACTTTAACCGCTTTAGCAGCCAGTAATTAACCAGTTCAAAGGGCTTTTTCACTCGCATAGCACAAGTAAATTGAGTGTCTTTAAGTACTGGATAAGCAGAATACCACTTAGATAAAACTACCTGTTATTGATAAAATACATTTTTTCAGAAACCAACCTTTGAAAATCTATCAAAGAAAGATGAACTCACAACCCCCACTGCCTAACAATGAATTGGATAGACTCAATGCACTGCGCCAGTATCAAATTCTTGACACTCATCCGGAAAAAGTCTTCGACGATTTAACCTTCCTCGCTGCACAAATTTGTCATACTCCAATTGCCATCATTAGCCTTGTTGATGGGAGTCGGCAGTGGTTTAAATCGAAGGTGGGTTTAACAGCACCTGAAACAAGTCGGGATCTTGCATTCTGCGCTTACACCATTTTGCAGCAAAAACCATTAATTGTCAGAAATGCGTTAGCAGACTCTAGGTTTGCAACAAACCCCTTGGTACTCGGTGATCCGAACATTCGTTTCTACGCTGGCGCACCCCTGATTACACCTGAGGGATTTAGACTTGGATCGCTATGCGTCATTGATGTTATGCCTCGGGATTTGAGTCTGGAACAGGTGGAAGGACTACGGGCATTGAGTAGTCAGGTCATGGCACAATTTGAGTTGCGACGCCATGCGATAACTTTATCACATACTATTATTCAACAACAGCAGGCAGCACAACAGCTTCGTCAGCAACACGATTTTATTGAAGTCTTCTACCGCCGAGGAGAAGAAAAGGCTCAAAAAGGAGACTACAAAGGAGCCATTCTAGACTTTAACGAGTTCTTGAGGCTCAATCCCAACGGCTTTAAGGCTTACTATAACCGAGGGCTTGCCCGTCAAAAGGTAGGAGATTACCAAGGTGCAATGATGGATTTTGATAAGTATCTGCAATTCAATCCTAACGATGTTGAAGCTCGCCAAAATCGGGGGTTACTCCGCTTTGAGTTAGGAGACTACAAAGGAGCAGTTGCAGATTACAGTAGAGCCATGCACTCTCATCCTCACAATTCGATTCCTGGTGATATGGGGTTTACTTACTCTGAAGTTGAGAAAAAAGAAGCAGTTGTAGAACACACCCATTATTTGGAACTCCATTCCACTGATATGGATATGGACAGTGATATCAATATCAGCCAGACTCACACTCACTCTATGTTGGAAAATGACAGTAACACATTTGAGGATAGCATCCAGTATCTGCCATTTAATTCTGACGATGCGGAAGGTTACGTTACCTTAAATAACACCCAATATCAGCCTGAAGAAAGTACCGCTACTCTGTTACTAAGTTCTGATCAAGCCAAGTTATATATTCAACGGGGTAATGCTCGTTGTGATTTGAATGATTATAGTGGCGCGATCGAGGATTACACACAATCTTTGAAGATGGATCCTCACGATCCACAAGTATATGTCAGCCGGGGAAATGCTCGTTTTCTACTCAAAGATTACACTGGTGCCATCGATGATTATACTCAGTGCTTGTGGATAAATCCGAATGATGCTAAGACTTACATTAGCCGAGGCAATGTTTATTGTGAGTTAGAAGATTACACTGCCGCAATTAAAGATTACACTCAGTGTCTGAAATTGAATTCCAATCATGCCGAAGCTTACATAAATCGAGCTAATGCTCGCTCTCGGCTAAAAGACTACCATAGTGCAATTGAAGATTACACCCACTTTCTACAGCTCAATCCTAACGATGCTAAAGCTTATATTAGCCGGGGTAACGCCCGCTCTAAGCTAAAAGATTATAGCGGTGCTATTGAAGATTACAAAAGAGTTTGGTCAAAAGCGATTGAGCAACTACCTAAGCTTTCTAGCGAACAGATGTAAGTAGAAATTAAACTGAGAGGATTTTTCAATCGAAAAACTCTCTCAGTTTAATTTCTCACCCAAGAAAAGCTCACCAAAATGAAACAAGAGCTATTTCTGATAAAAATAAAAGTTCCTGCCGTAAATTCTTCAACAAACCTAAAGTTTTTTCGTATAAGGTGGTTTGTCCCAAGGTTGCAAAATATTTAACCGCATTTTGTAAGTCTGGTATTGCAGCCTGTTCATAACCAAGCTCATGATAAGCTATACCTCGGTTAAAATAAGCTTTAGCATCGTTAGGATTCAACTTCAGTGACTCAGTAAAATCCTGAATGGCACTTTTGTTATCTCCATTTTTGCCACTAATACAACCTCGGTTAAAGTAACCTCTATAATCCTGAGGATTGAGACGAATTGCTAGAGAAAAGTCGTGGTTGGCTGCTTGGAAATCTTGCAACTGGAAACGAGATATCCCTCTGTCATTGTAAATATCCGCAAGTAGAGGACTAGGGTAGGGAGAAATTTGACTTAAGGCTGAATTATAGTTTGCTACTGCTTGTTGGTGATTTCCCAACATAGCATTGGCAATCCCTCGGTTATAGTAGGCTCGGAAATCATAGGGTTTGAGTGCGATCACCCTTTGGGTGGCTCCCTGCTGGAGCATCGCCTGACTATTATCAGCGATCGCAGCCGGATAATTTCCCTGTCTGTACTGGGCAAGTCCCCGGTTCACATAAGCCTCAGCACCGTCAGGCGCATTTTTTATCGCCTGGTTGCAATCTGCTACCGCCTTCTGATAATCTTCTAATTGAAGATAAGCGAAACATCGATTACTATAAGCCGCAGCAAAACTGCTCTGGCGATCAATTGCTTGAGTGAAATCTTTGATAGCTTCCTGATAGTTGTCGTTCAGCACATTTTTGACTCCCATCTTAAAGAAGTCATCCCCTGTGACTTGGGTGCTGGCTGTTGCTGACAAGTGTATTGGTGAAATCAGCACAAAATAAGCAAGTACCACAGCAACACCAAACTCAAGCATGAATCGAAAACAGCGATTCAAGCGATTCATAAGAATGTCTCACATTGCTAGCAGAACAAAATAGTAGGTAAGGCAAACGCCCTACCTATCAAGCTGATATTTTTACGTAGAAAATTAGTACTGATTTTTACTTCCAACCATTATCAGCTTGTCCGAGCACATATGCTGCTACATCTTCAATTTGCTCAGGTTTCAAACGACCTTTGAAGGCAGGCATGGCACCTTTACCTTTTGTCACTTGGGTGATAATAGCTTCTTCTGAGTACATATCAAACTTTTGCAAAGCCTCTTTTTTTAAGGTTTTGGCAGCGTTAACTAAGTTCTTCCCACCCGCATGACACTGAGCGCAATTGGCACTGAAGAGTTTAGCTCCCTTAGCAGCGTCTGCTGCAAGAGCTGGAGAATTGAAGGCAAAGGCAAAAATTACCATCACCAACAACAATACTGAAAAAATCTTTTTCATCCCGTGTTCTCCCGAGAATTGGCATATTCTTTAAGAATCACCATAATTTTGATGTTATCCAGCACTTGTTGTCAAAAGACAGGCTGTCAAACTTGGGTACTACAAAATGCCAACATAAATCGCTCAACTTAATCAAATGTAAAATGAAAAGGTGTTGTTGCGAGTTGATTGAGGCTGGCAGAACAATTCACTCACGCTTGTCATTTTTTGTTGTAAAACTTGGGCACACATGAAGTTCTTTTTGTGCTTGATCGTGGGTAAGTAGGTAATATCGCAACAAATGACAACCTTCATGCATAAGTTCATCTAAATATCTGACATGCCAAACTCTTGCCGTGCCATCATCCCCAGCTGTAATCAGCTTTGTTCCATCCTTACTAAAATTAACACTTCTGACAATCCCATTATGTCCTTTCAAGTTTGCCAATAGTTTTCCTGAGGAAGTCCATAGTTTGACTGTGCCATTATACCCAACCGTTGCAAGTATCTTGCCGTCGTCGCTAAAACTGATATTTTTGATACTGCCCTGATAAGTCTTTAATGGTTCTGCCAAGGGTTTTCCTGATAAATTCCACCGTCGGATCGTGCCATCATCCCCAGCTGTAACAACTTCGTTGCTATTCGGGCTAAAACTGACTCCGTAGACAGTACCTTGATGTCCCTTGAGTTCTATCAGTTGTCGTTCTTTAATTTTCCACAGCTTTGCCTTGCCTTCTCCTCCAACTGCAACCAAAAACTTGCTGTCGGGACTAAACCTAACAGCTTCAGCTTTTGCCCCGAGAACGAATGGATTGTACGGCAATTTTCCATTTAAATCCCACAGTTTGACTGTGCCATCGTTTCCAGCTGTAGCGAGAAGCTTACCATTTGGACTAAAATTCACGCTCTTGATAGTATCACCCTGATTTGCAGGAAATTCTTTCAACTTCTTCTGTCCTTTGGGATACCAAAGCCTTATCATGCCATCACTTCCAGCTGTAGCAATTAGTCCGTCTTTGCTAAAGCGAACGCTTTTAACACTTTTACCTGGATGGTTTTCTAAAATTTTCTTAGCTTTTGTTGAAATATTCCACAGTATTACCGTACCGTCATCAGAAGCAGTAGCAATTTCCTGACCATCCGGGCTAAAACAAACACTGTTGATTCGCTTGTTATGACCTTGGAATACCGAAAACTGCTCTTTGTTATCAACTGTCCACAGTCTGATGGTGCCGTCATCCTTTCCTGCTGTAGCAAATTGTTCGCCATTTTTTGTAAAACGGGAACTTACAATATTACCTTGATGACCTCTAAATTCTGCTAGCAGATCGACCTGAATACTTGTAGACTCATTTAACTTCCACAATTTGATTGTGCCATTTTTATTAGCAGTAGCCAGCATATCATCCGTTTTACCGAAACGAACTACCTGAACACTTTCGAGATGCGCCGGAAACTCTCGTAGTTCTTGTCCTGATAGTTTCCAAAGTTTGACCATACCATCACCTGAAGCTGTAGCAATCTTACAGTTAGGGTTTGTAGTATTTTTACAGCTAGGGCTAAAGTTGACACTGTTGATTCTGGCTTTATAACCTCTAAATACTACTTTTGGTTCGCGCCTTATTTCACTTCCATCTATTTCCCATAGCTTTGCCTCTCTGTCGTCTCCAGCTGAAGTAATTAGCTTGCCATCTGGGCTAAGATTAAGGCTTTTGATGCTTGGCTGATGAGAATCGCATTTAATATTATCCGTGCCACAAGGCTTATGAGCTTTAATTGTTTGAATTAGAGACAATTGCTTTCCTGAAAGATTCCACAGTTTAATAGTGCCATCTTTCCCAGATGTAGCTATTTTGTCATTATCGATAAATCGAACATTATTGACTGTTTCTTGTTCAGTTGAAATCGATGCCAATTTCTTGAGAGATTTTGTTTGCCAGACATTGAGAGAGCTATCTTTACTCCCTGCAGCAAACTTACTTTCATCTGGTGCAAAATCAATAGCAGTAATTGGAATTGATTTTTCAGAAGCTCTAATAATTATTTGGTGATTTGTTTGTTTGAGATCAAATATTTTTATAGTGCCATCCTCAGCACCTGTCGCAATTCGTGTGTCACCTTGAAACCAACGTAGGCTATTGACACCTTCCTGGTAAGTATTAATCTGATTGGTTTGACGATTACCATCAAGAATCGTTTGTAATGCATATAACGGACTGAGGGTTGGATATTTTGCCGGATCTTTCTCATTCTTAACTTGAGATTTCAAATCTTGTGCTGCTAGCATAGCTGAAAACAAAGATTCTAAAGGCGTGATCTCAAATTGCTGTAAAGCAGTAGCAACTTTTTGCTCTAGCTTCGTGGCTTTTTGGGCTTGATAAGCATTTAATCCTGCAACCACAGCGGCAATAAAAGATACGAGCAATATCGCAGAACTTATAACAGTCAATCTCTTAACTTGCAACTGCGCTTGTCTTTGAGCTTCTTCTCTTTCTAATTGTTGACTGGCAGCCAAAAATTGATAATCTTGGACGCTTAAACTTTTGCCTTCTGCCCATTCTAGAGCATCTCGCAATTCATCTGCACGTAATAACTGGGTTTTGTCCTGAGAATCAGAAGCTAACCAAGCTGATAGTTTCTCTGCATAGGGACGCAGCTTGTTTTGCTCTTGCTCAACCCAATCTTTATTAAAAACTTGTTCATAGATAGGGTTATATACCCTTAATTTACCCTGCTTCTTAACTACCAAACCAGATAGTCGCAATTCGATTTTTTCTAGTTTGCCATCTGCGACAATATCTTCTCCCTGCAAAATTTGTTTATATAGTCCTAGTAATTGAAGTGTAAGCGGGTTGTCTTTAAGAATGCGATCGCGTATCGTCCGCAAATGTTGTTTCTCATCTTGCGCTTCCCAGTTATTAATAATGCGTCGTTGTACCAATTCTTTTACCTCCGACGCTTCCATTCCATCCGCAATAAGTTTACAAAGCTTCTGGGTGAGAAAGGGTTGCCCACCTGTCCATGCCAACACCTCTTCTAGTACTGCGTCGGGATTACTAACTTTTCCTACTAATCCTTGAACTAATGGTTGGGCTTCATCCAATTGAAAACCATTGAGTTCAATTGCTTGACCAATATTAAAGGGCGTACATCTTTCATCTTGAATTAAATTAGCAGGTATTGCTACTCCCAATAAAGTGAAGGTGAGGCGCTTGTATGCTGGCTTATCAGCACGCTGGTTATAGCAAAATCGAATCAAAGCAAAAAAATCGTCGGTCGAAAACTTTAGACTTCGGACGCTATCAATTTCGTCAATAAAAATCACAATTTTTTTGGAAATCTTCTTGAGTAAAATTTCTTCTATAAATAGGCTCAAACGCTGTACTGGTGATAGCAAATGATGGTGAGTCCACCAGTTGTCTAAATCAAAATTTCCATCTACAAGCAAACTGCTAACCAGACTATCAATTACCCCTGCATACAATTGCTCTGGAGTAATATCTGTACCAATTCCGTTCAAGTCTATAACCGCACAAGCAAATCCGTCTGCTTGCAACTGTTCCATAATTTGCACTCGCAGACTCGATTTGCCCATCTGCCGTGAGTTAAATATATAACAAAATTCCCCTGCTTGTAGTTGTTCGTATAAGTCCTCATCTGCCTGTCGCTTCACATACGTAGGAGCATCTGCTGGTAAAGTACCTCCGACTTGGTATTCGTAGTGTAAGTCAGACAGGGAATTTGATATCATCACTGCATTCCAAAGCGATCACGAAAATATAAACGATACAAATTACACAAAGGCTGAACCGAACTGCCCACGTATTTTACTAGCCCCATATCCCGTAACTTCGATGCTTTTTCTGCATCGATTCTGACAGGAATATTAGCGGCAACTATTGACCTCATAGCTTCCAGCAATCCTGGATTTTCTTGCAACATTGACCAAAGGCGAAGCAAATGAGTGCGATATAAACCTTCTTCAGTAGGTGCGATTTCTAGTAGTCTTGTCAAAGTTAACTCATGTAAAGCCATTGTTTTCAAGGCTACCCTTATTAAGTAAGGATGCCCATTCATCATCGCCCCCAATTGTTGAAATTGCTCCTCACTTAAACTGAGTTGGTAATGATGTAACAAGTTTTTCACTTGTACCTGACTTAACTCTGGTATTGAAACCTCTAAACCTACATTGAACGGCGAGTGATTTCTATCTATGGGAATGAAATCTTCTTTAGAGTAAGCAATGACTAACCGTAAGTTTCTCGAAATAATACTGGTTGTCGCTTTTTCATGCCAAGTACGTAGCAAAGGAAGAAAATTACGAGTTATTTGCTCATAAGTAAAAATCCAATCCAGGTTGTCTAATCCCAAAACAAGGGGACTATTGATTGCAGGCAATAGAAATTTTTCAAAGAAGTTTGTACATCTGCTGTTGGCACCCAGGGGGCTTTGTCTACTTTCAGGCAAGCTATCAGATAAATTTAATTCTTCCGCTATTTTTATGCAGAACCACTGCAAGAAGTTTTCCAGAGAATCAAAGATTGTTGTTTCTGGTTCTTGAAAGTCTACTCGCACCGCTTTATAACCCTGCTTAGTAGCGTAATCAAGAATATTTTTTATTAAATAGGTTTTGCCCCATTGCAAAGGTGCTTTCACCCGGATTAAGGCTCCCTGCTTATTAAGCTCTCTGTAACAATTAGAATAAAAAGTCGAGTCGAAAAATGGAAAATCCTCATCTGAATAACTTGGATTTAACCATTTTTCTAAATCAGACCATCTTTCTTGCACCGTCACCAGTGGTACAGCCAGTGCGCCTTCGGTGTTGTCGTAAGCGGCGATGATTCCAATAACTCGTTGATTTGCGGCATTAAATACAGGTGAACCGCTATAACCCCCCTGCACTTGTTGCGAATTTGCTTCGACGCGCAGTCGCAGCATGGATAAGTTGCCAAATTCTGAGTGCCGGTTAATATCGGTAATCGTGCCATCAATCGATGCACCTTGGGGAAAGTCCGGACGCCCATAGCCAATCGACAAAAACCGATCCATCGGTTGAAAGTCCAAAGACAAGGGTATTGAAGCACCTTGATAGCTAGATAATCTCAACACAGCAAAATCATCACTGGTGCGATCGCCTAAATAAATCAACTCAACCGCTTCCCCATTCACACGCACCTGATCCCAACCACCAACATCTTCAACGACATGGGCGCAAGTTAGTAAATATCCTTCAGATGAAATGAAAAAACCTGTACCCCGGATCTCACCTTCAGGAGTAGATATTGCCACAGTACAAGTTTTAATTAAATCCCAACGCATGAAAATTTATGACTCATTTTCTTCCGGTTCTAAATTCCAAGTTATTTTCACCTTAAGTGATGCTTGTCCTGTGGATTCCACAATGTAAACAGAACCTTTGGCGGTAAAATTAACTCCAAATTCAACTTCTGCTTTGACAGGTTGTGATTCATTCTGCAAAGTTTTAAATGCTTGCGTAATTGGACGACACCCGCGCACAATCAAATCTTTTACCGCATCAAAACTACGATCTACTTTATCTATCGGTAACTCACCAGTTGTGGAAACACGACCTACTGACGCATCCGGTACGTCAATCGCTACTAAAATAGTGCTGCTATCCCCTGCTTCCAGTTCAATTAGTTTACGCGCCATTATTATTCACTGACTTAACTAGTTAAATATAATATTTAAACTCAGGATTTAGAGATGTGATCGCATCCCTTCCACACCAATTATAGAAAGCGATACCTCTTTGAGCGTCTGTTGCTCTGCGCAATCGCATGACTTGTGCATTTTATCTTAACGCTATTTTCAAGTTAATAGACATGCGTTGCTCTCTATGTGTTGCAAAGAGAGAAACTTTTGATTTCCCTTCTATTGTAATGACACCAGAAATAATCAGCACTCAACAGATTTTTTATTCCTGAGAAACTTAATAGTGACTCAACAAAGCTTCGCTCCTTCCAATGGAAGCTACACAGATTCGGTTAGAAATCCGCAAGAAATTGATAGCTTGGCTGGTCAAAACATCATCATTTAACCCGAATATATGCCAATTCCACAGATTCAACAACTTAATTTTGGATTTCAAGACGCAATGATGAAACTGTCTCTTCGGTGAAAGTCAGCCTCAGTTCCTCGATGAGTTAACGCCCAGTAAGACACTTCATTTCTATATTTAATGACGGTAGTGATAGCAATTTCAATGGCTTGGCTTGCTGCAATGATTTGATCTAAATTGACATCCAACTCAAGTGTGAAACTGTCCGATAGAAACTCAACATGAAACGGGAGTGTTGTAAAAGCTGTTTCTTCTTGCATTCCTTGACGATACGCTTCAAACCGATAGACATTCCAGTCTCCAGCTGGGGAGAGATTGAATTCCCAATACCTATCAGAATTCTTGACACCAAGGAAGAACTCAAAGCAGGTGTCTTTCCACAGTTCGTGCTTTCGTGCTGGTGTGTCTGATGGTGTAGGAATGACAACTTCTTTTAAATCACCGACAAGCGCGTAGTGGATAGTGAATTGATTTGCTTGTCGGGCGATATTGCCTGTAATCTTTAAATTAGATATTGGTTCAGCAGAAGGAAAGGGTTGCAGAGAAAACGTCTGGTTGCTCATTTCATGTCCTGAATGATGTTGCGAATCGTTGTTTCCTGAGATTCGATGCTTTGGGTGAGTTGAAATTGGACAAGCGCCCTCGCAAGGTTGTGTTCTGAGTGTTTCACCTTGAAATAAACGTTTCCTGCTAAATAGTCAGTAAAAAATCTCAGTCCCAACTCAAACGCAATCAGACGGATTGCATCGTATATGTAAGCATAGTCATTCTCGGTGAGAAACGCCTTTGCCACAGAAAGATAGCCCTGTAGAATTCCCTGACACAAATCAGTATCGAAAGAAACGCTTTCCCACTGCTCGGTTTCTTCTCCAGCGAGATTGCAGCCCGATCGCAAACAATCGCCAATATCGTAATGTACCAAACCTGGCTTAACAGTGTCGAGGTCTATCACACTCACGGCTTGCTGGGTTGCAGTGTCGAACATAACGTTATTGATTTTTGGATCACCGTGCATTAGGCGCAGTGGTAGGTTACCTGTGGCTTTGGCATTTTCAAGGACATGTGCCCAGGTTGTGCGATCGCTCACAAATTGTAAGCAGTAATTCACTTCAGAAGATTGGCGCGGACTAGTTTTCGCCAGAACTTCCTCGTACTGCTTTAGGTACAGCGGCGTAATGTGGAACCCGAACAGGGTGTCAGCAAGTTTTTCCGGCGGCAAGTCGCTGATAAGATTGTGGAACATCCCCAGAGCGTAGCCAATTTCTTTGGCATGTGAGCGATCGCGCATCGTGTCGAAAGACTGTGCACCTTCAATAAAACTGATTGCCCGCCAAAAAGAACCATCAACATCTCTCCAGTGATCTTGAGCATCCTTGGTTAACAACACCCGAGGTACTTCCCAGCGGCGGCTGAGACTTGCATTTTGTAGCCGTTTATGAATATGCTCAGTGAAGGTACGCATATTCTGCATGATCAGTTGTGGCTGACGAAATACCTGTGTGTTGATGCGTTGCAGAACAAAATGCTGTTCCTCTGGAGAATCTAGACTCACTAAAAAAGTATCGTTAATATTACCACTTCCCAAGGATTGGACGTCCGTAATCTTCCCTTGTAGGGTAAATTGCTTGGCAATGGTAACAAGATTGTCTGTATTCTGTGTTTTAATATTTTCTGTCATCTTCGTCTTTGATCTGCGCGACTCCCCACGTCATTGCACGAGGCAATACGAGATATCGTAGCTTAACTCATCCCACTGTTAAATTACTCCCTCCCCACCGTAGCGCCCCTCTGGAGCCAGATGTGCCGATAACCTAATAACTGATAGCAAATAACTGTTAAAAGGAATGGGGTTTCGCATCAGAACTCATGAGTGGTAAAAAGTCAATACTTATGATCAATAACCAATGATTAAAGAAGTTTAGTCAAGGATTTTTTGGGATACCTTACTGATATAAAATCAGGTTAACAGGTGTGCGAGGAAAAATGTTAGCCAAAGACCGATTCTACAAAGCACTCAAAAAAGGTCTTGAGAAAGAACAGTGGGTGATCAAACATGACCCTTTGAGGATTTTGTTTACTGAGGAAGATGAAATTAGAGTTGACTTGCTTGCACAACGGCTGTTAGTAGCTGAGAAATTCGGAGAAAAGATTGCAGTACAAGTCAAAACTTTTTTGAGTGACTCAGCTTTTTTTGATTTCCATATTGCTCTGGGTCAATATTTAAATTACCGTTTAATTTTAGAATTAAATAAGACAGAATACACCTTATATTTAGGTGTTCCTATTGCTGCTTATGAGTCATTTTTTCAACATGATTTACCCAAAGCGTCAGTGAGCAAATATCAAGTCAAACTGATTGTATACGATCCAGTGGATGAGGTAATAGTCAAATGGAAAAATTAGAATTTTATCGTCAGTGTATCCAAGAACTCTTGAGAGAATACAGCAAAAGTACACTGAGTAATGACGAAATTGAGGTGCAAACAATTTTTGATACACAACACGACCATTATCAAATTGTTGATTTGGGATGGGATAAACATCGCCGCATCTACTATTGCGTTATGCATTTAGATATTAAAGACCGTAAAATCTGGATTCAACGCAACCAAACTGATAAATTGATTGCTGATGAATTGGTAGCAATGGGTGTGTTAAAGAATGATATCGTGTTGGGTTTACAACCTGTGTACGTAAGAGAGTATACGGGCTATAGTGTGTCGTAGGAGTAATCTATAAAAGGTATTATGCTGATTCTCGCGATGTATCAGTAGTGTATTTGTGTGCTTCTGCATAGATTCGTAAAGCAGCAGCCATACGCTGTTCAGCCGCTTCGCCCTGTAATTGGAACCACGCTAGAGTCTCAGCATCTACACGAATAGTAACCTTCTTCAGAGACGATGAAGGAAGTCGTAATTTTGCTTTTGCAAAGAATTCATCCGATAATGGCGGGATATCGGAGGTGTCGATATCATCATCTGTCATCGCATCAATTCTAGACCAATCAGTTCTTGAGGTATTGCTCATATCGTTTTCGCTCATGAGAGAGTGCTTTTCGCAGTGTAGACACAACAACACACCTTGTCGTCAGATATTGCACAACTTTCTTTCTCAAGCAACACCATAATCTGTATAGAACCCATTTGACATCTAACAAGAGGCTGCAAGCCTCTTAATCATTAACCTGATGAAGCAGAGGTTGAGTTTGGCCGTAGCACCAGCCAGGGTTCGTTCAAAGTTCTTAACCAGAATTTTACAACGCTCCATCCAAGCATTTGAGCGCTCAATCACCCACCTGGCGGCAACCGGAATAAATCCAGACTTCCCTTGCGCTTGCTTTTCTTGTTTCGATGGTTTTGCTGAGAGTTCAAACTTGATTTTCGTCATGATCTGTGGATAAATTTTCTCTAAGGCCTGTGTCAGGTGCTCCGGGTGATAACCCTTTCAAGGGTAGGTATTTAAAAATCAGGCAGTAGAGAGAGTAATTTGAGAGACATGAAGTTGTGGAGTGAAGCTAGGCCAATCCTCAGGGAAAAAACCACCTTGGGGTAATGGAAGGCGATTAA